>JAQYAV010000149.1 GCA_029338675.1 Lachnospiraceae bacterium
CAAAGCTTTGATGCTGCATAGCATAAATGTCCGATAATATTAGCTTCATTCTCGTTCAGCTTTACAAACGTTTTACGCGATAACAGCATAGTATTCCTCCTTATGTCATGGTTTAAAAGCTTCTTTCTGTATTTGGCAAACTTCACATCATACGCACAGATTCTTGAATTCATCAGACCATCTTTCATGTATATAGTATATCATATTTTCGACTCCACATCAACAAGAAATCGAATATATGTTCGTTTTTTATCAAAAAAAATTGTCCATTCATATATGCGTTCATATATGCAAATGGGCAATTTAATACATTTATTCAACAATATCATTTTCGCATACGATTGGACTTAACGCTTTCATCTCGGCACTTGAAGAACCGAGGATTCCCGCTTGTCATCCTAAGCTGTGAAATCATACTATAAAATGTTTTTCCAGTAGATGTAAGCAATCGTTCAAAGAAAAACTGTGCAAATAGTCCAAATGAAAATACCATTACTACACTTAAATAGTCTACACCTAACTCTACTATCTGTGCACCTGATTCATCAACCTGACCTTCGTAAAGGCTTCTTACAACAGTTAATCCAAGTACAAGAAATACTAAGTAACTTAATACATAAATAAATCCACCATTACAGGCTGTTTTATTTGCCTTCTTAGAATCCTTTTCTCCCAATGCCTTAGAAAGCATGGCATTGATACCTACCACCTGTTCCTGCTCCAACTGCAATAAGAAGCTATTGCAATGGAAAGGCTACAGATACGGCTGTAAGTGCATCCTCAGATATTCTAGAAACAAATATACTATCTACTATGTTATATAATGACTGAACAAACATAGATAGCATCATTGGAACTGACATATTAAATACCAGTTTTTTGATAGGCATAACACCCATCTTGTTAATTTCGACTGTGTTATTATTTATGTTATTCATAAATTCTTCTCTTTCTGTAAAACTTATATTACCCCATAATTATTATGAAAATTATAGTTCATTAGCCATGTGTATGTCTAGAAGCCTAATGATTCATTTACGAGAATAACTTTAATTCTTCCATTATGTCTGCTGAATCTTGTAATAAGCGTCTGACAGCATATTGTATCAGGGGATTTACAATCAAAGCAAGCACCTGTTTTGCAGCAAGGAGTGTCCAAATTAAAACGTTGAGCATTAATTGGGGCAGCTATATTTTTAGCTCTGCTCATTGCATCCTCCACACTCTTTACTACCTTGTTCATCCCTACAATTACAATTACATGCTGTGGACCATATGCAATAGCAGAAACTCTGTTAGAATTTCCGTCAATATTAACCATAACTCCATCTTCAGTAATTGCATTTGCGCTTGTTAAGAAATAATCTGCCGAGAAAATCTGTCTTTCAATTATCCCCTTTTCTTCTACACTGGCTGCTCTGTTTCTGTCAAGTACTGTATACTTTCCATTACTGATTGCGGCAAAGCCTCCTATCTGTTCTACTGATTTTGTTCCTCCAAATCCAATTGAGCTTCCTTCTGGGATTAACTCAAGCATTTTAGCAAGTGCAGCCTCCTTATCAGGTGCATAAAAGCCTTCCATGTTACGTGATTCAAGTCCTTTAATTACCTTTTGTGCTAACAATTCATTTCTCTTAAATTCAAATTTTGTCATACTACATTACGTGGCATATTCTAAGCCACTATCTCCTTTCTATATATATTCTGTACCTATTGTATAGCTATTCTATATCTATACTGTATATATTCTTCCTATGGACTAACGTCAGTTGGATTGTGGTACCCCTTACAACTACTGCTTATTATCCCATTAAATATAACAGCCATAATTAGTCAACTGTTTTTGATTTAACAAAACGGAAGAATCACTATAAATAATTCTTCCGTTGTTAAATCATATTTACATAAACTTCTTGCTATCCTTTACGCCTCTTAATCTTGCCATAGCTCTTGCCATGGAAGCCGCAGATACATGATAGTCTTGAATACTTTGTTTTTGTTGTAGCTGTTCTCTAGCACGTTCTAGAGCTGCCTCAGCTCTAAACTTATCAATCTCTTCTGGTCTTTCAGCAGAATATACTAATATATCTACCTTGTTATGCTCTACTTTAACCAATCCAGAAGATACGATTGCATGCTGATATTCTGTTTCACCAGGTAATCTGAATCTTATTTCACCTATCTCAATGGCACATGTCATAGGGGCATGATTTGCCATAATTGCCATTTCTCCATCATATCCTGGAAATATAAGAATCTCACACTCTCCATCATAAAACACTCTGTTACAAGATAAGATTTTTAGCGAAAATGTATTCAAATATTATTCACCTCGCTTATTCCATACTCTTAGCTTTTTCCTTTACATCTTCAATTGTACCAACATTGAAGAAAGCTGCCTCTGGATATTCATCCATCTCACCATCGAGAATCGCTTTAAAGCCTCTAATTGTATCAGCAATAGGAACAAATTTACCTGAAACACCAGTAAAATTCTCTGCCACATGGAATGGCTGTGAGAGAAATCTTTGAACCTTTCTTGCTCTAAATACTGTTACCTTATCTTCATCAGATAATTCTTCCATACCAAGAATTGCAATAATATCCTGTAATTCTTTATACTTCTGAAGAATCTCCTGAACACGTCTTGCTGTTCGATAATGCTCCTCACCAACAACATCTGCCTCAAGAATTCTAGAAGTTGATTCAAGTGGATCAACTGCCGGATAAATACCCTGTTCAACTATCTTTCTTGATAAAACTGTAGTTGCATCAAGATGTGAGAAGGTTGTTGCTGGAGCTGGGTCTGTTAAATCATCAGCAGGAACATAAACAGCCTGAACTGATGTAATAGAACCCTTAGTAGTTGAAGCAATACGCTCCTGTAATTCTCCTAAATCTGTTGCAAGTGTTGGCTGATAACCAACTGCTGAAGGCATACGTCCAAGAAGGGCTGAAACCTCTGAACCAGCCTGAACAAAACGGAATATATTATCAATGAACAAAAGCACATCCTGATGCTTTACATCTCTAAAATATTCTGCCATTGTAAGTCCAGTTTCTGCAACTCTCATACGAGCTCCAGGTGGCTCATTCATCTGACCAAACACAAGCGCAGTTTTCTCAATAACCCCTGACTCAGTCATTTCAGTCCATAAATCATTTCCCTCACGACTACGTTCTCCAACGCCTGTAAATATAGAATATCCGCCACTTTCTGCAGCAATATTTCTAATTAGCTCCTGAATAAGAACGGTTTTACCTACACCAGCACCACCAAATAAACCAATCTTACCACCCTTTGCATAAGGTGCTAACAAATCGATTACTTTAATTCCTGTTTCAAGCATTTCTGCCACAGGACTTTGTTCTTCAAATGTAGGTGGCTCTCTATGAATACACCAATGCTCTTCATCCTCTAAGCTACCTTTTCCATCCAAAGTATCACCTAATACGTTAAACAATCTTCCTAAGGTTTTTTCTCCAACTGGAACAGATATTCCCTGTCCAGTAGCAACAACCTCCATATCCTTGCACAAACCTTCACTTGCAGCAAGCATTATACAACGAACCACACCATTTCCAATATGCTGTGATACCTCCATAACCTTTTTCTTGCCATCTAAGATTACATACAAAGCATCTTTTATTGAGGGAAGATTCTTGCCATTAAATTCTACGTCTACAACAGGTCCTGAAACCTGTACTATTCTTCCTATATTCTCGTTCACGCGAATATCACCTCACTCGCTATATGCTCTAAACCTGCTTAACCCTTGTAAGCTGTTTCTTCTTTTTTGCTTTCTTGTTTCTAAGTGCTTTGGCACCACCAATAACCTCAGTAATCTCTTGAGTAATTGCAGCCTGACGCACTCTGTTGTATTCAATTGATAGCTCTCTTAACATTGCTTCTGCATTATCAGTTGCAGATTGCATAGCCATCATTCTTGCATTTTCCTCACTTGCAGAGCCCTCAACAAGTGCACCATAAATAAAACCAGTTACATAGTTATACACAAGGTTCTCTAATACCTTTTTAGGGGAAGGATATATAAGAAAATAATCATTTGCCGAATCTAATTCTTCCAAAGTATTATCACTTAAGCCCTTCTTGGCTTCTTCAATCATCTCAGCCTTTACAAAGCTTGCAGTCTTAAGAGGGAGTAATTGAGCTACCTCAACCTCCTCCTTAATTCCATGAGTCATCTTAGTATAGACAATATAGATTTCATCAATCTTCTCTTCCTTGTATAACTGTACAATATTTTCAGCAATAACTCTGGCTCTATGAACACTTGGGTTATTTGCCGAAAATCTAAAGTCTTCTTTTACGTTGTACTTCTGCGACTTGAAGAAATGTCTTCCATTCTCTCCAATTGCAAATATTGTATAATCCTCTGTTTCATCACAGAGTCTCTTTGCTTCTTTAATTACGTTATGGTTATATGCTCCAGCCATTCCTTTATCACTTGTAATAACAATATAACCCTTACTTTTGACTTCTTCCTGAAGGTCACTTATTCGGTTATCAAAATAAAGATGTTGCATCTGAGGAAAATGATAAAGAATACTTCTAATCTGTTCCTGCAAACCAAAAAAGTATGGTTCAGTGTCTTCAAGCTTCTGCTTTGCTTTTCTAAGCTTCATTGAAGACATCATATACATGGCTTTAGTAATCTTCATCGTGTCCTGAATACTGTTTATTCTTTTTTGAATTTCCTTAGTATTCGCCATAGTTCTTCCTTTCACTGGCACTAAACCAGTTTGATAACACTATATCTGTGCTTCTTTATTTTCTAATTGGCCATAGTTTGCTTTAAATTCATTTCCAGCATCAATAATTGCCTCTTTGATATCATCCTCAAGCTTCTTTGAAGAATCCAAGCTGTTAATAATATCTGAATGTTCGCTTGCAAAGTATTTAAGTAATTCAGTTCTAAAGCTCTTAACCTTGTCTACCTCTATATCACTAAATACATGTGCATTAGCTAAAACAAGCATAATAACCTGCTCTGCCATAGTAAATGGCTGTCCCATAGGCTGCTTAAGCAACTCCATAAGAGAACGTCCATGTGCAAGCTGTTTCTTAGTTCCTTCGTCAAGGTCAGAAGAGAACTGAGTAAATACTTCCATCTCACGATATTGTGCCAAATCAATTCTTATACTTCCTGCTGCCTTCTTCATAGCCTTAGTCTGTGCAGCACCACCAACTCTCGATACTGACAATCCAACATTAACCGCTGGTCGTTGACCTGCAAAGAACAACTCACTCTCAAGGAATATCTGTCCATCTGTAATAGATATAACGTTAGTAGGTATGTATGCAGATAAATCTCCCACCTGAGTTTCAATGATAGGAAGTGCTGTAAGAGAACCGCCACCAGCTTCACTGTTAAGTCTGCTAGAACGCTCTAACAATCTTGAATGTAAATAGAATACATCACCAGGATATGCCTCACGTCCTGGAGATCTCTCCAACAAAAGTGAAATAGCTCTGTAAGCTACTGCATGCTTTGACAAATCATCATACACAATAAGAACATCCTTGCCCTTGTACATAAAATACTCAGCAATTGCAGTTCCTGCATATGGAGCAATATATTGTAATGGTGCTGGATCAGAAGCTGTTGAAGAAACAATAACTGTATAATCCATAGCATCATTTTGTTTAAGTGTATTAACTAACTTAGCTATTGTAGAAGACTTCTGACCAATAGCAACATAAACACAGACAACGTCCTTACCCTTTTGATTAATAATTGTATCAAGGGCAATAGAAGTCTTACCAGTTTGTCTATCTCCTATAATAAGCTCTCTTTGTCCTCTACCAATTGGGAACATAGAATCTATTGAAAGAATTCCTGTTTCCATAGGAACATTTACAGACTGTCTATCTGTAATTCCAGGTGCTTCACATTCAACAGGTCTAAATCCATCTGCTGCAATATCGCCCTTACCATCTAGTGGTGCACCAAGAGCATCTACTATTCTGCCCTTGAAGGCCTCACCTACTGGAACACCAGCAATCTTTCCAGTACGTACAACTCGGCTACCTTCCTTAACACCTGTATCACGGCCAAATAAGATAACACCTATTTCATCTTCTCGAATATCTTGAACCATACCCTTTACACCACAGTCAAATACAACTATCTCACCATAAAAGGCATGATCAATTCCATCAACGTTTGCAATTCCATCTCCAACCCAGGTAACAACACCTATCTCTTTATCCTTTATCTCAAGCTCGAATTCATCTATACTTGCCTGAAGAATAGATAGTATATTCTCCTTGCTGTTGGAATTAATGCCACTCTTTATCTTAGTCTCAAACTGTTCAATACGACCTTGCTCACTCCAGTCATATTCCTTTGCACCAACTCTTAAAATAAATCCACTCTTAATTGAAGGATCATTCTTAAGCTCTAATTCAACATCATCAGTATGGAATTCTTTTTCAATGAAATTTTTGATTCCCATAAGCTGAGTATCCGATGGTACATCAACATATATAAGTTCTGCCACTAAATGGGTAGCATTTTGAGTTTTTTCAATTTGATTAAATGCTTGTACAACCCCATCAAATAAATTAACATCATTATTATCACAAAGTAACTGCAAGAAATTACGTATTTCTTTAGGAAATACTTTCTGAATTACTATGTGTTTCTTCTCTATCTCTACTGTGGGATTCTCTAACTGTTCTCGAATCTGCGGAACAATTTCAAACAATTCAGCTGTTGAAGTCAATACAGTCTTAGAAATGTTCGAATTGTACAAATCCATTGCATAATCCATTGTTTTCTGTATCACTATTCATCACCTGCTTTGTTCAAAAATCTATCATATATTGCAGAATTAGAAGTTGCCTTCTCACTGGCAACAACCTTCGCTGTTGCATCTATAACCATATCTGCAATTTCTTTCTCTGCATTTTTAAGAATCTGAGCTTTCTGGCTATTTGCATCTGCCTCAGCATCGATTTTAATCTTCTCTGCTTCTTTTCTTGCAGATTTAACTATACGCTGATATTCTTCATCAGCACTTTTTCTAGCTTCCTGTAATACCTTCTTCTTCTCAGTTTCAGTTTCACTAAGAGCCTCTTCATATTTTGATTTTAATACATCGGCTTCATTTTGTTTTTCTTTCACTTCATTAAACTGCTTGTCCGCCTCTTCCTGACGCTTCGCAATTATCTTTTGAACTGGCTTAAACAAAAAGATTCTCATTAAAACGAAAAGGATAAGTAAATTAATTACAGTAAGCGCTATATTCCAAAATTCTAACTGTAACATATTTCTCGCCTTTCACTATTTCAACATTACTATTATCATAAGCGCAATTACGAATCCATAAATTGCAGTTGCCTCTGCCAAGGCACATCCAAGAATAAGAAGCTTAGTGATTTTACCATCAGCCTCTGGTTGTCTTGCTACTGCCTCTGTTGCCTTACCTGTTGCTATACCTATACCTATACCTGCTCCAAGTGCTCCAAGAACAGCGATACCTGCTCCAATTGCTATTATTGTTCCCATATTTTTTCTCCTTTTTGTTTTTATTTTTCTGTTAGTAGTAAAAATGTTACTCCATTGCTTCGCCTAAATAAAGCGATGTTAAAAATACAAATACATATGCCTGCAATAAGCCATCAAACAAATCAAAATACAAGCTAAATACTACTGGCAAACCAACTGGCATTATAGTTTTAATAAGCTCCATAATTACAAATGCACCTATTACATTACCAAAAAGACGCATACAAAGTGATAGTGGCTTAGTAACCACCTCAAGTATGTTGATTGGTGCTACAATTGCTATTGGTTCGATAAACTTATGCAACCAGCCTTTTATACCCTTATGATATATTCCGGCTGCCTCAACTAAGATGATGCTCATAAGCGCAAGGGCTATTGTTACTCTCATGTCCTTTGTTGGTGATTTGAACCCAAAGAGTCCAATAATATTGGAAAAACCAATAAATACCAAAACCGTAGTAAGATAACCCACATACGACTTACCTTCTTCTCCTACCATCCCTTCAACAATTCCTGTAAGCTTAGTTACAATTGTTTCTGCAACTGCCTGCCTCTTGCTAATGTTGCGTACCTTGAGATTTCTTGTCAAAATAATAGAAGCTAAAACTAAAACTCCCATAATAATCCAGGTAACCACAACGGCTTCCGACACTGGAATGCCTCCGAAGATTGGTATTGTAAAGACTGTTTCACAATTGAGCTCCTCTATAAGAGTGTCTGCTAAATTATCCAAACAACCATCTCCTCTTTATTTTTTAAACTTTCAATGTGAAGTTTACGCCTATTTACTTTAAAAGTAAAGTCCTTTTTATCGTACAAAAAGCCCAAACCACATCACAGAAAAAGCCAAATAAGCCTCATTATTTTTTATAATTCTGATACTTTAATTCTCCTTAGATTATGTAGCTTATACATATTCAAAATACACATATTTTATTTTACGAAATAGCTTTCCTTTGGTCCTAAATATGATTTCTTAATTGGTTTATCAACTGGATAAATTACAATCCTTTCTAGTACTAAGCCAGCCTCCATTGCGCCAATTGTAATACTAGTTAATCCTTTTTCAAAAGAAAAAGTATCTTTAGTTACTCTGATTTGATCAAGAGCACCTCTACACCATTCTTTATCCCTATTGCTTCCACCACGATAATTCTCGTCTAATATAACATATGTTTTAGTCTGGTTGTTTGCACATACTAAAGCCTGTAATAATTCTCCATTTCGTAGAGAGTTAGTAGGTGTTACCCATATCTCAACAATATAATCTCCACTTATTGGAGCCATAAAGCTATATGTAACCTCTGGCTTGTCATCTTCCTTACCAAACCACGAAGTTGTTGGATAAACCTTTAAACCACTTCCGCTTCTTCCATAGTTATCAATAATCTGGAAGGCACCTTCTGCCACATCCTTCTTACTTGAAAAATGCTTTGCTTCCATAACAATTGCCTCATTATCAGGAAGGAAGGTCATAGGTGCTATACCATTTTGATCAACCCTTCTCGCCATCACCAAAATAGATACTGTAGTATCCTCTGCCACAACAAGAAGCTCTACTGTATCCTTCTCAAGAGATAAAAGACTTCTATCGCAGGATAATTCAATGACCTCAAGGTCTTTAATGTTTCCGTTTTTCTTACTTATTGATAACCATTTTGGAAGATTTTCTCCCACAATGTTTATTGAGTAATCTAGTGTTCCTATTCCATCATTGCTTAATTCAATTTTAACCCTTTCATTACCCTCATACATAAAATCATCAACAATAATTTGTGATGGTGAGCCATAATTTTTCACACAGATTCTCTCATCATCAGCCCTTGAAACACTAAGTCTTGCCTTTGCAACTGGCTCAACATACATTCTAATTGGATATACATGGCCATCATCATTCCATTTAGTAAATCCAACATGCTCCTCAAGCTCCATGCCCTTCCATTTTCCATCTCTGAACTCACCAAATTCTTTTGAAAGCTCTCTATCTTTTTCAATGCATTCTGCTAAAAGCTTTCCGTAATAATTAGCTATAGGTCGTCCCTGTTTAGCATAATGGGCATTCTTTGTAGCGTATAAATTCATTCTTACAAGATTAATGCTTGTTTTTGCAGGATAGTAAATCATACTGTAATATCCAAGCTTTTGTTCATCAGTCATCATGCTATATAATTCTTCATTTCTACGCTCAATATCTGCTGCAAATGCAAGGATTTTATCTGTTTCTTCGTAATTGCAGGGATGATATATAGATGCATTTAATGCTTCTGGCCTTCTCTTTGCATTCAGCTCAACAAAGTCTAAATACACACTAGCAATCCTGTTAACTGTTTCTTCATCTGCCCATGAAAAATTCTTTTTTGTCCACTGCTTCATGTATTCATCTATCACATTTCTTGAATTAGTTCCCCACTTGTCAAAGTCATAAGCAAGACAAAGAAAATAATTAAGGGCTACTTCATTTCCTTTTAAATCCCCAACATTAACAATCCATATATCCTTTATTCCATAATCATATGCTTCAGACATCTGTTCCCAGATTGTAGTAAGCTTTGTAGATGGCATCCACTCATAAGAAATAGGATCTCCATGATAATCCAAATGATAATACATTCCAAATCCACCTGGATGCTTTCTCATTTCCTCCGTTGGGAGTGTTCTCATATGTCCAAAATTATCCTCACAGAGCATAAATATTACATCATCAAGCTCCTTCCAATTGCATAAACCTTCTGTATTCTCATCCCCATAAAAATACGCTTCAACCTCTTTGTACAAAGCCAATAACTGAGGTACCTTAGTCACATCCTCATTAATGCACTCTTTAATAAGTCCTCTTTGAGTAGTTATTATATCCTTTAACAAATCAATGTTGTCTTTAAGGGTAGCCTCCTCACCAAGCATAGAGCTATCTCTTTCCCCTCGCATTCCAATAGTAACCATATGCCCATACTTGCCACTTCTAATTAGGGCATCTCTCCAGTATCTTGTTAAGCCCTCGCTATTTGTATAATAATTCCATTCATTTCCATAAATGGAATCCTCACCACGAACAATATCCCATTCCTCGCTAGCTCTAAGGCAAGGCTCATGATGTGAATATGCAACAGTTATACCATACATATGTGCCAATTCTTCACTTAAGCTGCCTGGACCATCCAAGCAAAATGATGAAGTCCACATTGCAGGCCACAGATAATTACCCTTCATTCTAAGCAAGAATTCAAATACCTTATCATACATTTCAGCAGTAAATCCATTATAGTGATTGAAGGTCCAATTTCCAAAACATGGCCACTCATCATTAATAAAAAATCCTCTATATCTTACACTTGGTTCCTTTGAAATAATTTCTATATCCTTAGAAATAATTATTTCATCTCTAGCTTCAGGAACTACGTCTCCAAAATCACACATTGCAGTAACGCCAATATATTCAGACAAAGCAAATAAACCATATATTGTTCCAAGCTTATCACTTCCACATATAAGAAGAAGCTTTGAAGCCTCTTTATATGGATTATCAATTAAACTAATAGAATATACCTCACGTTTATTTTCTATGCTCTTTCTATCAAATAGTCCTTTCTCCTCAAGTTCATTAAGTAATGAACTATTTCCAAGAGTTGCAATCAAAACCTTTGTGGATGCATCATATTTATTTACCAGCTTAGGTTTCTTTCCTGTAACCTTGCAAAAATCATCTAAAACCTTTGTGGCAATTTTCTTTACGCCTTCAAATGCCTCTTTTTCAACAAGCATATTGAATATTGAATTGTTATCAATCAAAGTTATTGTACTCAACTTATATTCCTCCGAATTATATATTTTAGGTAATACTAAAATAATGCGTGGATGAAAACCCACGCATTATCTTAGTCGCTTATTCTACATATCCAAAACCTAATATTGTAAATAGCTTATCCTCATCACCAGAAGCCATCTTTATTTCAATTGTATGTTCTTTAGTTTCTTCTTCAGTGAAGAGAATTGAAGCATGACAATGAGTCCATCCCACCTGTCGTGGATCAAATTCTAATACCTTTTCGCCATCCACATAAATATCTGCCTTTCCAAACTCTGCTGAGCCTGAGTCCTTACTTATAAGTAATAACGCTTTACAAGTAAGCTTCATTACAAAAGGAGCATTTCCTTTAACATGATGCCAGTTATATGGGAATACAGGTGTTGCTGCAAATTCATCATCAAACTCAACTAGCTGAAGTTCTTTGTCTTCTTCAGTAAAATCACCTACTGAAACAATATCACATTTGTCAAAATTAGTCTTTTTGTCTAACAATCTTACATTAGTAAAATCTATGCCAAATACAGGTTCTACCTTCTCCCAGTCAAATTCCTCATCAAGCTCCATAGCATCAACAGCTCTAATCAAATTCATAATTGTATCTGCCATAATCTTGTGACCAGCATTAGTAGGATGAAATCTATCATAGAAGAATTGATTCTTACTAACTACTCTTCCCTTGCCTAGTTTCTTATAGAACTGTTCTACAACAGCATCTCTCACACTTGCCATTGGAAGCTGATATCTAAAGCCACATGGCGAAAGTCTCTCCTGAAGATTCCAATCATCAGCAAATACTGCATATATTAACAATACTGCTGTATCCTTTGAAAGAGAAAGAGCCTTTCTAATAAGGCACTCATAGCATCTACCCTTTGTCTCGTCATCCTCATCATTAACAGCAAACTCAATCACTACTAAATCAGGATTAACTGTTCCTTCTCTTAATATATCTCTCTCAAATCTAATCATTCCAAGCTCTGAAGGTGTTCCACCTACACCTCCCTTAATGAAATGAATATTATCGCCTGTTCCAAATTCGTTCTTGAAATGTTCATAAGTCTGATAAGCATATGCCTTAGTGTTAATTGGAACAGCACCAGCCCCCTGTGTAATAGAGCCACCAATAAATGCAACTGTTACATCCTGTCCACTTTTAGCCTTCTCAATTACTCTCTTAAGTCTGTTGTTATTACCAGTTGAAACTAATGATTTCTCAATAATCTTCTTATAATCCTCAGACTCAAAATCTATTTCATTTTCCTCCTCAATAGGAGGTGCCTCATATCCTTGTCTAAGATAAAGTCTTACATTAACAGATGCATATATCTCAGGCTTAACGAATTCAAATCTAGCCTGTCCAACTACATCATCATCACCAGTCCACTGAACATCATCAAACCATACGATATGCTCCATACCATCTGGAATGCAAGATATATTAATTGTTGTGCCAGAGACATATGGATCCTTCTTGCCATACATCTGGAATGCAAAATTAATCTCATTCTCAAGATCATCAGACTCAATGCTAACGCCAATACCTGCAACCATATCTAAAAATGTATCTGCATTAACAAGCATATCAAGCATAGCCTCATCCTGAATATTTCCAACTAGATTAGCAAATGTACAAACTCTTCTATCACTAAGATATATTGGCTGCATACCTTTTCCATCTTCTGTTGGGCTTGCCACTACTTCTTTATTCTTAAATAAATAAAAGCTACTTCCTTTTGCAGTAGGATCCTTTGGTGCATTTCTTTCTGACATATTTTCTATTCCTCCTGTCTACTATTCCTAGGGTTGTATACAAGCTATTATATATTACCCTTTTGTAAAAATCTATAGATTTTATAAATGTTTATAACGATTTATTAAAAAATATTTTCATGTGTTTATATCATTTTTTTGTTAGTTGTATTCAAGAATGTTGTAATTATTTATTATAATATTTTCATCCACAAAATCAATATTAGCTATTATGCCTTTGCCATTTTCAATTTGCCATTCAAAATAGTCCTTATGTGGCTTTGAAAATCTATCCATAATGGCCATAATTGTACCACCATGTGCAACAATAGCAACATCTTTCTCCTTCCCATATCGACTAACAAAATCCTTTATATACGAAAAAAACGCCTTGCAGCAACGTTCTTCAAACTCTCCCTTACTTTCTCCATTAGGAAAAGGGGCTTCACCATTGCTATCTATGTAAGCCTGATATTCTGCGTAATCTTTCAATTCCTCGTAATTTTTATATTCGTAATCTCCAAAATTACATTCCTTAAAGTTATCTACAACCTTCTGAGGCAGCCCTCCTAATATTGCAGTTGCAGTATCAACACATCTTGCCATAGGACTTACCGCAACCTCAGTAAGCATCATATTGTTCTTAAATTCCCATTTATATTCTTTTAATCTGTCTAATTCCTCTCTAAGAACACCCTCGTTAGTTGTTCCAACATATCTTCTTTCTACATTTCCCTTAGTCTTTCCATGTCTGATTAATACTATTTTCATTTAATTTTCTCACCTATGCCACACACAACGCGAATTACTGTTTCTGAAGTCTCTGCCAATCTGCAGTTTATTCGCCCATTTGTCTCTCGAAACTTACGTTCAAATTCATCCACGGGAACGACTCCATATCCAACCTCATCACTAATAACAACAAGCTTATCCAAGCTGCCATATTCACTAATATGAAGTAACAATCGCTTATCTAACTCTGCAAATGAATCTAAGCCTTTTTTAAGTTCTTCTCTAACAATACTCTGATATCCATTTATCACCACATAATCTGGAAAATTATCTTCTGCATATTTCATTTTGCCCTGATAAGCTCCACCAACAATAAAAACCATATTCTTATATATATTTTATCCTCCTACCAGGATTATAAAATATATGCTCCTTTCTAATGTGATATATTTATCTACAACACTTCGCCAACTACCCAGTTGTCGTTTATGCTAAAGCATAAAAGGGTATAAAGGCTACATTATCAAGCTTGTAACAATAATAACCCCTAGCTCACAAAGCTGAAGAAAATAGCCAGCCAAATCACCTGTTACCCCACCAAAGGTTTTCTGTGACATTACATAATAGTAAGCAAGGACAATAAAGCCAACTGCCACTACAGCTGCCCCCATCACTATATCAATGCATAAGAATGCTATAACGCACACAAAAAGCTCCACAAATAAAACTGGTTTTGATTTATTATCAGACATCTCCTTTGCACTTGCCAACATTCCATCTTTTTTAGCTTTTGGAAAAGTCATCACTGACAAGCCACTTAATATTCTCGAAAAAACAAATCCCACTGCATAAATCGCATATTGTTTTACAATGATATCTCCTTTTATTAACTCATAGGCAAATGCAAAATATAGCAGAAAATATACGATTCCATATATTATTGCAAATGCACCAGCGTGTGGATCCTTTAATATCTTAAGTTTTTCTTCTTTTGGTTTATATGAGCTTTTGGCATCAACTGTATCCATATATCCATCCATATGAATTCCACCTGTAATTAATATAGGTAAAACAGTCATAATAGCAGACAAAGCAAGAATAGATATATTGCCAAAATACATTTTTATAAAATAAATAACTGCAAATTCTACCCCACCGATAAATACTCCAATAAACGGAAAAAAACACATTATATATTTCATATATTTTTTATCCCATTTTACCTTTGGCATAGGCACACGTGAATATGTTGAAAATGCCATTATCAACGATTTTATCATTTATATTTCTTCTTTCTTTTTTAATTCTATAGGTATTCCACATACTACCTCATAGGATTTTTCTGATAGTTCAGTAAGACGTCTATTTATATATGCCAGATAATCTGCATAGCGAATCGTTTCTTCGTATTCGTTATTTCTATCAATATATATTTCATTTGTAACAACTACATATGCTTTTACTTTTTTTGACATATTGAATATTGGCTCAACAATGTACTCTTCAATTTTACTTTTCCATTTTGCTTGACTAAATTCCTGTCCTATCTTATAAGAATTAAGTCTTCCCTCGTCAAGATACATTTCATTAGCCAGCAAATTAGACATACATTCACTTAAAAGAACCTTTTCACCATCTATAGCCTCATTGCATAGCAACGATGAAATATTGCAAAAGCACTCAATTGTTTCAAAGCCTTTTCCTGCTCTTTGACATTTATGTCTATCTATTCTTTGTTTTGTTTCCTCATCCATTACCCCTGGCTTACCAAAAATGTATGGGTACATATGTGCAATATAATACATATTAGACGAAGCACTATTTAATTCAACACACAGCGTCTCTGCAAAAGCTGACTTGCCACTTCCACTTCCTCCTGTTACCAGATATAACATTTACAAAGCTTCCTCCTCAAATCTCTCATATGCCTCAATGTTATAATTGTCAAATGTTCCCATGTTGTTGTATATAGAAACAGCCATATCAAGCATTGGCATAAGTGCAATAGCACCTGTTCCTTCTCCAAGACGAAGTCCACCATCTATCATAGGCGATACTCCTATTTTTTCTAAAGCAAGTTTACCTGTCATCTCCCCAGACACATGAGAAGCAATCATATAATCAGCACAGGCTGCATCTATATTTACTGCGCACAAAGCAGAAACGGAAGATATTGCCCCATCAATTATTATGGGAAGCTTATACCTTAATCCACCTAAAAATAAGCCCACCATTCCGGCTATTTCTAAACCACCCACTGCAGAAATAAGCTTATACATATCCTGATTATAATTATCTTTGACTCTTTCAATTGCTTTTTTTACTACAAGCAATTTCTTATTTAAGCCTGACTTACTTAATCCAGCACCTACTCCAGTTACTTCCTCTGCTGACTTATCCAGCAACACCCCTGCCAAAATGCTAGTAGGCGTAGTATTTCCTATGCCCATCTCACCAGTGGCAATTATTTTGTAGCCTTTATCCTTTAAGGCTCCAACAATTTCTATACCTGTTTCAATAGCCTTCTTACATTCCTCAATGCTCATAGCATCTTCAATAGCAAGGTTATTTGTTCCACGTTTTATTTTTCTATTTATTACTTTATTGGTAACTAGCTCATTTTCCTGATAGTAATCAGTGTCCATGCCAATATCTACAGTAAATACATCTACATTGGCATAATTACACATCTGATTAACTGTTGATTTACCTTCTGTAAAATTCTCTGCAACAATTCTTGTAACCTCACTTGTTGTCTGTGTAACTTGCTCGGCAACAACACCATGATCTGCACACATAATAACTAAGGCTCTTTTGTCAATTCTTAGACCCTTTGCTGAGCCATATATTCCACATAGCTTAGCAACATCATCCTCCATTACACCAAGGCTTGCTATTGGTTTGGCTATATTATCCCAATTCATTTTAGCCTCTATGACTATTTTTTTAATGTTTTCATCTACTATTTTCATTGCTACAACATCTTTCTATATTTTGAAGCTTACATCATTTTTCGTTTTTTGAGAATAATTGCTACAATTACGCATATAACTGCTGTAACACTACATATTACTCCAAAGCCACAGGTTGTTGCAGCAAGCGGCATACCTTCCGATTTTACGTTCATTCCATACAACCCTGAAATAATTGTTGGAATTGACATTACTATTGTGATTGATGCCAAATATTTCATTATATTGTTAAGCCTGTTGTCAATTACTGCAGACATCAATTCTCTAGTACCCTTGATGATATCCCTGTATATTTGTGTCATCTCAATGGCCTGTAAATTCTCTATTACAGCATCATCCAAAAGCTCCTGATCATCAGGATACTTCTTTATTCCACTATATCTTTTTAGCTTATCCAAAACCATTCGATTAGCTCTTAATGAGGTATCAAAGTATACAAGGTTGGACTCGAGCTCGTACAAAATGATGATATCTGAATCCTCTGTTGTTCCTCCAATTTTTTCTTCCATTTCAATTCTCTTTTTATCAATTACCCTTAGATATGTCTGATACAACATATTGGCTCTATAAAGTAGTTGATAAGTAAATCTAACCTGTTTTTTTGTTGTGAAATCACGAATATGAGAATCAATAAAGTATCTTACAACAGGAGTCTCCACAGAACAAACTGTAATAATTGCCTCTTTTGTCCATATAACGCCAAGAGGAATTGTTGTATATGCTTCCTGACTATGTCTAATTTCCACCGAAGGAATATCGAATAAAATTAGAGTATAATCTTCTGTAACGTCCACACGTGATGACTCATAGCTATCCAATGCAGCTCTTAAATCTACTATATCTATTCCATACTTAAACGCAATCTTATTAGCTTCATCATTAGTCGGAGCAACAAGGTTAATCCACATACCCTGCTCATATTCCTTTATCTCCGTCAACTTTCCATCATTAGTAATGTATCGACTAATCATCCTATCACTCCTTCCCTTCACCAACCTCTAGACACTTGCGAAATTCCTCCCCTTGATACACCGTATGGGGAGAGATTTCGCAACTATCTATTTGTATTGCTGAAGCTTAATCATTGTTCTTCCTTTTTTAGTTGTTGCAGTAATTCCTTTAAATATATATTTGCCGTATCCTCTTACAGAGAAGATGTCACCTTCCTTTAGCTTATCGCTATTGTTTTCACAAATCATTCCGTTTTTACTTATTTTTCCACTTCGAAACAGATTGTGTGCTTCATTTCTTGAAACCTTTGTTACTGCAGCAACAACAGCATCAAATCTAGGAGCTGCAACTATGCATTGCACATCAACCAAGGTTGGTTTCAAATCATTTATACACGCTTCATCATCTACATTCATAATTAAACACTTTACATTAGTATGTCTAATTTTAGACAGTTCATCATGAATATAGTCTGCAATGCTATCAACACAATATATATATGCTCTCTTCTCATCCTTAACAAAAATATCACCTAATATGTTTCTTTCTATTCCCAGATTCATAATTGCCCCTAAGAAATCTCTATGAGTTAGTTTCTCTGCAAATTTCTCGGCTAAGGGCTCCACCTTTATTACCTTGATTGGCCAAGGTTCCAAGTAGCCTAGTAAAGCTTCGTTGCCAAAGCGTACCATCCTTCTCTCTAAATTACCCTCATGTTCAAATATTTCATAGCTTGAAAAGCTTATATCACTTTTGCATTCTTCAAGAATTGACATCTCGCCTAAGGATAAGAAATTAGTGTATGTATAAATATTGTTTTGGTATGACTTGTTGGCCAAATCAATAAGTCTGGCTCGTAATATTTTATCGTCGTTCATAACATCCTCTATTGCAAATAATCTTTCTATTTATATTAACATTTTTGCATTATCAAAAGCAATTACAGAGTTAATTTTTTACATAAAAAATACTCTCTTTACGTTCTTCATATAAAGAGAGTATCTATTATTCACATTAAAACCTATTTAGTTGCTTGTCTTTTTTTATCAACACATACGATAATTCCTGCACCAGCCAATAACATAAATACAATTGGAAGAGTTCCATTAAAATCATCCCCAGTCATTACAACTGTATCTGTAGGAGGATTCTTCTTCTCATCGGTACTTCCACCTGTTGCAGTTTTATTTGTTGTGCTAGTCTTGTCTGAATCAGCAGTTGTCTTATTGCTATCTGAAGTTTTATTTTCATCCTTCTGCTCATCAGTTGATGTAGTCTTCTGTGCCAAACTACTATCTTCTGTTGTTGCTGTTGTTGTTTTGTTGTTTGAACTACTATTCTCTGTTGTGGCTGTTGTTTTGTTGTTCGAACTACTATCCTCTGTTGTTTTGTTGTTCGAACTACTATCCTCTGTTGTGGCTGCAGTTGTTGCTGCAGTTGTGGCTGCAGTTGTTGCCTCTGTTGTGGCTGCAGTTGTTGCCTCTGTTGTGGTCTCTGTTGTGGCTGCTGTTGTGGCTGCAGTTGTTGCCTCTGTTGTGGCTGCAGTTGTTGTAGTAGGTTCTACCGGGCCTGTTGAATTAGTACCTAATTTACTATAAGGATAAAAATGTCCCTCTGCTGAAGAAGTAACTGACTTTGCAATAACCCCTCCTTCAAAGTTGCCACCTTTAATTGTAACAGCAGCCTTTGGAGCAACAACATGACCAGGAACGACCTCTGTTGTTACGGATGTTGCATCTGGTATATTCCAAATCAACTTCATTCCACCACAATACAATTGTCCGCCTTCTTTTATATTTTCTATCTTTTTTAAACCATGCCCATCATCTGTAATATTTGCTTTGATAGAATCTCCTCCACCAAAAGGTACTAATTCTATAGGATCTCCAGATGAATTAGAAGCAAATAAAATAACCTTTTTATCATCTCCAAGTGCTAAATATCCATAGTCCCCACCAATCTTAACACTGTCACCTAAAATATTAATTATTTTCTCAGACTTTACAAAATCATCTAAAGATTGGTCTCCATTATTGCCCATAAATACTATTGCATCACACGCATTATATGCATCTTTATCAATTGCAATATTATCTACTACACCAGTAAAATCCAAAACAGCAACTTCGCAAATATTACTATCAATAGTGTATTTTTTCAAATCAGCTATTTTAATTGTTTTATCTGCCGCGTTCTTCATATTAGAGCTTTCCTCTTCAATGCTATTGTACGCATCATTAATATCTATATAATTATCACTTTGAATTCGGCCAGTGCTTTCAACAACGCTACTTTCCTTAGAGCCATAATATAATTTCATGTCATTATATGTTCCATATCCATATTCTTCTTTAAAGTATATACCATTATTATAGTTACCAACAGCCTTGATATTACCTGCATAAGAATCAACAATGGCACCATCTCCATATGCACCAATATCAATATCTCCACCTGCTATAAATGCCCCTACTGTGTGGTTGTTTACCGTAAGATCATCTTTTACAAAATACTGATATTTGCTCAAAACATAAGATATTCCGTAATCACTCCCATATGATGGTGCTGCTGGTGCTGCAAAGCTTGTTGATAACATCATTCCAACAGCAAGACACGAAGCAGCAATACCTGTTGTTAGCTTTCTAAATAGTTTTTTCTTCATTGTTAAAACCTCTCTTTAAATAGTTTTAATATCTCATAGTTTTTCTCTTTCAATATGTGTAACTATTACATAATTCAGCTACACTTTATACGTATTGTATTACAAGCATATTGATTAATCAATATTAACGCCTAAAAATTTGAAATTCGTTAATTTTATACAATGAATTATTCTATTAACTCATTAATCCAAAGCAATTCTCGGTTTACTTTTCAATTATTCTCATAATTTTAAACAAAACTATGTCAAAATCAAGTCAAAGAAAAAATGGTTTTATATTGAAAAAAGGTGGTTTATCTAAAACATATAAACCACCTGATTGTTCTAAATTATTTTGTTATTGATATATGTAATTTACACTCTTGTCTTTTTGGTTTTAACAACAATAAGTGTAATTACTCCAGCAAGTAACACAAGCATAATAATAATTGCTGGTAAATTATATCCAGACTCATCCTTTTGTTCCTCTAGGACTATTTCATCAGCATTTCCTATTGCAAATTTGTATGTATCTGTTGCAATATTTCCAGCATTATCTCTTGCATTCATTGTAAGTTCGTATGTTCCTTCGTCATTTACCTGAAGACTTGCAACATTATTCTTAACTTCAATTTCTTTACCGTTAATAGCAACAGACTGTAATATATCGTCATCATATTGAACAGAAACCTTAATATCAAACTTGCCTTCTTTTACCTGATTCTTCTCAACACCTTCTACTACAAATACAGGTGGCTTAGTATCATATACAAAGGCTACTGTTTTCTCTGAAGTATGATTAAGCTCATCCTTTGCCTTGATAGTAAGCTTATATGAGCCATCCTCAAGTTCATTATTTCCGTCATACTCACTACCGTTAAGATATTTATTTACTTCGCATACAGTCAAGTCTTTTACAAGCTTTTCTTCGTCAAAGCTCAAATCAACACTGTTTACTGAGCTGCCATCCTTTATTGGAATATCCAAAATCTCTGGATTAGTCTTATCAATAGTGAAATGCACTCTGTTCGTTGTTGTATTTCCAACCATATCAGTTGAAGAGATCTCAATATCATATATACCATCTTCTTCAAACTGTTTGTTTATTACTGTTGGATTTCCCATTACATTGTAGCCGCCAAAATCAATAT
The DNA here is from genome assembly GCA_029338675.1 of Lachnospiraceae bacterium. GTDB lineage: Bacteria > Bacillota > Clostridia > Lachnospirales > Lachnospiraceae > Coprococcus_C. The sequence goes on from JAQYAV010000149.1 coordinate 21,537, forward strand.
TATGTGACATGCCATCAATGTCAACACGCTTACCAACTACCCTAACCTTCTTGTTAAGATAAAATTCATCAGATATTTCAGAGTAGATTGTAACATTTTCAGTTGTCTTATCATAATTATTTACACCTGTAAGTTTAATCATTGGTGCCTTCGTATCAATAATAAAGTTTCTGCTTAATGTAGCTCTATGTCCAACTCTATCTGAGGCTTCCATCTCAATTCTATATATTCCTGTTTCAGCAAATGTTTCATTAGTAAGTGTAATAACGCCTGTTGGTTTAATATCAATAGTCTTAAGCAAAGTCTCTCGAACACCGTCACCTGCTTTTTTGTATATTACAGCCTTTCCATTTGCATCAGAATAAAATGATTCTTTAACACTTAATACAACATTAACTGCTGTAGAAGCTTTTCCATCTTCTCCTATACCACCGATATTAATCTCTGGGAACGTTTTATCTATTCTAAACTCGACTGTTCTTGTTTCACTTTTATTTCCAGCTTGATCGATACAGTAGAAATCTACAACATAATCGGCTTCCTCTGAAAAACCAAAAGATAGATTTCTGCTCTTCATATAAACTGGAGCGCTAAAGCTTGTATTAGCCAAACGTCTGTCCACTCTATAATAGAAATCATTTTCATCTATATTAGAGTCCTCCACACTTGTATTTACAACAACATCCGAAGTAAAATAAAGCTTTCCACTTCCTTCCGAATAGGAATAATTATTTCCAATTTGAGTACTAATCATTGGAGCAACTGTATCCTTAACAAAGCTTATAGTTTTTGTGGCAGATTTATTTCCAGCATTATCCACTGCATATACTGCAACATCATGTTTTCCTTCTCCTGTAGAAGTGTAGTTTCCCACAAGCTTATTAATTGTATCATCATATTGCCATGAAATAGATACATTTCTTCCATTATCTGTTACAACTAACCCAGAAGCTTCAACATTATTGTCATCACATGTAAATTGTAAGCCAACATTTGAACTATAATATTTGTCTCTTATTGAACCATCAAAGTTTGTCGTAGGATTTTTTCCACCCATATCGCCAGATACAATCTTAGCAGTTACATTTGGTAAGGTTTTGTCAATAATAAATTCTGCTTTGTTTGAAGTAGCACTGCTTTCGTTTCCTGCCAAGTCAAATGCATGAACTTCAACTGTATACTTTCCATCAATTAATGCTTTTTCCTGTGCGAAATTAGGAATATTAAATATTTTTTCAATGTCCTTTTCAAGAGTACTAACACCATCTAAGTCAAAGCTTAATACTTCTCCATCTGGATATGTCACGTCAACTGCAATCCTTGAAAGAGATATATTATCTCCAACAAGTGTTTGCATTTTGGGAATATCTGTATACGTATTCTTATCTGTTTTTTCAGCTATATCTACAAATGATACGTATGGCTTAGTTGCATCAACCTTAACTACATATGTCTTTTGTTCCATATGATTATAAGCTTTGTCAGTTGCATTAAACACAAGCACTGTTCCGCCTATATTCTGAGATTCAGACACTTTGTTGATTTTGCCTTTATATACTTCCTTAAGTCCTTCAGCATACTGGTTGTTTTCTCCATATCCGCTGTCAATGTCAGCAAACATTTCATAACCAACATAACTAAGTTCACTTTCTACCTTTGACATATCCTCTGCATCGAAGAAACCAGCATTTATTACATAATTAAATTCAGCACTTCTATACCATTTATCACTATCAAATGTCTCTTTTGAATTACCATTAACAATAATATTTACACTTTCCATCTGAGGCTTTGACATATCATATAATAATGTACCTAAAGGAATCTTCTTTACTATAGGATTGCCACTTGCATCGTAGTTATCCTCAACAATCTCCACATAGGAATTCTTCATAAGAATGTTCTTGCCCATATCAGTAGGAATATTAAGTGTAATTCCATTTACATTGAATAAACCAGTTGAAGCATCAAATTTGCATTTTTCTGCGTCGTCAACCACCTCGTATTGTGGTCCATAACTAATTAATGTTCCATCTTCCTTCTCAATAACAATTCTAACACTTTTAATCTTATGACTTGAAACTGCCTTGACTAAAACCGAATGTTTTCTATTTGTATTTGCTGGAATGCTTGAAACTGCTTTTCCTTCATCATCTAAAATGCTACTACCCGATATATCCATTGAATCTAAGACAAATGTATAAGGTACATTTATTGTCTTCTTTGTTCCAACCTTATTGGTTAATGTAATCTTTAAGCTTCTATTTGTATGAGACACATCATATCCTGCTTCATTGTAGTAAAATGTATCAGTAAATGAGTCAGGTGCAGCAATTGTTGATGTTTTTTTGTCTTCTTCACACGAAGCACATAAATCCTCAAAATCCACAGAAGTAATATCGTTTTTCTTGTCAATAACAGTATATCTATATTCATAATACTTGTATGGATTAATCACAAAGTTTGCCGAAATAAAATTGCCATTGGAAGAATCGTAATCATATGAACCAAGGGTTTTCCATTCATCTTCAGAGCCTCTTGCTCTATACTCTACTAAAAGACTATCACATGCCGGCGCAGTGTTATCAATATAAATGTTATCCCACTTAATTGAACCATTATTTCCTACCTTATCAGATACAGTAACAACAATTGCGTAATTACCCTTAAAGGCTGTATTTTCTGCTATCTCTGAAAATTTAAATGAAATAGCGGCATTTGTTTCATCACCTTGCAAATGATATGTTACTGGAGTTACTGCTGTATCTCCATCTTTAAAGAAGTTCACAACAACTGATGTGAAATCAACACCCGACATAGCATCTGTAATACCACTTACTTTTAAAACAAAATCCCCAACTTGTTTAACATTATTTGGATCATATTCAGCTTCATCTATTGTAATTTTTTCAATAGAAGGGGCATCATTATCATTTAACACATTAAACTGTTTTTCTTCAGTACCATAATTCATTTTATCCAAAACTTTAATTTTAATTGAAGTGTTTGCACCTTCTCCCAAAACACAGTAAGCTTCAGCTGCCGAAGTCATCACATCATTAATATAAATTTCTTTAACACCACTTCCGGCTCCATCATCAGCAGATACCTTAAGTACAAGCTTGTTAGTACTATCTGTAAGCTTATGTTTAAATGAAATAACTCCTGCAATTTCATTATTAGATGCATGATATAAGCTTTCACCTACCTTACTATATCCACCACTTTCATCAGGAGTTCCTTCAAAAATATCAACGGTATAAGTTGGTGCATTCTCATCCTTATTCACACGTAAAGGTTCTGAACATAATACTTCTTTATCATTTGCGGAAAACACTCCAATAAATCCAATATACTTTCCGTCTTGTAAACTTGCTAAGCTATTATTGTCACCCCATTGTGATTCTGGCTTATTACTATCAGAATCACCATTATAAGGTCTTATGGCATATTTTATTGTTGGAAGCTTACCCTCAGGCAAGTTGCAGCTAAGCGTTGCTGCAGCTACATACCCATCATCTGACACATCACTACTACTTGAGTCTAACCATTTTGCTCCTTCTATAGCTGTTGCAAGAGAACTTCCGTCGTAGGAATAAATTGCCTGAAGAGAATACTTTGATTTATTATCTTCGTCAAACTCCACATCAACAAGATTTAACTTTTCTTTTAATAATTCCTTTACGCCCTCATTCTCCAAATCAAACTTAGGTCGCGCATAAAGGGCGATATTAGTTGTTAAATTATCTGTTGTTATTTCAATTTTGTCGCCATTTCCATATACATCTGTAGGCTGCAGTTCTTCCATATCTGAATATGAAATATAGTCTTCTGGTTTTGATGTACACTTAATTATCCTATATTCTATTTTGCTAGTTGTAAGTTCACTATCAAAAAGCTTTCTTTCTGCATCCTCATCAACAGCAACTGTTAGTTCTAAATTTGCATCTCCATGCCCAAACAATTTAATAGATGTATTCTTAGCTTCAAAATATACTGTGTTAGTATCAGCAACTACTGTTGCCGACTCATCAACTGCACCATCTATGTTGTACCGGAAAATTGTTTTTTCTTCTGGTGCAACTTCTCCACTTCCACCACCATCTTCTTCAGCATGAATCATTGTTAAATCTGATGTACTTCCTGTAAGAGTTGTAATAACCATTGCGGCACTAAGGCATATTGTAACAGCTCTTGATTTTATTTTCTTCAAAAATCTGTTCTTCCTCATATTTTCCTCCAAGTATAATCTACGTTACGTACATAAAATCTCTTTATTGTAAAATCAAAACTCATAAATGACAAATATATAATTATCCAATTATACAGAATAATTATTGCACAATATATTGTATATTTCAAGAAAAAATAAACTATTTACACACAAGACTATAGACATATTCATTTTACATATTTATAATGAAGCAAATACAATATAAAAATATTTCAACAATGTTGATAGTAGCTGATTATTTCAAAATCATACTTCATTACATATGATATATATTATACAAGGAGAACTAATATGAATATTAAAGAAATGCAAGAGGAAATAATAAGACTAAAGAAGGAAAAGGACGTATGTATATTGGCACACTGCTACCAAAGTGCAGACATTATTGAAGTTGCTGATTTTACTGGTGACTCATATAAGCTTTCTGTAGATGCCTCTAAGGTTTCTAACAAGAACGTCCTTATGTGTGGTGTTCGTTTTATGGCGGAGACTGCAAAGATTCTTTCACCTGACAAAAAGGTTTTCTTAGCAAATCCAGAAGCTGGCTGCCCTATGGCTGAGCAAATGGATGTTGAAATGATTCAAGCCGTAAAGGATGCTAATCCTGATTATACAGTTGTGGCTTACATTAATACTACTGCTGCACTTAAAACAATCTGTGACGTTTGTGTCACTTCTGCTTCAGCAGTTAAAATTGTTAATTCAATTGAAAATGACAATATTCTTTTTATTCCTGATTGCAATCTTGGTGATTATGTTGCAAAGCAACTTCCTAACAAGAACCTTAAGCTTCTTCAGGGTGGTTGTCCTATCCATGCAAGAGTAACTGCAAAGGATGTACAACGTGCCAAAAAGCTTCATCCAAATGCTTTAGTATTAGTTCATCCAGAATGTACTCCAGATGTTGTAGCTTTAGCTGATTATGTTGGCTCTACAACAGGAATTATGAAATTCGCCAAAGAATCCTCTAACAAAGAATTCATCATTGGTACTGAAATCAGTATAACTGATCATTTAGGCTTTGAATGTCCTAACAAATTATTCTACTCTCTTTCTAAAGACTTGATTTGTTCAAACATGAAAGCCACTAACTTAACTGATGTATATCACGCATTACTTGGCACTGCTGGTGAGGAAATAATTCTTGACGACGACACAATCACTAAGGCCAAAGCTTGTATAGACAAAATGATTGAATTAGGTTAATTAGATTTACATATTAGCATTTATTTGAAAGGAACTTATATCTATAATGAAAAAGAAAGCACTTATTGCTATGAGTGGTGGAGTTGATTCAAGCGTTGCAGCATATCTTATGAATGAAAAAGGCTTTGAATGTATTGGTGCTACCATGAAGCTATATCAAAATGAACAGTTGAATGTCTCGAAGGAGCATACCTGTTGTTCGTTAGATGATGTTGAGGATGCAAGAAATGTTGCAATCAGCATGGGAATGCCCCACTATGTTTTTAATTTTTCAGAACGCTTTAACGAAGAAGTAATCGAGAAATTTATCAAGGCCTATGAAAACGGAATAACGCCTAATCCTTGTATTGAATGCAATCGACATTTAAAATTTGAGTATTTGTATAATCGTGCAAAGGAACTTGGGTATAATTATGTTGTCACAGGTCATTATTCAATAATTGAGTATTCAGATGAAATGAAGCGTTATATTTTGAGAAAGGCTGTTGATCCTACCAAAGATCAAAGCTATGTGTTGTATTCTATGACTCAGGATATGCTTGCACACACTCTTTTTCCACTTGGTGGAATGACCAAAACACAAGTAAGAGAGATAGCGCTAGAGCATAACTTTGTTAATGCTGCAAAGCATGATAGTCAGGACATTTGCTTCGTGCCTGAAGGAAAATATGCAGATTTCATTGAAAACTACACTAAAAAGCAATACCCTGAAGGGGATTTTGTTGATACAAACGGAAATGTTTTAGGCAAACACAAAGGAATAATTAGATATACTGTTGGCCAGAGGAAAGGTCTTGGTCTTTCCCTAAAGCAACCAATGTACGTAAAAAATGTTTGTCCCGAAGACAACACAGTTATTCTATCAACAAATGAAGAATTGTTTTCAACCTCCTTAGATGCAAATGATATTAATTTAATTACTGTAGACGAAATAACAAAACCTCTCCGCGTAAAAGCAAAGGTACGATATAAACACGAAGAGCAATGGGCAACTGTTACCCAGACTGGTGAAGATACTATTCACGTTGAATTCGACGAGCCACAGCGAGCTATCACTAAAGGTCAGGCAGTTGTTTTATATGACGGAGACATTGTTGTAGGCGGGGGAACTATTTTTAATATTTAGTAATTTAGTAGCATTTTAAACTAATTGATTGTATTTTATTTTTTGAAAAGAGGTATAAGAATGAGTGATTATATTTTAAGCTGCTGTTCTACTGCAGACCTTACAAAAGAACAATTAGAAGAAAAAGATATTAAGTACATTTATTTTCATTATGAATTAAATGGTGTTCAGCATTTAGATGATTTGGGTCAGTCAATTCCATTTAAAGATTTCTACAACAAACTTGCAAGCGGTGCCGAAACAAAAACTTCTCAGATTAACGCCGAGGAATTCAAGCAATATTTTGAACCATTTCTGCAGGAGGGAAAGGATATTATTCACATCTGTTTATCTTCAGGGTTATCAGGTGTAGTTAACTCAGCAACTATAGCAAAAACAATACTAGAAGAAGAATATCCTGATAGAAAGATTTACATCGTAGACTCCCTCTCCGCTTCTTCAGGTTACGGATTATTAGTTGATATGGCTGCCGACCTAAAAGCAAGTGGTAAATCAATTGATGAGCTTTATGAATGGGTTGAGGCAAATAAATTGAATATTCACCACTGGTTTTTCTCAACTGATTTGTCATTTTATATTAAAGGTGGTCGTGTTTCTAAAACAGCAGGAACAATCGGCAATTTACTTAACATTTGTCCTATGCTAAATGTTAATGACGAAGGAAAGCTCATTCCTAGAGCAAAGATTAGAACTAAGAAAAAAGCAATATCTGCAGTGGTAGAGCAAATGAAGCAATATGCCCAAAACGGAACTGATTATAACGGAAAGTGCTTTATTTCTCATTCAAACTGTTTCGATGACGCTAAGCAGGTAGCCCTATTAATTGAATCTCAATTTCCTAACTTAGACGGAAAAGTTAGAATTAACTATATTGGAACTACAATTGGAAGTCACACTGGTCCTGGTACTGTAGCGCTTTTCTTTGTAGGTAATCCTAGAACTGAATAAAGAAAAAGCGTGATAGCTTAAATAACATGGTAAATTTAAGTCATCACGCTTTTTTTGTATAAAACTTTAGTTTTTATAAATCAGCACCTGATAATAAGAATAGTAATTCAACCAAGCCACATAGTACAACACATATCTTTCCAATAAATGCTGGCTTTCTAAGCTTAAACGGAGTGATAAATGCAACTGCCATAACCGCGAGAGTTACCATTCCACTTTTTCCAACTGGAAGCTTAGTTACACTAGCAATTTCATATACTGCTGGTACTATCAAAGCTGCAACAGTAACTGGTAAGCCCTGATAATATTTTCTAGGTTCTGCTGTATTTGTCTGACGTTCTTCCTCATCTACATTAAAATATGCTAATCTGATAAGTGCGCATAATGCATACATTCCAGAAACAAAGAATGAATATGTACTCTTTGGATTCATTCCATAAACCAATATTGCTGGTAATGCTCCAAAACAAATCAAATCACTTAAGGAATCAATCTGTATTCCAAAATTCTTTTCCTTAGAGCTTCTTTGCTTTGTAGCTGCAACTGTTCCATCGAACATGTCGCATATTCCTGCAAACATTAAGCAAAAGATTGCCTGATGGAACTGTCCATCCAACACACAGGTAATTCCTGTGAAACCTACTAACATACCTAAATATGTAAGTATAACTGTATAATTATAATATCCTAAAGGTGTCTTTTTCTCTTTCAAAACTATTCTCCTTGTATATCTAATAAGCACTCATTTACTGAATTCTCTTTTATCAAAAGGTTACGTGATTTCATTGTAGCAAAAATGCAAAGCCATAGCTATATGCTAGTATGCACCAAGGTTTTCCCAAAAATATGATTAATGCAAACTTCTTGAAGCTCATCTTTCCTAATCCGGTAAAAAAGCAAAAGAAATCATCTGGAAAAAGGGGCATTATCATAGTAAATAACAAAAACCATGTATATGACTTAGTATCAGATGCTCTATTAGCCCATCTAATATATTTTTCTTTGTTGAAAATCGAATTAACAAAATCCTCGCCATATTTTCTAGCCGCCATAAATGCACCTAATGAACCAAGGCAAATTCCAATATAATTAATAATAAATCCACCCATGCTTCCAAATAAAATTGCACCTACTGCACATCCAAAAAATCCTGGTATTATTGGCACAATAACCTGCATTGCCTGTATCAAGGTTAAAACAACAGGAGCAAGATACCCAAATTCTTGTATGTATAATCTTAGTGTGTCAATTGAATCAAATCTGCCATTAAGATATGCCTTAAACATAACAGAAAAAAAACTAATACAAACAACAAAGATAAAAGTAACTGCTACTCTTGACCATCTTTCATCTTCGGACACAACAACCTCCTCTTGTAATATACAAACACGAAATTACTATCGAGACAATATATTACATGAAATTACTATCGAGACAATATATTACATGAAATTACTATCGAGACAATATATTACATGAAATAACTATCGAAACAATATATTACACGAAATTACTATCGAGACAGTATATCACACGAAATTACTATCGAGACAATATATTACATGAAATTACTATCGAAACAATATATTACACGAAATTACTATCGAGACAGTATATCACATGAATTATAACTCGTCAATTTTAGGATGTTTTCCCTTGCCAAAAAAACGTTTTCCTTCTTTGTCTGCAATTGTAATTCCCATAAATGCCATTACCAAAGTTACTATCGGAGTCAATATATTAAATACTGCATATGGGAAATATTCGAATGTTGATACTCCTAAAACCCCAAGAATATATACACCACAAGTATTCCAAGGAACTAATGCTGAAGTAACTGTTCCTGCACTTTCCAATGCATTTGACAATGTCTTAGGATGTAATCCCATATCCTTATATGCATCAGCATACATTCTGCCTGGAACAACAACTGAAATGTACTGCTCTGGCATTGTTATATTACTAAGTACACATGTAGCTTCTGTAGTAAGCACAAGGGTTGCAGGCTTCTTTGCGATTTTTACAATCTTACTTACTAATACTCTAAGCATTCCTGTTTTTTCCATAATTCCACCAAACATCATTGCAATTAATGTAAGGGACACCGAGAAAAGCATGTTGTTTATTCCACCTGTGGATAATAGGCTATCAAGTGCCTCAACACCTGTCTCGCAAGTATATCCGTCCATTCCAGCAACTAATATATCTCCATAGCTTATACCTGGCTGGAATATTACTCCTACAATTGCTCCAACAAAAATACCAATTGTTATTCCTGGAATAGCAGGGACCTTTAATGCAACTGCAACTATTACAACTATTGGTGGAAGCAGCAATATTGGATTTATATTAAATAAATCCGTTAAGCCGTTGCTCATCTCTGCAACTGCACTTATATCTGCTGAAGATCCACTTGCATACTGAATTCCAAGTACTGCAAAAATAATCAATGTTAAACCATATGCTATTGTAGTTGGTAGCATCATAAATTTTACATGTGTAAACACATCTGTTCCTGCCATTGCAGGTGCAAGATTTGTTGTATCAGACAATGGAGACATTTTATCTCCAAAATACGCTCCTGATATTATTGCTCCTGCTGCAACTGGTGCTGGGATTCCAAGTCCAATTGCAATTCCAACTAAAGCAAGTCCCATTGTTCCCATTGTTCCCCAAGAAGTTCCTGTAGCTAGAGAAGTAATAGAACATATTAATACTGATGCAACCAAAAATACGCCTGGAGCCAACAGCTTCATTCCATAATATATCATAGCTGGAACAACACCACTCAATATCCAAACACCTACTAATATTCCTACAATCATAAGAATCATAACTGCCTGAAGAGCATTCATAATTCCTTCCTTCATTGCATCCTCAATAAACTGCCACTTAAATCCTAGATGCATTGCCATTCCTGCAGCGGCACAACAACCAATAAACATTGAAATATGCACACCTGCATCAAATTTAATTATTCCAACTGCCATACTAGCAATCAAAATTGCAAAAACAATCAAAGCATGACAAACCCTTGGTTCCTTTTGCACTTTCTCCTTATTTTCTGCCTTTTGTTCCATTCCAATCTCCTCTTCACAATCATATAAAAACCAGTGGCATTATAACATATAGTATGGTATATGTCACTATTGGGGTAGTTTTACGTTTTTGAAGTTTTTATTTGCCACAACAAAGAATATTAATGCTACTATTGCCCCAGCAACAAATCCTACAAAATGTGCTACTACATTTATGTTCGTTTCAAAAAAAACCATTGAAAATGATAGTAACAAATATAGCGCCAATCTTGCCAATGTACTTTTGTTTCGTGCATTCTTGTTTAAGATTAGCATTATGGCTAACGCACCAAGTATTCCAAATATGGCACCTGATGCCCCCGCTGATACGTGATTTGCTATGTTATTATGATTATAATATATTACTGTTCCAAGGGAGGCAGCAAAGCCTGATATAAAGTAAGTGATTGTGTAGAGTATTTTTCCCATGCTTTTTTCTACTATACTTCCAATAATAAATAGCATAAACATATTTGATAATAAATGGGATAATCCAAAATGCAAAAACATACTTGTAAATGCTCTATACCATTCTCCTTTTTCAACTATGTCAATCCCTGATAGTCCACCGCAGCTATGTATATAGTTAGCATTAAGTACATTACCATTTAACGATGTTATTATAAATACAAGTATATTTATGGCAACAAGAATATTGGTTACTGTTAATATGCGTTTTAGTTTTATTGGCTGAAGCTTTCTTGCTCGTGCTTCTTCTGTAACTTCTTCTGCTGCCAAATAATTCTCAATATCTTCTCTTATTCCAAGAAAGTCCGTTGGTTGATTTAGTAGTACAAGCAGTTCCCCCTCTGATTTTGTAATATACCAGTGATTTTTGTCTTCATATAAGAGTTGCTCTACTTTGTTGTAATTGTCAGTTAGAATTATCTTTAAAATCTTTACTGATTTTATATTTCTCTCGTTAAAAAACTTAGTTATCTTTTCTTGGATTTCGTTATATATTTCTTTATTTACTTCTGGTAATTCTTCATTATCAATAAAGCTTATTACATAAGCTGCATTTTGGTATACAGCAAACATATTTTGCGTTCCAAACATTATATAGCTCATATTCCGAAAGCCTTTTTGAAGAAACATGTCCATTAATGTATTCATATTTTTTTCTTTCTATTTTTTTCTTTCTATTTTTATTTTCTTATATCTTACTACATATTTTGTTGCAAATAATTAGTATCTCTGATTATCAGCTTTGGCATAATCATCGAACAATACTAAACATTCTTCTCTTCCTAACTCTGACACAAATTTATCTTCGTTATTCCAATTATCATAAAACACCTGGTCTCTAAAGCCTATGTTGTCTGTATCTTCAATTGTGCAGCCATAGTATACTTTCTCTATATTTGACCATAATATTGCGCCCTTGCACATTGGACATGGTGCAGCTGTTGTATATAAAGTACAGCCACTTAAATCATGTGTTTTCAAATTTTTGCAGGCATCACGAATTGCTGAAACTTCGCCATGACAAGTTGGATCATGGTCAATCAATACTCTATTATGTCCTCTTCCAACTATTTTACCATCTTTTACAACAACACAGCCAAAAGGTCCACCATGCTTATTTTTTATTCCCTCGTATGCTTCTTTTATTGCCTCTTGCATATATATCATATTATATAATCCTCCTATTTTCTCTTTCTCGCTTCTTCCAACTTATAAAACCATACATATCATTCATTAAAAAGATTAGAAAATTAACTACTACTGAAATGTATACTGGATTTACCATTGTTGCCATAGTCCATCTACACCTATTATTATTGGCAACAAGAACACTTCCCTCTGAACCAAACATAAATCCAATACCTGCTATAAGAATAATAAATGGCATAACGAGATTAAGTGCGGCAAAGCGAATCTAATTAATTTTTTATATGAAAAATGTTCTGATAACTGTATATTCATTACTACCTTCTCTAGATTTTTTTATTTTTTAATGCTTACTTCTTTAGACTGGCAATGACTTACGCGTTTTGTCACACCCCATAAACAATAATCCCCGATAATGCAGAAATCATAATTAGCATAATAGGAGACATTTTCCTGCTAGTTTTTCTCTTGTACCCAAATAGCACCAGCACTAAAAAAGCAGTTATAATTAATGCCTTCATATCAATATATACTTTGGACATATCAGGTATACAATTTGTAATCACCATATGAAGTCCAGTGGACAAAATAAGTCCTATAACGCATGGCTTTAATCCCTTCAATGCTCCTTGAAAATATACACTATTAAGTGCCTTTTTAAGCAATACCATTATCAATAAAATAATGCAAAATGATGGAAGTACAACTCCTAACGTTGCCACTAAGGCTCCTAATATACCTGCCTTCGTACTCCCAATATACGTTGCCATATTAACCATAATTGGACCAGGTGTACTTTCGCTTACAGCAATCATATATGTCAAACGCTCTTCGTCAATCCATCCATGGGACAGCACCATATCCCTAATCAATGGAATAGCTCCATACGCTCCACCAAATGAAAAGCATCCAACCTTCAAAAATGCCAAAAACAAACTAAGATAAATCATTCTAGTTCCTCCTAAAATAATATTTTTCTTCAATTCGGTAATATGCTATTCCGATTATGGCAGCCATCAACATTATTGTAATTGATGATATTTTGATTGCAGTGAAGGTTATTATAATCATTGCAACAAGAGAGCTTGTCATTATTACAATAGGGAATTTTTTCTTAGGCATTTTTTTGATCATGTTAATTGCCACATTTAAGATTAATATACCAACTCCAACCTTTATTCCCTTAAAGGCATTTGCAACTATTGTGATCTCCAAGAAATTATCAAGGAAGGAGGATATGCAAAATATAATTATAAATGAAGGAATAACTACTCCGATTGTTGCTAAAAGCGCCCCAAAGAAGCCAGCTATTTTGTAGCCTACAAAGGTTGCGCAGTTTATTGCAATTGGACCTGGGGTAGACTCTGCAATTACTGTTACATCCATCATTTCCTCATGGGTTATCCATTTTTTCTTATCTACACAAATATCTTCTATAACAGAAATCATGGCATATCCACCTCCAAAGGTGAATAAACCAATCTTCATAAACATTAGAAATAATTCTAATAAAATATTCATTATACACTCCCAAATAATTAATCAGCCTATGACTTTCGACAAATCAAGTTCCATTTCAATGCCATCCCATATTTCATGTCCAACCTTATATTTGATTTTTTCGTTAAGAGACATTTCATTAAAGCCTACCTTCTTATAGCATTTATAAGCATTTTCATTATTTATAAATACACCTAAGGTAGCTTTCTTTGCACCATATATTTCCTTCGCATATTTTACACCTAAGGTCAGCATCTTCTTTCCATATCCCATTCCACGTTTTTTTTCATTAACAACAACAAAGCAAAACCTCACTTCATCAGGATAGTCTTTAGATATACGAAGCATAAAAAATCCTACAACTTCATCTCCCTCAATAGCGGTAAATGCCATATGGTCAGTAACTTTATTAAACTGTTTAACAGTTAAAGGATATTTTCCTAATATTCCTGCACACCAATTATAGTAGGTGGTTTCATCATCTACCCACGAAAGAATAGTTTCAGCATCAGCCACATTATAAGGTCTTAATCTAAGCACAATTATTTCTCCTCTTATCTAGTATTGCACGTTAACTTACATTATGCCTTTATTATAATAAGTTTATTTTATTTTTCGCATTTTTCCAAACCTATTATATCAGATACTTCTTACTATCTCTAATATTATTCGCAGTAAAATTATTTTTTAGAAAAACCAACTATCTTTAGGCTGATTATAGTTGCCTTGCTACATACAAAATGCGCAATCTTAAGTTGATTACATCTGCCTTGCTACATACAAAATGCGCAATCTTAAGTTGATTACATCTGCCTTGCTACATACAAAATGCGCAACATTTAAGCTGCGCATTTATTTTCACTCGTTTAAGACATCTAGCTAATTATTTATAGTACCTCCACAATATGGACATGTACAAACATATCCCTTTGCTGCAGTGAAGCTTGCTCCACATCCAGGACAATTTACCGCCACCATATTTAGCTTAGTTGGATCAATCGGCTTATTATCCATAAGCTCCTCTTCTCTATAAATATGCTCATATCGAACAGAGTTCTCTACCCAAGTAAATTTTGTTCCAAGTGCAATAATATCAATAGTTGCACCTATTGGATAATCTCCTGAACCTCTCGTAAATCCAGTTGGAATAATAGCTTCTCTTTCAATTCCCATTTCATCAAAATAATGGACCTTAATATTAACAAGATAATCACCATTCATTATTGAGCTCTTATTATCAACATATCCATATATTTTTCCTGTGTATCTTTTTCCATTCTCTTTGAGATTCTTGCGAGCCAACGACGACTTAATAACTGATAGCAATATGCCTCCTCCAACTGCTGCAAAAATAAATCCTATCAAAAGACATATCAAAGCACCAAACATTTCATGAATAGTAAAAATTAAAGATACTCCAATAGAAAGCACTAAAACTCCTACTGCAAAAAATATTCCACCAAATAACCTCAAAAACTTATCTGATTCGTTCATTTTTATAATTCCTCGCCGTAATATAATATATTTTTCTAGTATTTTCCGATTAAGGAAGCACTAATAAACCACATATATTTTACTACATTGACTTTGAATATTCTATATATTTAAAAATAAATTAAAACTTCATATAAGCTATGGTAAAACTTCCCTGATGAAGGGTATAAGCTATGGTAAAAACTTTCCTGATGAAAGGTACAATTTATACCATTCATGATGTGTTAAATTAACATTACATGCCTCAGCCATCTCAGACAAATGAACTGGATTCATTGTGCCTGCTATAACCTGCATCTTTGCCGGATGCCTTAAAATCCAAGCTATTGCTATTGCCGACTTAGTAACATCATACTTCTTCGCCAGCTCGTCAAGTGCCTTGTTCATCTCCGGAAAATCTGGATTATCAATAAACATCCCCTTAAACATTCCATACTGAAGAGGCGACCATGCCTGAATTGTAATATCATTTAATCTACAATAATCAAGTGCCCCACCATCTCTCATAAATGACATATCTGTTGTCTTATTGTTCATATAAAGTCCTTGATCAATCAACTGCGACTGCTCTAAGGATAGCTGTAGCTGATTAATCTTCAATGGCTGCTTTACATATTTCTTTAATAATTCAATCTGCATTGGCATTGTATTACTAACACCAAAATGGCGAACCTTACCTGACGCCTCAAGTTCATCAAATGCCTCAGCGATTTCTTCTGGATCATATAACAAATCAGGTCTATGTAAAAGCAAAATATCAATATAATCCATTTTTAGTCTCTTTAATATTCCATCAACACTTTCAATAATATTTGATTTTCTCCAATCAAATATTTGCTCATTAAATTTCAATCCACATTTAGACTGTATTATCAAGTCCTCACGTTTTATATCTGTCAATAAAAGTGCGTCTCCAAATCTTTTTTCTGCTTCACCGTCTCCATAACAAGTTGCATGATCAAAGAAATTTATTCCAAGATCACAAGCAGTTTGAATCATATTTGCCGCATCCTCTGTTGTTAATGCTGGCATACGCATACACCCAAGCACTAATCTAGATGCATTTTCCAGACCATTTGCTATGTTTATTTTCTGCATATCTTTTCTCCTTATATTCCAAATAATATTTATCTTTGTCGAATTGTCCACCTCAAGAATAAAGTGGATTTTCGGTAGCCTTATTCAATAGTAAATTTATATACAATCATAAACAATAGATTTGAAATAATTAGAATACTTTTTTACAACTTATATATCATTATGTTCAAATATTTTATTCAATACCATTCATAACAAAACTTCACTTTTTGACTCTTTTCACGCCTGTGTTGGCACGCAAGCGCATCTTCTACTCCACACAGGTTCCATCCTAGAGGAGCGTTTTTTGTATAGCAAATTAGGGCTTTCCTATACAAAAAAATCTCCACGACCATATTGTCGTAGAGATTTTTTTGTTACTTGATATTTACTATTTTATATATGACTGATTTTTATTAGATATTATTCCACCTGTAACTGTTAGATCGCCTCCATATTCTGCATTTGCTTCAATTGACATTATGTTAATTCCTGATATAAGCATTGTTAGCGCAATTAACATACTTAGTAACCTATTCGTTACCTTTGAATTAATTGTAACTTTTTTTTGCTAATTTGTACATTATGTGTTATTTACATAATTGCATAAAAATACCGACCTCCAATCGTTAGATTTTTAGTTCTAACTTTTTGGGGGCGGTACATTGTAATCAAAGAGACTTTTTACTATATTATATATTTGTTAATGTTTCTGCAAGAGCTGCTAAAAGCTTTTCAATATTAATTGGCTTAGCAATAAATCCATTCATTCCTGCCTCATACGCCTTATTTTTGTCTTCTTCAAAGGCATTTGCTGTTAATGCTATAATAGGAATGTTCGACTTTGTTTTATCGTTAATATTTCTTATTTTTCTTGTTGCAGTGTATCCATCCATTTTGGGCATCTGTACATCCATAAGAATAATATCATAGCAATCCTCTGAAGCATTATTCATTTTATCAACTGCAACACATCCATCTTCTGCAACATCAACTACTATTCCATTTTCCTCTAGAAGCGCAGTTGCAATTTCTTGATTAAGCTCATTATCCTCAACAAGAAGTATCTTCTTCCCCGTAAGATCAATAGCATTCTCTTTAATAAGACCATTTGTGCTATCCGTATGGTCCTTAGGATTTTCTCCACTTGCAATATCACTTGCAACGGATTTATCACCAGCTATCTCACAGTCAAGTATAACCGTAAATTCCGTTCCCTTTCCTTCCTCACTAGTTACACTAATAGAACCCTTTAGCATGTCTACGATATTCTTTGTAATTGCCATGCCAAGTCCTGTACCCTGAATTCCACTAACTGTTGACGTCTGCTCTCTAGAAAACGACTCATATATATGCTCCATGAAGGACTTTGACATTCCAATTCCATTATCCTTTATGCGAATCTCATAGGTTGCATATCCACATTTCGTGTTTTCTTTTTCAGAGATTTTAATGCTTATTTTTCCACCCATTGGCGTGAATTTTATTGCATTTCCAACAATATTAAGCAATATCTGATTTAATCTTAGCTTATCAGTGATAATATCCTCATGAATTACATTTCCCGTATCAATATGTAATTCCTGTTGTTTTTCTGTAATACTCGACTGAATAATTGTAGTTAAATCACTGAAAATATCTGGAATATGAACTGTTTTATATTTAATCTTTAGATTACCACTTTCTATTCTGCTCATATCAAGTACATCATTTATAAGACACAACAAATGATCACATGACGTTGAAATCTTTTTAAGATAATCCTTCACCTGTTCCTTATCACCTAAATGCGTAGTTGCAAGATTTGCGTATCCAATAATGGCATTCATTGGTGTTCTTATGTCATGAGACATATTATTTAAGAAATTGGTCTTTGCTTTATTAGCATTCTCCGCAACAACAAGTGCATTCTGAAGTATTTTTCGTTGTTGCGTTTCCTCAGAAATTATCTCATCAATAACACGATATCCCATAACTATCTTAAATCCATCAATTTCATTTAACTTGAAAACAGATACCTCGTAATTCTCCTTACCTAACGGATGATTCTTAATACGATATCTGTATGATAAACGCCCTCCATTATCAGGCAAATATTCCATTAATTTGTCTGGATTTAGTTTATCTAGAAAATCAGAAGAAACTGACTTATCAACATTGATGTCATAGTATGTCTTGAGTCTTTCTGAATAGCAATACCCATTTTCACGTAGCCTTGCTTCCATATCACGTTCACCCTCAGCCACATCTTCTTCATTTGGCTTAATATGAAGCTTAAGCAAAACCGTACTGTCCGCCTCTAAATCACATAAATAAACATAATCGTAATCAGAGCATAAAGCATTTAGTATACTCTTTTCATTAGATAGTGCCTTATTCTCAGATATATCCAAAAATGTAGTGTATGAACAACGCTCTCCCTCAAGAGATGTGACAACCTCTGAATGAGCCAAAACATTAGTAAGCTGTCCATTAATTCCAACAATTATACATTCGTAGTCCACCTGAATATCATCATCACTTAATGAAACTAATTTGGACACTACCGTTGGATCATTGTAAATGTGCTTAATTTGTCCAACTCTTTCTTGAACATCACTTATTTCTTTTGCTCCATAGATTCTAAGAGCCTCAGCATTCATATACTGAATAGTATGGTCTGAAATAGTATATACAACCATTCCACAGACAGCCTTATCCATAAGGTCCCAGTAAAATTCTTTAGACTTCTTCATCTGCATAATTCTATTTCTTCTAATAAGTGTTTCCTCATCAAGCTGGCCACTTTCCAACCGAATTGTATCAGATAATTCCTTATGGTAACCTACGATAAATGCCTTATTTCCATCCACCTTTAATCTTCGTCCACCACATCGAACTCGCATTTCTCCTTCAATAGGATGATTATATCGGTATACTACCTCTGCATTTCCCTGCAGCAAATCCTTGCCATAAGAAATCATTATCTGCTGATCATCCGGATGAATATTTTCCATGAAAAAAGTACAATATCTTTCGGGTGTCCACCCATCTGGAGCCCCCATTAATTTGAGCATATTTTCATCTGGATATAGCCTGACATTTTCCCCATTCTCGGTTTCCATCTTCCAAAATCCGGTTTCGCTAGCAGTAATGTATTCTTTTATTTCTTCCTCAGACAAATATCCCATATATTCTCCTCCATCTACCGAACACTTGAATAATAATTTTCTTGTAAAACCGCCCAAAATATTTATCTTTATTCTATCATTTGCGCATCTTTTATTCAAATAAAATCATATCTTATTACTTCACAATTTTTCACGCCCCAAGCAGCATATTCTTCATTTGTCATATCACTAAAATATGACTGAACTACTCTCGCAATTCCATTATGAGCAACTAAGATATACGTCTTTTTCTCAGACTTTATTTTAATTTCATCTAGCAGATTATAGATTCTTTGCGCAAGGCGAAGCATAGATTCACCACCCTCATAGCTACATACAAACTGGCCTTTTGCCACCTTAAAAGCTTCTCCATTTCTTGGAGTAGATTCCCATTTTCCAAAATTCTGCTCAATCAACCTTGGCTCTACTCTTGCTGGAATTTTAGTAATTTCGGAAATATGCTTAGCTGTATCAGCAGCACGCATCAAGGGTGAATATAGAATTTCATCAGCCTTTATTCCTTCTTCTAATATCTTCTTGCCTGTTTCAATGGCCTGTTCGTGACCAAACTCTGTAAGTGCAATATCTGTTGCTCCACATATTTTATTTTCAACATTCCATATAGTCTGTCCATGACGAACAAAATAAAAATGTCCCATTAATTCATCCTCCTCATGCATCTCGAAATAATAATATATAATCATTTTACTACATTATTAAGGTGACAACAATTTGAAGAAGTGAAAATATACCACTAACCTTTGACTATCCAAAAAACTAGTTCTAATTTATACAATTAATAGCAAATTTCATTATATTAAAATATACCCTTTCCCCTTAAAATAAAGAAAAAATACAATATAAAATCATAGCAACAGATGAAAGCATTCAAATTTTGGGGCAACTAAGAAATGTTGCTATTGCATTGAATGGATGATTAAATTCGTATTTCAAAGGAGGAGTATATATGAGTAATTTGGAGCATAGAAAGGGAGCTAGAAAGTTTAAGTTTGTTGATGAAAATGGAGTAGCTTTGGCAAATTCTAAGGTTAGTGTGAAGCAGGTAAATCATGAGTTTTTATTTGGATGTGGTGCTTTTGATTTTCTTCCTACAACAGAAGATTCAGATATGGGAAACGTAGATTTTTATCAGGATAAGGTTGTTCCTAAGAAGGAATTTTATCAGGATAGAGTAAATAAATGGCTAGATGTATGTTAATGAAGTATGATAATAATACTATTTTAAGCAAGCAGCTTGATAGAATTAATCGTGAAGTTACAAACTTCAAGGGTGTTGTTGATATCTGGGATGTTATTAACGAAGTTGTTATAATGCCTATTTTTGACAAATATGATAATGCTATTACAAGAATCTGCAAGGATCTTGGACGTGTCAGACTAATTAAAGAGGTATTTGATGCAGCAAAAGCAGCAAATCCAGATGCTGTCTTACTAATAAACGACTTTAACTTATCTGAAAACTACAAAATCTTAATTGATGGATGCTTAAATGCAGGCGTTCCGATTTCAGCAATTGGTCTTCAGACACATCAGCATCAAGGTTATATGGGCAGAAAGAAATTAGAAGAAGTATTAGATCGATTCTCTTCATTTGGTCTTCCACTTCATTTTACTGAAAATACTTTAGTTTCTGGACATATTATGCCTGCCGACATCGTTGACTTAAATGATTATCAGGTTGATGAATGGCCAAGTACTCCTGAAGGAGAGGAACGACAGAAAAATGAGTGGAAGGAAATGTACGAAATTTTATTTGAGCATCCACTTGTTGAGGCAATTACAGGCTGGGATTTTGCTGATGGTGCTTGGCTACATGCTCCAAGTGGTCTAATACGAGAAGACAATACATTAAAACCAGCTTATCACGAATTAAAGCGTTTAATCCATAAAGAATGGCACACTGAAGACACATTAAAAACAGATGAAAATTGTTTGTTTGGGGACGTTGCTTTTGTCACGAAGACTGTCCCTATGGTCAATATAGAGTAACTATATATTCACTCTATATTGACTACTCAAATCTGATTTTCTTTCTAAGCATCTTATTTGCAAGTCGCATAGTTTACTGTTTTGAAAACAACGAATAAAAAGTTCACCTTCCACTACATTTTCAAAGCCAATTTTTGTTATATCTTAAAGTAGTTCTACATCTGCTAAAAAATATGTCAAACGTTCTTCAAGGTTGTAGCATCTCTTTCATGGTACAAGACTTTATTGAAATCATTTTGCTGTGCGTAATGCAACGGCTAACGAATAAGATGTGGTAGATGGTATAGGTTTATTGAAATCATTTTGCTGTGCGTTGCAACAGTGATTTTGGAAGAATTTTCGATGTATGTTTAAAATATATTTAACTACAACGCCAAAAAATGTGCAAAATTTAAGCGTGATTGACAATTAAACAATCTAGTAATTACTTTATTTACTACCTTATAAAATGGCATTTCCAATTACACCTCTCAAAATCTTGGAGCTAACAAACCGTCACGTATCAAGGATGGTTTCAAAGCTGGAATCAAAATGGTATGGATGCTTGTGCTTCCACTTTTTGTTCTATATTTTTTTGTGGCAAACTCTGTCTTAAACTATTTCTAGACAATCCAACAAAACTAGCAATGCATACTGGCATTACATTTTTAAGAATACTTTAGCCTTTCTATTTTGCGGTATCTGCTAAGCTTGTCGCCGATGGTATTCTTAGAGGTGCTGGCAGAATGAAATACTTTATGATTGCAACATTTACAGATTTAATTTTAAGAGTTTTTCTGTCCTTTATATTTTCTAACACAGTTCTTGGAGCAACTGGTATATGGTGCTCATGGCCTATTGGATGGTTTGTTTCCACTATTCTTTCTATTAATTTCTACAGAAAAAGTATGCAAACAAAAAAATGCAGCACCAAATTTAGGTGTTGCATTTTTTTAATCAAAGGGACACTCTTCGTGACAAAAGCAACGTCCCCTATTCATATTCGTCTAAGAAGTGATGTTTTACTCCGTCTTTTTTGTATGAGATGATTGTGTTAAGATTTACATTTTCAACGCTCTTGAAAATATTTCCCTCTATATATGGGTTGTTTTCCTTTAACTTTGCTATTAATTTTTTTGTTTCTAATCTCTTTGAAGATGTAGTTCCATCCTCGTGACATGTGCTGCAGGTTTCTGTAAAATGACAAGCGCACTGCAAAAAATGGAGTTCGTTATAATCTCTCCACTTACATATGTCTTCTTCTCTAACTAGGTATAGCGGTCTAATTAGTTCCATTCCATCAAAATTAGTACTATGTAGCTTAGGCATCATTGTCTGTATTTGTGCTCCATGGAGCATTGCCATAAGAATTGTTTCAATCACATCATCGTAGTGATGTCCTAGAGCAATCTTATTACATCCAAGTTCCTTTGCTTTACTATATAAATGTCCTCGTCGCATTCTCGCGCATAGATAACAAGGACTCTTTTCAACAGTATCCACTGCGTCAAATATTGTACTTTCAAATATAGTTATTGGTATTCCAAGCTTCTTCGCGTTACTTTCTATCAGCGCACGATTTTCCTTATTATAACCAGGATCCATAACTAAAAATGTAAGTTTAAACAAAACCTTTTTATGCTTTTGTATCTCTTGAAAAAGCTTTGCCATAAGCATAGAATCCTTGCCACCTGATATACATACTGCTATGTGATCTCCGTCTTGAATCAATTCATATGTTTTACATGCCTTTGCAAAAGGAGAAAATAGCTGTTTGTGAAATTTCTTTCTAATACTTTCTTCTGCTTTTGCTTTGCATTCATCATCATTTTCATTTTGAATAGAATCCATTAAAACAGCATTATAGCCACCTGCTAGACTATAGCAATCAAAGCCTTGCTCTTCTAAACGCTCCGCAACATCTTTAGATTTTTCTCCACGCTGACAGTAAATTATGATTGTTTTACTTTTATCTAGTAGATTTAAGCATTCATCATAGTTTTTCTCAAACTGAAATAGTGGAATATTTATTGCCTCTGGAAGCATACCATATATAACACTTCCCTCGTCTCTGATGTCAACCAATTGACAGGAATCTATTGAAAACTTTTTTAGATCAAAAAATGTAATCTCTTTCATTATTTTAGTCCTCTCTTTCCTGTCAAAGTTATCATTCTATTGACTAGTATGTCAATAGGTTTTATCCTATTTTTGCCTGCAACCACTTACCTACAAGGTTGGCTAATTTCATTCTTTGACCAACAAAGCTATGATTACTTTTTATTATCTCGTAATCTATTTTTCCACCTTTTTCTTCCAAATGTTTAGCTAATGGTTTTAACATCTTATCTGGTGGTGCAATAGTGTCATACAATGCCTCAACCAACAAACAATTACGGTCAACTAAATTTACAATCTTATTTTTTCAGTTTTATCAATTTGTATTATCTTTCCGTCTTGGATTATAAGAGTAATATTGCCGTATTTTACTTCCTCGATTAATTGGCTGATCAGCTCAGTCACAGCAGCTTCATTACCGTTTAATCTTTCTTTTCCCATAAACACATCCTCTTATGAATTAAATAAAGGTGTTGATAAATATCTGTCTCCTGAATCTGGAAGTAAAGCAACAATTGTCTTGCCCTTATTTTCAGGTCTCTTTGCCAAGATTTCAGCAGCCTTTAATGCTGCACCTGATGAAATACCAACTAAAATACCCTCTGATGTTGCAAATGCTTTTCCTTCTGCAAATGCATCCTCATTTTCAATTGCAATTATTTCATCATATATTTTTGTATCAAGTACATCTGGTACAAATCCTGCTCCGATTCCCTGAATCTTATGTGCACCTGGTGTTCCAGTTGAAAGAACTGCGCTTGTTGCTGGCTCAACTGCAACGATCTTCACATTAGGATTTTGTTCCTTTAAGTACTGGCCTACACCTGTAATTGTTCCACCTGTACCTACACCAGCAACAAAGATGTCAACCTTTCCATCTGTCTGTCTCCAGATTTCAGGTCCTGTTGTTTCTTTGTGTACCTTTGGATTCGCTGGATTAACAAACTGTCCAAGAATAACAGATCCTTCAATTTCCTTGTTAAGCTCCTCAGCCTTTGCAATAGCACCCTTCATACCTTTTGCTCCCTCTGTAAGCACAAGCTCAGCACCATATGCCTTAAGAAGATTTCTTCTCTCAACACTCATTGTCTCTGGAAGAGTAAGGATTGCTTTATATCCTTTAGCGGTTGCAACAGCTGCAAGACCTATACCAGTATTACCACTTGTTGGTTCAATAATAGTTGCTCCTGGCTTTAAGCTTCCCTTTTTCTCTGCATCCTCAATCATTGCAAGAGCAATACGATCCTTAACCGATCCTGCTGGATTTAAGTATTCAAGTTTGGCAAGTACTGTTGCCTCTGTTATTTCTCTCTTCTTTGAATAACCATTTAACTGTAATAATGGTGTACCACCTATCAACTCTAATGCACTCTGTTTGATTTCGCTCATAATATTAATCCTCCTATTTTATAAATTAAATAATTTGCAGTTACCACTTTCGGCAACTGCTATATTAATGTTAGCCTCAAGTGTTGTTCCTTTACTGGAATGACTATATCCTACCATATTGATATGAATTTGAAAATTTCACGAATATTATCATGCGTGATAAGTTTTTCTAATAACTGATTTTATTCCTTATATTTTGCTAACTCTTCTACATAGGTTTCTCCTATTTCGCTAAGAGAATGATTTTCCTTCACAATATAACCAATAGTTAACGGGTCCTCCTCTTTAAGCTTAATAGTATTGAATCCAGATTTTAACGAAAAACTTTCTATCATAATTCCTGTTCCAATGGAATACCCATTTAGCGCTACCATAAGCTCTGCACTGGTTGCTCTATCAGTTGATTTTATTATTTTCTTAAAATCATAATTAGAAAGTGCTTCCTCAGATAAGTAAAAGTTATTATCGCTGCTTTGATCAAATGACACACAAGGGTATCCTTCTAAATCAGCTAAGGATAATTCTTCTCTATCTGCTAATGGATGCTTTTTCCATACATAAACATATGTGTTTTTTGTCATAATTGGAACAAATTTAAGCTGGTATTCTTTAAGCAATTTACGTATTATTTTCTCATTTGAAGATGAATAAGAAATAATGCCTATTTCGCTTTTTAATGTTTTAACATCATTTAAGACCTCATCTGTTCTTGTCTCATGAATCGAATAATTATATTCTTCCGAGTCAAATTTCTTAATAGTATTTACAAATGCATGTATCGCGAAAACATAATGCTGTAACGAAACCGAGAACTGCCTTCTTCCGTCACTATTTTTCTCATATTTATCTTCAATCAATTCAAACTGGCTTACCGCCTGCTTTGCATATATCAAAAACTCCTCGCCTTCATTCGTTAACGAAATTCCACGATTTGTTCTATTAAAAAGCACAATACCTAACTCTTCCTCTAAATCATTTATGGCTAAAGACAACGCTGGCTGAGTTATTATCAGGCGATTTGCCGCTTCTCGCATAGAAGTAGATGATGCAACAGCAATTACATATTTTAGTTGCAAAATTGTCATACTGTTTCAACTCCTAGTATAATAATGATG
>JAQYAV010000150.1 GCA_029338675.1 Lachnospiraceae bacterium
GTTGACACTAAACTGATGAATGAATCAGAAGAAAAAATTCGTGCAGAATTAGATAAATTGGATTTAAGTGTTGAGGAATATGAAAACGAATTAGAAGAAAGACTTTCAATGATAGAATCTGCAAAGACTAATATTTATAAATTATCACCAGATGAAGAAGTTGCATTAATACAGATTGATGCTATGAAAGAAGAAATCGTAAATATATGTAGAACAAAGCGTGATGGTGGTAAAGATGCATTCAAATTACCTCCATATAAAGATGCTGATACAGGTGCGTCTGAAGCTACAATGCACGACGACCGTGCGTATGTTTTAGCAATGTTAGGCTGGTATCTGTCTGAACGAAGAATGGAACATATTAGAAATAAGAAACGAGAGAAAAACTTTGACATCACCAAAATGGTCGGTGTCTCAAAACGCCCTAAAAAATGGGGATTCTATAACTAAGGAAAGGAGGAAATCAGAAACATAAATGGCAACACAGAAAACAAATAATTCTGCAAAGAAATCAGTGCAAACAGAACCATCACCAACTCGTAAAAATGAGTTGACTACTTCTACTCAGAAGTATGCACAGATGATTAACTTTCAGGAATTACAACGTATCTTACAGCAGAATATATCAAAGGGAACTAATAGAACTTATGCTCAATACACAAAAGAGAAACTTAAATCTTACATTAAAAACCCTTTAGCGAATATTGACAACATTAGAGATATATCAAATTTTCTTTATCGTGTAAGTCACAATTACAAGAAAATAATCGAGTATTATTCTTACACTCCTCTCTTTAGTTACAACGTATCTTATAAAGTTCCAGATTGGAGTAAACCTCCAAAAAATTCAAAAGATTTTATACAGGGATACCAAGAATTGTGTAAACGATTAGAGAATATGAATTTAAAACAATTTAGTTCTCAAATAATTGCAACTTGTTTAAGAGATGGAATTTATTGTGGGTTCTGTTATGATAACGAAGATTCGTTTTTTATCAGTGCTCTTGATCCGAAGTATTGCAAAATTTCTGCATTAACAGAAAACAATACTTTTATATTAAAATTTGATGCGTCATATTTTGATAATGGAAATAACAAAGAATTTCTTTATGGTACTGGTAGTCCTACTGATACAGATGAGGGGCTTTGGGATGAAGTATTCGTTCAGGGATACGAAGATTATAAAAACAAAGGTAATGATTATAAGTGGTTTGAATTACCGCCAGAGAGAACAATTAGTATAATTTGTGGTGATGACCCTGTTGCTCCACTACCCTACCTGCTTGCAATTTTTTCTGAACTTCTTGATTTGCTCGATTATGCAGAACTTATTAGAAATAAAACCGAGTTGGAAAACTATGTGTTATTAATTTCTAAAATTCCAATGAATGAAAATTCTGGTGAAGTTAATGATTTCGCAGTTGATTTGGAAATTGTGCAAGCAACCCAATCCGCAATTGATGAAGTTCTTCCTAACTTAGTAGCTTCTGCATGGACTCCTTGTGATATAGAAAAAATAGAATTTGGTAATAAGAATCAAGTTGAAGATACAAACATATATGGACAAGCAGTACATAATCTATTCTCTACTTTAGGAATTTCAGAAATGATTTTTAATGGAGAGAAATCTGGTTCTGTCGGATTAAAACACTCTATCACTGTAGATATGACTCTCCCATTAGAATTATTAAAGCGTATTGAAGCAAATATTCAAAGGTATGTGCATCTTAATATTTCAGAGGAATGGGATTTTAAATTTCATCAAGTGTCTGTATTTAATAAGGATGAATATTTATCTCAGTTAAAAGACCAAGCGACACTTGGTTTGCCAGTTAAGATGGATTACGCAACTGCTGGCGGCAAGACACCTTATGAAGTAATGAATGATACATATACTGAAAACGCACTTGGTTTTATGGATTTATGGAAACCGTTAAATAACTCTTATGTACAAAGTGGTAAAGAAGGCGGTGGACAAGTAAAAAAAGATGATGACCTTTCAGACGAGGCGATTGCCACAAGAGATTCTGGCAAGAACGAAGGTACACAAGCAGGTAAGTAAGGAGTAAAAGGATGAAACAAAATTTTATTAAAACATCTGACGAAACTACGGCTGAAACACTCAAAAACCTTAATTTTCAGCAAGTAGATTTTTCAAGCGGTATTTATACTTTTCTGAATACTGAAAAAATGCAGTTTTCAGATGATATAGATAAATCAAAAATACAATATAGCAATAATCTTTGTATTTAGTCACTCCTATCCGAGTGGCTT
>JAQYAV010000151.1 GCA_029338675.1 Lachnospiraceae bacterium
ATTGTCCATTCATATATGCATTCATATATGCGAATGGGCAATTTAATACATTTATTCACCAATATCATTTTCGCATACGATTGGACTTAACGCTTTCATCTCGGCACTTGAAGAACCGAGGATTCCCGCTTGTCATCCTAATCTTTTTTATAATACGTTATTTTTGTATACTACTTATATTTTTAATGCGTTGTTTTTATACTGCTATTAATCTTTTATTTTTAATGGGTTGTTTTTTATACTAATATTAATCTTTTATTTTTAATGGGTTGTTTTTTATACTAATATTAATCTTTTATTTTTAATGCGTTGTTTTTTATACTGCTATTAATCTTTTATTTTTAATGCGTTGTTTTTTATACTGCTATTAATCTTTTATTTTAATACATTATTTCTATGTTATATCACATCTTATCCTTAACATTTTCTCTCAAAAAAATCGAGCAGGAATCAAACCTGCTCGATTTTACAATATTAGCCTGCTAAAAAACAAGCATTTCAAATTACATTACCGACTACAGATTAAATCATATCTGCACGTAATCTCTTAATTATCTGTAATGACTTATTACGTAACTCTTCTGCATCAAACAATGACATCATAGAGTTTTGATCAAATCTAATCTCAACGATTGAATTCAACCAATCTTCAATATAAGATCTAACATATTTTGCATTCTCATCTGACTTATCCTTAAGGTAAGTTCCAATGTTATTGATGCACTCGATTACTCCTGCTGAGAAGTTTGCAGATGAAACTGGAGTCTGTGAACCTTCGTCTGAAAGCTCGATAACCTTACCAGTCTTAGTAATAATTACCTTCTTGTTAGGAGCAGAATCACTCTTAGCTGCACCACTTGGTTTCTTATCAAGAAGCTTCTCAACTGCCTTAATTAAGCAGACAACACTGTATGTGCTTTCTTCTGGAGTCTGTCTTGCAGCGCCCTTATCCTCATACTGATACCATAGCCATTCAGACTTTAATAACATTTCCTCAATCTTAGTATCAGAAAGTAACTTTTTCAAATCTTCATCAGCACCTGGAACTACAGCCTTGCCAAATAACTTGCCGCCTTGTTGCTGATCAGCCTTTTTATATTTTGCAGGAAGAATAATTTCAGCATATGTCTTAACAAGGTACTTTTCTGCCTTCTTAGGATCATAATGGTTATTGATAATATTAATCTTTCCGCTATTAAGACCATTAACAATCATATCCTCTGCATTCATAAATACGAGTGCCTTCTGACGATCATCAATCATCTTCTTAATCTCATAATTTGTCTTTGACTTCTCAAGGATAGAATTCTTTCTAACCTTAAATGCCTTAATCTTCTCCTTAACACTGAAGAAAAGCTTAAGAAGTGTTGGATTAGCATTTACATAATCTCCAATCCAAGTAAGCTCTACATACTGATGCTCAATCTTATTAGATATCTCATATACGTTATATCCATCAAAAATAACATTAAGAGTAGTATATAATAGCTCAAGAATCTCATATTTTTCTTCCCAAGAATGTGACTCAATATCCTGATTAACAAGTGCTTTAATTCCACATTCATAGAATACAAGATTATACTCGTACAAGCCTTCAAATATATTAGTCTTATCCTTAAGTGATGTACCAGCACCTAAAATCTGAAGGTTCTTCTTCATGTTAGGCTCATTCTCAATATATTGATATACCTTACGAACAAATGAAGCAACCTCAGCAATAAGAGAATCTATTCTCTTGTTATAAATTTCCTGTTTAGATATTGCATTAATAACACTTCTACTTAATACACTTGTGCTCTGAGGGCTATTACAATTTCTGATAAGCTCCTTAAAGCTCTCATATACTGAAATGTTGTCGATTGGTATATATTCTGCATTAAGTCCATAGAACTCAAATGCCTTAACATAATCCTTATTGTTGATATATGCATTGAATAATCCAATACTAAACTGAATCTTATAATCGTTACCTACATGTGGATCTTCTACCACATAATCAAATAATACTTCAAGATTATTCATATATGTATCAGCTTTTCCATCTGTAGCTTGGATTCCCATCTCCATTATTACATTGAATAAATCAAGGTATCCCATTACTGCCTTATCAAAATTCTTAGGTCTGTCATCATCCTCAAGAATCTGATAACTTACATTAATAAGAAGTGGTGCAATTCTCTCTCCGATAAGTCTTATTGCATCCTGGAATTTCTCTCTTTGATATAAGTAAATTAACCAAATACTATATCTATAAATTCCTGATGTACTAATTGGAGCTTCAATATCCGATGGGTCAATATCTCCATACACAAATCTAAATAATGGCTCAATCCACTCCTCAATTTCATATCTTCCTGTTGCTTTGATGTTCTCATCAACGAATTCTCCGAGCTCATACAACTTTGTACATTGTGCCTTAATCTCGTCATCAACCATCATGCTAGCTAAATCGAAATTATTATCCTTAAGATAATCAATAACTAAAGCATAAAAACCGTCCTCAACCTGCTCATTAAGGAATCTAATTAATAATCCTTTGTTATTAGATGCAGCGAGTGTTAAAACATTGTTGTCTGAACCTGTTATGTTTGCTGGTAATGCCATAAGTCATATCCCCCCTTATCTATTATTACATATAATATTCTTCGTTATATTTATAACCAATATTACTTTACATAAGTATAGCAATATATGAATAGTCTATTATGATTTTATACCATTTCAAACCATAGTGTCAACTGATTTTTAGCAAAATGTCATAATCGGCATTGTGTATAATTTACAATAATTTTCCAACAAAGAAACCGGGTTTATTTTGTAGAAAATATACAAAATCCACAAAAGTATAATTTACACATTAAAGCCTGCCATTCTTAGTATAGCCTTAGCATTAGTAGTAGTACATCTTCCGTCTTTAATTTTATAATCGAATTTGAGTACGTCATCCTCATAATATTCTTCGAAATGATAATTAGTAGCGCTATTATTATCAGTATCCTTAATATCACATAATTCAAAATCATGTGTGGAAACTATAGTCATACTATTTTTTCCACCAGAAAGTCTTCTAATAACCTCCTTGGCACCAACAATTCTATCCGCTGAATTAGTTCCCTTAAATATCTCATCTATCATACAAAGCATTGGCACCTTA
Organism: Lachnospiraceae bacterium; assembly: GCA_029338675.1. Lineage (GTDB taxonomy): Bacteria > Bacillota > Clostridia > Lachnospirales > Lachnospiraceae > Coprococcus_C. The sequence continues at coordinate 3,155 of JAQYAV010000151.1, forward strand.
TGACTATTCTTATAATCCGCCATTGCTTTTATTCTGAGTATCTCGGCATAAAACGTCGAAATACCATTTGCCACATCATCAGCGATTCTCATAGATGTAAATATCTTCATATAATCAGATGTAATGCTTTTAGCGCACACTGGTGCTCCCATATAAGAAAGTGCCAGATTAATAGCCATAGTCCTTAAAAATGTTGTCTTACCCGACATATTTGAACCAGTAATTATTGTTATTCCATTAGACAAGGTTGCGCTATTAGCTACAACTGTCTCTGGCTTAAGAAGTGGATGATACATATCTACACAGTCAAATTTCACTTTGCCTTCTGGAGCATTTTTGTTAATCTGTGCCCAAGAAGTTTCTCTGACAATACCAACAACAGAAAGACTCATAAGCATCTCTAATTCTCCAATAACCTTAAAGCTTTCTGCTGTATTATGTCCATAAACCATCTTCCATTTTCGAACTATTCTTGCAAGTTGAAAATCCCACAATATGAATCCACTTAAAATCTGATGAATCAAAGGATTAAAGCTTACATTGTAGGCCTGACTAATCTGGCTTAACTTTGCAAATGCCTTAATAGCACCGGCTTCCCCAGAAATATTATTCTTCATCTTATTAAGAAGCTTTGACTCAAATTCCTTCTTATCAATCTGCTTAAGCATTGCATAATAATCTTCCGCAACATAGCTGACTCCATAAACTGGCGCAATTACAGCATCTGTTATTGGTCTCATCAACCATGAAAATCCAAGTACAATAATAAAGCCTAAAATAATTGCACCATAATTAAGCATTCCTATTAACACTAAAACAATAATTGCAAGCTGCACAATTGGTACAATCACCGCCAAAGCCTCTACCCATTTAGGTAACACACCTTGTGCCTTATTGCAACAATAGCTAGTAAATTCGTCTACATCAAACTTCTTCTTTTGTTTTTCTAATCTAACACCTGCTGCCTCATACTCAACAAGAAAATCCACATTATCCATAAGCTCTTTTATTGCTTCCTGTCTGTTTGCCAAATCTTCTGTATAATCAAGCTTCTTCATGGCATCTGCAAGGATCCTCTTACCTGCCTTAGTGTGGCATACACTTATCATCTGATACAATGAATTCTTTCCTAATAAATCTATATCTGAAGCCACTGTATCATTCTCTCCAAGAAATTCTTTTCCATCTTCATCAAAATCACGCCAATCATCGCTATATCTTGATATATATCTGTTAATTACTAACTGTTTACTCTTGGCAATCTCCGTTCTTGTTGCAATTATTCCATGCATTTTTACAAGGTACAAAAATATCCCTAACATTAATAAACCTACCCAAAGGAAGGCATTAATACCATCACTAACTCCTAACGCACAAAATATAATTCCCACCAAAAACGAAACGATTCTAAGAGTAGAAATTCTTGAAAACTGCTCCTCTAAATTAGCTAAATTCTTCTCTAAATCGTCCTTTTTATAAAACAATACATTTATCTTTTCTTCCATGCTATATAAATCCCCTTCTAGAAATGATTTGCTCTAGCAAAAACATCTATTATACCTAGTATTCCCTCTCCTTATTCTTTCTATAAAGAATACCATAATTATTATTTTATAGCAATTTTGATAAGGTGAATAATTGGTGAATTCTTTATACAAATTGTATAATCATGTATACAAACATTTACACTTCTTTCCTTGATTTTTATATTTCGTTGTATTAGAATATATTTTAATAAATTGATACAGAATAATTTTATACCAAAAAGGAGATTTGATATGGGAAAGTTATTTAAAGGTCTTGTGAAATTTTCAGTAGCTGCTGCTACAGTTGGCGGACTTTGTTATGTATTCAAGGATCAGATTCGCGAGTCAAAGGTATACAAAGAACACGATATGGACGATAAAATAAAGAAGATGGCCGATACAATCAAGGAGAAGATTCCAGCTGTTTTTGATAACGAGGATGATTTCGTTGATGAAGACGAAACTATTTTTGATGATTTAGATTTAGCAGCTGAGGATATTGAGAGAGAATATGTTTCAATCACTCCTTCAGAGGATGCTATTGAGGATATTCCTACTGAGGAAGCTACTTCTGATAAGGCTGATACCACTTCAGACGAAGCATAATATTGGAGGTAGGACTATGGGCATCAAAGATATAGACTTAAATAAAGACGGAGTAACTTTAGGGGATCACATTGACAATCTAAAGGACAAAGCAGCCAATTTATTTGACGGTGACGACACTAATTCTAATAACATAATTGATAGAATATCTCATCAGATGTTAGGTTCAAACTTATCAGATAAGATTGATTCCGTTGTTAAAGATTCTAGCAAGAAGAATTAGAACGTATACAATTTTTACATTTAAGAATATCTTGTGGTTTTGAATTTATTTTATTCAAGCTTAGATATTTGAATATTGACTATTCATACAAAAACCAAGGGGAATTATACTTCTTCTTGGTTTTTTATTTTCGTAATACTTTATTATATTAATATTTTATTCTTATTGTAGCATGATATAGTTTATCCTTCATGATTTATATAATATAACAACTGTGATATGGTCCTATATCTCAATTACTTTATAACAACTATGCAATAATATACTTTATGACAACTATGCAATAATATATTTTATGACAACTATGCAATATATACTTGCTTGCAGGTGTTTTTCAAATATGCTAAACTGTTACATTATTACAGTTTATTAATACTTTAAATTGATAATACTTATTATTAATATATGTTTTATTTACATTCAAAATATTCTTGTATTTATCTAGTATATATCATTGAATATATTGTTTATCTACAAACATATATGCGATTTAATATATTGGATATTTTAATTACAGCAAAACATAAGAAAGAAGGTTTATATGCTTAATCAACCTACTTACAAAGTACCATTTATATATGACAAGCTTACAAGCACTACCTCTAACACAAATGAAAATGTGTGGAAGGTATCCGTTCCCGGCTCTAAGAGTATCACTAACAGGGCACTTTTATTAGCTACCTTAGGTCAAGGTTTATCAACCCTTAAAGGCGTATTATTTTCTGATGATTCAAGACATTTTCTTAAATGTGTCCAAGAGCTTGGATTTGACACAACTGTTGATGAAGAAAATGCTATTATTACTGTAGAAGGTCAAGGTGGCTTAATTCCTCAAAAAATTGCTAATCAATATGTAGGTAGTGCAGGAACTGCTGCCCGCTTTCTCACTGCATTATTAGGTGTATCAGAAGGCAAATACTACATGGATTCTTCTGATCAAATGAAAAGACGTCCTATGGCACCTCTTCTTAATTCATTAAAGGAATTAGGTTGCAAAGTCACTTTTCAAGGCGAAGAAGGATATTTTCCATTTATTCTTGAAGGAAACGGTTTTGGTAAGAACGAAATAACAATTGATATCGAGCACAGCAGTCAGTTTTTAAGTGCGCTTCTTATATCTTCTTGCCTATGCAAAGAAGACTTTACTATTAAAGTTAAAGGCACACACGGCATGGCTTATATTATTATGACCCTTAAGATGATGGAGCATTTCGGAGTTAAAGCAGAACAAACCTCTGAAGATACATTTATAATCAAAGCTAATCAAAAGTATAACGCTCTTGATTACCAGATTGAACCAGATGTATCTGCTGCCTGCTATTTCTATGCAATGTGTCCATTATTACATATTCCTGTTTGTGTTTCTCATGTTCATTTTGAATCACTTCAGGGAGATGTACAATTCATTAAGATTTTAGAGCAGTTAGGTTGTACTGCTTACGATAAACCAGAAGGAATTTATCTCTATCCTCCTACTAGCATGGATTATCCAGGTATAGCTGTAGATATGTCTGCTTGTTCAGATCAGGCAATCACCCTTGCAGCAATTGCTCCATTTGCAAGTAGTCCAACTACTATAACAGGCATAGGACATATCAGACACCAGGAAAGCGATAGAATCAGCGCAATCGTTACAGAGCTTACCAAACTCGGAATAAAATGCGACGAGAAGCCTGATGCATTAACAATTTATCCTGGAAATATTACTCCTGCTACAGTTTCTACTTACGATGATCATAGAATGGCAATGGGATTTTCGTTAATTGGCTTACGAAATGAAGGTGTTATTATAGATGATCCTGACTGTTGCAGAAAAACCTTTGAGAATTATTTTGAAGTTTTAGAGTCTTTAATCAAGGAGAACTTATCATGAATAATTTAATTAATCTATTAAAAGAAGGAAAAACTCAATTCCACGTAGTTGAATATTCAAAACAGACTTTACTTGATAACGGATTTACAATGCTATCAATGTATGATAATTGGAATTTAAATCCAGGCAAATATTTTGTTCAGCCATTTTCATCAATGCTGGTTGCTTTTATTATTGGTAACGTGCCAAAAGCATTAAGAATATCTGCTTGCCATACTGACTTTCCTATGCTAAAGCTCAAATCAAAACCAGAATTAAATAAATCAGGATATTTAATGGCTAATGTAGAACCATACGGTGGATTAATCTTATCTACCTGGTTTGATCGTCCACTTGGACTTGCCGGCAAAATCCTTTCTAAAGGAAAAGATGCATTTTCACCTGTTACAACGTTATTCGATTCAAAGAAGCCTGTCTTTACTTTGCCTAATCTTGCACCACACCTTAAGAAAAATGCTAATTCTGATATAGACAAGCAAAAGGAGGTTATACCTCTATGTGGTTTAGCGGCTAACAATGACATAAACAGTTCATCTGATTATATACTAGATTATATCAGCTCCGAAACAAAGCTTCCAAAGGATGCTATTTTAGATTACGATTTATATCTCTATATATTCGACGAACCAATGACAATCGGCCTAGATGACAAACTACTATCTAGTCCACGAATTGACAACATATCCTCAGTAAGTGCAATTCTTGATTCGTTATGTAATTCCACTATAAATGACTCAATATGTATTGGTGCATTTTTCGATAACGAAGAGATTGGAAGTCGTTCAAAACAAGGTGCCGATTCGCTTTTACTAAGAAATATCATAGACAAAATCCTTCCTAATGACGCTCTATATAAGAATGCATTTTGCCTTTCTATTGATGTTGCTCACGCAGCCCATCCAAACTATATGGAAAAAAGCGACATAACTAATAAAATAATGCTTGGAAATGGATTTGCCCTAAAAACTAGTGCATCTCAAAGATATGTTACTGATAGCGAAGCTGGGGCAACAATAACTGCCCTCTGCCAAGAGAAAAATATCAAGCTACAAAAAATGGTTAATAATTCCAATATTCCAGGTGGTCAAACTCTTGGTCCAATAATCTCCTCGTATCTCCCAGTTAAATCCGTAGATATAGGAATACCAATGCTTGCAATGCATTCTGCGCGAGAACTAATCCATGAAGATGATTACCTATCATTAAAGCAATTAATAAAGGAATTTTACGAATACTAAAAAAGAAGAGAAATGTATCCTGCATTTCTCTTCTTTTTTACTATCCAAAGTTGAATTTTTCTTTATTTACATAGGTACTTTGGCATATGTTATTTAAGTATTTAATAATTTTTCATAAGACGCTGAAGCCAATCACTTAATAGAGAATCGTTTGCGTTGTAGATAATTGTTTTGGTTTTGTAAGGGTCATCTGTTATTATACTATCTACATCCATGAGAAGAAGCTCTTTGATTTCACTTTCGCTATTTACTGTCCATGCGTAGACTTTCTTTCCATTTTTGTGTATATCCTTTACCATGCTATCACTTATGAAATTGTATCTGATACTGAATATGTCCACATAATTCATATTTCCAAATTTACCTAATGCCATATGCATTATGTAAACTGTTTGTATGTTTTCATTGAGTGCTTTAACTTTTTTTAGGAGCTTCGGATCTGTGGAAGCAACAACACATTTATCAACAAAATCATACTCTTCTAACATTTGAACTATTCCCTCAACATAGTTATTGTCTGTTTTTGCAGGCTTAAGTTCAATGTTAAGCATAATATCATTAAGATCTGCAAATAAAAGCACTTCTTCTAACAGAGGAATTGGTTCACCCTTATATTCCTCTGAGAATTTGACTCCTGCGTCAATATTCTTTATGAAATCATAAGAAAGAAGTCCTACCTTTGCATCAACATTTGTTGTTCTATGAAGGTTTTCATCATGTAGAACAATATATTTCCCATCTCCAGTTTGTCGTACATCAATTTCAATTATGTCAGCCTGATTATCTAATGCTAATTGAAATGCTGCCATTGTATTTTCAGGTGCATTTTTTGAATCACCTCTATGAGCAGTAACTGATGCTTTGGTAGAATATGCAATGTTAATTGATACTACATCGAATTTCACAAGCATTATATACACGAAATTTACTAATATGGAAATTATAATAAGAAGCGCACCCATAATATGGTTTCTTTTTTTAAGCTGCTCCTTTGTTAATTCTTTTCTTCTGAATTTTCTTCTTTCTGGCTTAAGTTCAATATTCTCATAATTTGTTTTAGCCTCATTTTTATAGAATTTTGAACATATTACAGCGTAAACAAAGGGTGTTGATATAATCGAAACCCCAATATATACGATAAAAATAATTATTTTTGTAATCGAATTTAATACAAAGAATAATTTTTTCGATGTAATAAGTGTTTTTAACACGCCTGCTGTCACTGCAACAAGTCCTGTTTCAAGACCAATTAGGCAAACTGTAAAAAATATACTCAAAAATGATATTTCGACAAATGTTTTAATTACTTTATTTTTAATGGTTTTTTCGCTAAGCTTCTTAGCCTGCTTGTAATTTACTTTGTACAAGAAGAAATAATTTAGCGAGTATATTTTAACAATAGATGTAGCACAAAAAAACATATAAATAATAAGTAAAGCAAAAGCAATATACTTGTTTCTTATTATAAATCTGGAAAAAAAGTCAGGAATACGTATACCAAGGAGTGAACCCGAGATCATAACCGTATAGGTAAATGGCAATACAAATAATACGTAGATAAGTATACCTATATTAGCTGGTCTAAATACTCTTAACGAATTAACCATTCCTCTTAAAAACATGGAAAGCGGATTAGTTTTTTCATTCTTACGGGAGCATTCCATAGCATACATAATACCCGATATATTTATTAAAATGTAAAGAGCGAAGACAAATATTATAACTAAAAATAATATATGAGTTGTTGGTTTATTAAGATACTTTGTTAATGTACCTCTATTCAAGCACTCTATTCCAGCAAGCTTTACTGATAAATTGAGCATAGCATATAATAATGGTATCAAAAATACAAATGATACCAGGCGATACATTATTTCAAATAAAACTATTGACCAAAAGTTAAATTTAAATAACTGTCTTGCCGATTTATGCTCTCCCATAAAACCACTCTTTCATAATTATTTACAATATCAACATAGCATCTCCGAATGAGAAAAATCTGTATTTTTCTTCAACTGCAACCTTATAAGCGTCTAATACTCTATCTCTGTCATACAAAGCGGATACTAACATAAGTAAAGTTGATTCTGGCAAATGGAAATTAGTTATTAGTCTGTCAACAATCTTAAATTTATATCCTGGATAGATAAATATATCAGTCCATCCACTGCAAGGCTTAACTCTGCCATTTGCATCTGCAACAGTTTCTAATGTTCTCGTACTAGTTGTTCCAACAGATATAACCTTTCCACCATTTTCCTTAGTCTTGTTGATTATTTCTGCCGCCTCATCATCAATCATATAAAACTCACTGTGCATATGATGTTCTAATATATTGTCTACCTTGACTGGCCTAAAGGTTCCAAGACCTACATGAAGAGTTACTTTGGCAATTGATACGCCCTTTTTCTTTACCTCCTCAAGTAATTCCTTAGTAAAATGAAGACCTGCTGTAGGAGCTGCTGCGGAACCACTATGTACTGCATATACTGTCTGATATCTGTCCTTTTCTTCAAGTCTGTGAGTTATATATGGTGGAAGAGGCATCTGTCCTAATTCATCTAGTATCTCCTCAAATATTCCATCATATTCAAATCTAATCAGACGGTTGCCCTCATCAACTATATCTATAACTTCACCAACTAATTTGCCACCACCAAATGAAATTCTAGCCCCTGGTCTGGCCTTCTTGCCTGGCTTAACAAGTGTCTCCCACACCTTGTCATCTTTTCTTTTAAGCAGGAGCACCTCAATAGATGCCCCTGTTCCTTCCTTTTCACCAATTAATCTGGCTGGAATAACCTTTGTATCATTGATTACAAGACAATCCCCTTCATTAAGATATTCAATAACATCCTTAAATGTTCTATGACTGATTTCATTTGTAGCACGATTAAGTACCATAAGTCTTGAATCACTTCTGTTAAGAAGAGGGTCCTGTGCAATTAATTCTTCAGGTAAATCATAGTAAAAATCACTTAATTTGTACATATTTCCTCCAATTAAGCTCTTATTTCAATTCCTAACTTACCAAGCTCTTTTAAGATCTTATCAACAATGGCAGTAACCTCTGAATCCTCTAAAGTTCTGTCCTTTGCTCTAAATGTCATTGTATATGCAACTGATTTCTTTCCTGCAGCAACCTGCTCACCTTCATATACATCAAATAATCTATATGATTCAAGAAGCTTTCCACCACATTTCTTGATAACCTTCTCAATCTGACCAACAAAGATTGTCTTATCAATAACAAGACTTAAATCTCTTGTCATTCCTGGGAACTTGGCAATTCCTTCATACTTTCTGTCAAATGTTGAAAGCATTGTTACTACATCCATATTAAGTACTGCAACATAAACCTCAGCCTTAACATTGTAATTATCTGCAACTTCTGGATGTAACTGGCCTAAATAACCAATCATAAGCTTGCCCTTTGTGATATTAGCCTGTCTACCTGGATGTAAGAATACATGCTCTGTAGTTGGCTCATAAGTACATTCAGCACCAAATCCAAGCTTGTCACACATTTCCTCAATAACACCCTTCATTGTGAAGAAATCTCCACTTCCGTACATTGCCATTGTAAGCTTAGGCTGCTCATCTGGTAACTCAGTAAGAGGAAGTGCCTTTGGAATATAAACATTTGCAAGCTCATATAATCTTGCTTCTTTATTTCTTCTATTGTAGTTTGTTGCAATTGAAGTAAGAATTCCATTAAGAGGTAGCGTTCTCATAATTGAGAAATCCTCCCCAAGTGGGTTCATAATTTCTATTGCCTGTCTGTACATTGAATCCTCAGGAATAAGTAACTTATCAAATACCTTTGGACTCTCGAATGAGTAGCACATTCCACCTGAGAAGCCATTTCCCTCACAAATTATTCTAACCTCATCATTAATTCTTTCTGCATAGCTCTTCTTACCAAGTGTAGCCTCACCTCTTGGAAGAGTAACAGGAATATTGTCATAACCATAGAATCTAGCAACCTCTTCGGCCAAATCAGCCATACAGTTAAGGTCCTGTCTGAAGCTAGGTACAGTTAACATATTAGTATCTTTGTTATATTTTAATCCAAGTCTATCATAATATTCAAGCATCTGATCTGAAGAGATATCAGTTCCAAGAAGCTTGTTCATCTTATCTGGCTCAAATGGAAGTTCCTTGTCTGATACAGGATTTGGATATACATCTACTGCACCATCTACAACCTTACCACAACCCATTTCTTCAATAAGCTGACATGCTCTGTTAATAGCCTCCATTGCAAGATTTGGATCTAATCCCTTAACGAACTTAGATGAAGCATCTGTACTAAGACCAACTCTCTTAGATGAAAGTCTTATATTTGTTCCGTCAAAGCAAGCTGCCTCGAATAATAATGTCTTAATATTTTCAGTTACCATTGAGTTTTCTCCACCCATGATACCTGCAATTGCTACTTCCTTCTCACCATCACAAATCATTAATACATCACTGTCTAATGTTCTTTCCTGACCATCAAGTGTAATGAACTTATCTCCATCCTTTGCACGTCTTACAATTATTTTATTTCCAGCAATTGTATCAAGGTCAAATGCATGCATTGGCTGACCATACTCTTCCATAACATAGTTAGTTATATCAACAATGTTATTAATTGATCTAATTCCCTGTGCTGCAAGTCTTTCTCTCATCCACTTTGGTGAAGGACCAACCTTTATATCTGTTACTACTCTAGCAACATATCTTGGACAAAGTGTAGAATCCTCTACCTGAACAGAAATGTAATCATTTACATCTCCTCCATTGCCCTTTACTTCTACTACTGGTGGCATAAATTTCTTATTAAATGTAGCTGCCGCCTCTCTTGCCATACCAAGAATAGAGAAACAATCAACTCTGTTTGAAGTAATTTCATACTCAACAACTGAGTCATCAAGACCAAGTGCCTTTACTGCATCATCACCAGGCTTAACACCTGAATCCTCAGTAAAGATATATACTCCATCTTCTGGTGCTTCTGGATAGAAATCTCTACTTGAACCAAGCTCTTCTATACCACACATCATACCATTTGACTCTACGCCACGAAGCTTACCCTTCTTTATCTTGATTCCATCTGGATACTCATTGTTATCACCATGAGCTGCTGCAACCTTACCACCGTCAAGTACTACTGGAATTACATCTCCAACCTTAACATTCTTTGCACCTGTTACTATCTGAATAGTCTCTGTACCAATGTTAACCTGACAAACTACTAACTTGTCAGCATCTGGATGCTGCTCCATTGTCTCAATTTTACCAACAACAATCTTCTCAAGATTCTTATCCTTCTTTACGTAATTTTCTACGTGAGAACCTGATAAAGTCATTTTATCAACAAATTCATTTATATCTACGTCAAGATCAGGCACATATGCCTTTATCCATGAAATCGGTGTATTCATAATATTTCTTTCCTTTCCTATATCAAACCTTAGCACACTAATTAAATAATGCGCTGTCGCAATATACAAGCTAATCTAATACGCTTTGCATATGGTACTAAATATTTCTTTCATCTATCAACAATATGTCCCTTGTTAGAACTGATTAAGGAATCTTACATCATTTTCATAAAGGAGTCTCATATCATCAATCTCGTACTTAAGAAGAGTTATTCTCTCAAGTCCGATACCGAATGCAAAACCAGAGTACTCGTTAGGATCAATTCCACACATTTCAAGTACATGTGGATGAACCATACCACAACCTAGGATTTCAATCCAACCACTGCCCTTACATACTCTACATCCCTTACCACCACACTTAAAGCAAGTGATATCAACCTCTGCTGATGGCTCAGTAAATGGAAAATGATGTGGTCTGAATTTAGTCTTAGTCTTCTCGCCAAAGAACTCTTTAGCAAACTGCGCCAATGTTCCCTTTAAGTCCGCCATTGTAATATTCTTATCAATTACAAGACCTTCAACCTGATGGAAAGATGGTGAATGTGTTGCATCAACCTCATCTGATCTAAATACTCTACCAGGTGAAAGAATTCTTATAGGAAGCTCGCCCTTCTCCATAATTCTTGCCTGAACTGGTGAAGTTTGGGTTCTAAGTAATATCTCTTTGTTAATATAGAATGTATCCTGCTCGTCCTTTGCTGGATGATTTGCAGGAATGTTAAGAAGCTCAAAATTATACTTATCGTATTCAATTTCTGGACCAGATACAATTTCGTAACCCATACCAATAAATACTCTCTCAAGATCCTCTAAAGCTATCTGATTTGGATGTCTATGTCCATCAATCTTCTTAACTCCTGGAAGTGTTACATCAATTGTTTCACGCTTCATCTTCTCTGCTCTAGCTACCTTATTAATCGCTTTAATCTTAGCATCAAGCTTCTCCTCAACAAGCTGTCTAACATCATTAACAAGCTGACCAACCTTTGGTCTATCCTCTGGTGCAACATCCTTCATGCTCTTAAGAACCTGAGTAAGTTCACCCTTTTTACCTAAAATAGAAACCTTAATGTCATTAAGAATATTAATGTCCTCGGCCTCTTTAATCTTATCAAGTGCCGACTGCTTAATTAAGTCTAACTTTTCTTTCATAGTTAAATCCTCCATATACAAATTATGATGTTCTCACATCTATTTATTCTTTAGTGCATCAGTTGTAAAAATATCTGGTAGTTTAGAACTAGTCACATATTACATTAAAAAAGCTTCATCCCTAAACCAAGGGACGAAGCATAATATCCGTGGTACCACCCAAATTCAATTACATACATAATTGCACTCAAACTGCGTAACGTGCACATACGACAAACCCTACTTAATCAAAGCCATCACTTATCATGTATTCAAGTCCGTAGCTCCAGTGTGAAAATGAGATTATCTTATATTCAAGCAAAGCTTTCAGCCTACGACTTCGCCTCTCTAATGACTTCCAATAATCCTTGTTGCACCTTCATAGCCTTTATATATTTACATATTCAGTATTCTAACACATTTTTAATTTGTGTCAAGGCATAAAACAATTTATCCCAAAATTGCACTAACCAATTTCATCAGACAGATACCTATATATCATAATACTACTATTCTTTACCCTATCTATGTATTTTCTTTATTTTTATTATTTTCATTTTCCCCACTACTTATTACATTGTAGTATAATCTAGTCCTTGCAATATACCCCTTTTCATCAAAGCTAACCTCATTTTGTCTTGCCACAATAAGACATTCCTCTATAGCTGAAATTATGGCAACCACACCAATAACAATAGTAATTGTTTTAATTCTAAATAGCTGGAATACTACAAGAAACATAAACAACATCACACCAGTAATCTTATTTAGTATGGTATGAAGAAATATAATCTTCTTATGGAATATAAGTCCAACTAATGCCGTAAATGCTTTTATTGCAATTACAATAAGACACATTTTCCACACATATCTAGGAATTTCAACAGTCGTAACCAGCGTATATATTATTGCACCAGCAAAAAAAAGATCTGCAAAGCTATCTAACCTTGCCCCCTTTTCACTAGCTAATTTTAATCTTCTTGCTAAAAAACCATCTGCAAAATCACTTAACCCAGCCACAAAATATATTATCCAAAACCATAACGAAAATGGTTCTAACAATACCATATATATTGAGCATACAATTCTAGCAGCCGTTATCCTTGAGGCTATATTATTAAATAGACTAAATAGAAAAGTCAGCAAAAATGTAATAACATAACTAATTAATATTGCAAGCCAAAATCTATATGCCAAGCCCTCATATTTTTGTCCAACATAATATTGTACGCAAATCAAGACTGGAAAATGCATCAAATAAAACAAGAAGGAATTTCTAGAGAGCCATTTTGTAAGCTTATTTGTACGATTAAGTCTTGCTCTTGCTATTCCAAGTATGCCAAGGCATCCAAACCAACCTGCAGCATACATAAACAAGCTATTAACAAAACTATTTGCATTTTTCATATATAAAAACATATATACATCTACGACTGCACATACCACGTACAAAAGCATAAAAATATGTCTATACGAAGCGATTTTTTTAACCGCCTTATCCTTAGAAAAAAGATAATAGCCTATCAAAAAATAACTAAAGTAACTCATTAATCCTTTTCCGCATATACTTAGTATATCTCGAAATAAAAATGGAATAATAAAAAATGTCCCCAGTAATATATATTGATATTTTGCTGTAAAATATGCATCCTCTTCTTCACCAAGTTCAAGTACCGCTAATTCATAAACATCTCTTTCAATATCCTGATTCAATATTTTCACTACTGCATATATTACAATAAGAGCAATTACGGAAACAACAAATAAATACAATAAAAACCATAAATGTCCTACTGTAAACGCACCATCATAGCCTGTTCCGTCAGTAAAATGCGTAAAGAAATATTCACAATGATCATAAAACATTCCATCAAAATTACTGTTAGTAATATTAGCAATATATGTCATTATTGGAACAATAGAAATTGTCCCAATAACAAGTGGTAAAAGAAGCTTATTAACTCTTTCTAGTAAGTATTTTTTGTAGCCACGTTTTGCAATAGAAGTCCTTGCGCTAACTCCTGCAGCAACAAACAATATTGGCATAAAAAAAGGCCATACTAGCTGTACAAAGGAACCAATTGCCCTGTTATCTCCAAAATGAATATAATTACTCTCCCATGAACTATATGCCATACCAGCGTGAAATGGAATAAGGAGCATAATGGTAATCCATCTTATATTTTCAATATATGAAAATCGTCTTTGCTTATCCATTTTATTCTCCAAAATAATTTATTTTTCTAAATTGAGTTTGTGAACTACATCGGCAATTGAATTACCGAGCATCTGATGTGCGAGGCTTCGCCTCGTAGATTCAGTGGTGCGTCCATTACACCTCTACTGCTACCTTATTCGGTTACACAGCTACTTTTAATATTCTTGTATTCGCTAGTCCGGATACGGACATTTCTTTTTCTATGCCAGATATGGCAAAATATTTTCTCATGATGTTGTATGC
>JAQYAV010000152.1 GCA_029338675.1 Lachnospiraceae bacterium
TGTAAATTCTGGCGTTAGACTAGATTTACCTATATTAAATATAGGATCTAATTTCATAGCCAAACTTTTCAAATACGCCCTTTGTTTACTTGTTAATTCCATTATATCTCTCCTCTCGTATAATAAGTTTGTAAGTAATAAATAACAGCTTACAAGCTTATTCTTTTTTTAGTATAGAGGTAAGGATTATCTAAGAGGATTTCTCTCATCCAATTCCCATCTATACCGTCAATAGTTACATTTATTTATAGTTAATCCTGTGTTATAATATCAGCTGAGTCTGATGTTCGAAGGCACTGCTTCCCCTCCTTTCAGCCGGCTTTGTCCGAGACTGCTTTTAAAGCATGCAGCCTGGTATATATGGCATATTCTGCTTACACAGAAGTTGCATCTCCAGCCGTAGCACCAGCAAGAAATGCTGACTGGATGAATGCTCATTACGCGAGGTTTCAGTCACCATATGTTTCACAGGATAAACCTTCACTTTAGACTTCACAAATCCAGACCAGAAAGGAGTGTGATAACATGATTAAGATCAACTATATGTCCACTTTATTCGTTGGTATTGATGTAAGTTCAAAGTCTAATGTAGTTTGTGCAATGGACTTTGATGAAAATCAATACATAGCCTCATCTTTCAAGAACAACCAGCCTGGTGCTGATGAACTTGCTGAGATGATATTAGAATGTATGAATACTCATTCTAACCTAGATACCATTGTTGTTGCATTAGAGTCCACATCTGTTTACAGCATTCATATTGCCAACTTCCTATCAACAAGTGAAGTACTAATGCCTTATAAACCTTATGTGTTCTGCTTAAATCCTAAAGCGACTGCTAACTACCGTAAAAGTTATATCGCAATGGAAAAATCAGATCCTATGGATGCATATCTCATAGCTGATTTTGCTCGTTGTGGTCGTATAAAAAAATGCGAACCTTGGCGTGGCGGACAGTTTTTAGCATTAAAACGCTTAACTAGACATCGTCTACATCTAGCTGAATGCATTACTAGAGAAAAAACTTATATGGTTTCAAATCTCTATTTAAAGTTTAGTGAACTTCAAATTTTAGATGATAGCAATCAGCCTTTCAGCAACATTTATGGTACTACTTCCTCTGCCATTTTGACAGAATTTATGTCTCTTCAAGAAATCATAGATTCCTCTGAAGAAGAATTACTACAATTTCTAGCTAAAAAAAGCAGAAATCGTATAAATGATATATCAAAAACCTCTGCACTCTTAAAGAAAGCTGCAAGAGATTCTTATCGGTTAGACAAATGCATGTATGAGCCACTTAATGTTTCATTAGCAAGCTCATTTAACTGCATTCAAACCTACCAGAAAGAAATAAAACTGATAGATCAAGCAATCGAGAAATGTATCAATGGCATGAACCCAAATGCATTTACAATTCTCAAATCAATTCCAGGAATTGGTCCCGTATGGGCTGCCGGAATACTATCTGAAATAGGCGATATTAACGCTTTTCATTCTTCCGATGCACTAGCTAAATACGCCGGTTTAATATGGCTAAAAAATGATTCTGGAGACTTTGTTTCAGAAGATAATCGTGTATCAAAAGCTGGTAACACATATCTTCGTTATTATCTCGGAGAAGCTGCCAATAGTATAAGGCGTTACATTCCTGAATACAAAGAATTTTATTCTAAAAAATACGCTGAAGTTACCAAACATCAGCACAAGAGAGCACTCGCACTTACATCTCGTAAATTAGTACGACTCGTTTTTGGTTTGCTGGTCAAAAACCAACTGTACACTGGCGAAAAATTGGACGCCGAAATTAAATAACAATTCGAACTAACATTCGCGAAAATGTTAATTTTCGTGTATGCTTATTAAGTGCACCCTTTTTTCTCTAAATCTTATAAAAATCTTTTTTAATTTATCCTTGACATATCACCAGAATGCTTTTTCAAAAAAATATTTGTATTTGTATATTATATATATTATCATAAATACCTATAGTACTCTATTTTCTATATCGACTTATTTTAATAATATAATATAGGAAAAAGGTACTAGAGAGTTTATATAAAGGATAAATTATAGAATGGTAAAGCTTATGGGAAAAAAGAAAAAGGTAAACAATTTTTTTATACAAGGAAGTATATTGGCTATGGCGGGAATTATATGTAGGCTTATTGGTTTTGCATATAGAATTCCTATGAACAATTGTTTAGGTACGGGAGTGACATAATACATTGTATATTCTTCTAGTGAGTATTCCTGTTGCAATAGCGACTGCATTAAGTAATACAGCAGCACCTATTATTGTAAGGGAAAATGTTAAGGGGAATATAACTAGTAT
>JAQYAV010000153.1 GCA_029338675.1 Lachnospiraceae bacterium
AGGATACTCCTTAGAAACTATCTTCTTTACTCCACCTTTTTCATCCATCAACAATAACTTTACTGCCGATGTTCCTAAATCAACACCAATATAAAACATATTAACCTCCATAAAATAAACTAGAAATGCCACGCATAGGCATAATATCTGTAAATACATTATACAACAAATTACAGACATATGTCTATCCATGGCATTAATTATTTTTATTAAATTATACTTTTAAATATTATGCAAATGGATTCTCAGTTGGATACATCATACCCTTTGGCTGATTAAAGTTTATATCTTCAAGAGGTACTCCAACATACTTAAATACTTCATATAATGCTTTTCCAAAATGACCAAATGCAACTGCTCCATGATGAGGATAATTCTTCTCAATAAGAACGTGTCTATAGAATCTTCCCATATCATGAATAGCAAATACACCAATAGCACCGAATGACTTTGTTGCAACTGGTAAAACTTCACCATGAGCAATATAAGCTCTAAGTTTGCAATCAGCTGTACTCTGTAAACGATAGAAAGTAATATCTCCTGGAATGATATCTCCTTCAAGTGTACCATTAGTAACTTCTTCTGGAAGTGCTCTAGCCATGATCATCTGATTCTTCATTGTACACTCACTAAGCTTCTTAGAGAATGTGTTACCACAATGGAATCCCATAAATGTATCTTTATGCTCATAATCAAATTTGCCTTCAATAGACTCTTTGTACATATCTGCAGGTACAGAGTTGTTAATATCAAGCAATGTAACAGCATCCTGGCTAATACATGTACCAATGAACTCACTAAGAGCTCCGTATATATCTACCTCACAAGATACTGGAATTCCCATACCAGTAAGACGGCTGTTTACATAGCATGGAACAAATCCAAACTGAGTCTGGAATGCAGGCCAACATTTTCCAGCAATTGCAACATATTTACGATATCCCTTATGAGCATCTACCCAATCAAGAAGAGTAAGCTCATACTGTGCAAGCTTCTCAAGTACTTCTGGCTTCTTGTTACCAGTACCAAGCTCTGCTTCCATATCTTTAACAACATCAGCGATTCTTGGATCACCTGCATGATTTTTAAAGCTTTCAAATAAGTCAAGCTCTGAATTCTCTTCAATCTCAACACCAAGATTGTATAACTGCTGAATTGGAGCATTACAAGCTAAGAAGTTAAGTGGTCTTGGACCAAAGCTTATAATCTTTAAATTATTTAATCCATCAATTGCTCTAGCAATAGGAACAAACTCATGAATCATGTCAGCACATTCCTCAGCTGTACCTACTGGGTACTCTGGGATATAAGCTTTAACGCCTCTTAATTTTAAGTTATAGCTTGCATTAAGCATACCACAATAAGCATCTCCTCTACCACCAACAAGGTTAGTCTGAGTCTCTTCTGCAGCAGCAACAAACATCTTAGGACCATCAAAATGCTTTGCTAATAATGTCTCTGAAATCTCTGGACCAAAGTTTCCAAGATATACACAAAGCGCATTACATCCAGCCTTCTTGATATCCTCTAAAGCCTGAACCATGTGAATCTCACTCTCAACGATACATATTGGACACTCATAAATATCAGCTGCATCATACTTTTTAGTATAAGCCTCAACAAGTGCCTTTCTTCTGTTTACAGAAAGTTCCTCTGGGAAACAGTCTCTACTAACAGCAACAATACCAATTTTTACTTCAGGTGTGTTAAACATTCTTCAAATTCCTCCTATACTGTTAAATTCTCACCTTTTAAGCCTATAAATGAGCCTTCAGGAAGACCTCCCTCAGCATGACCTATAAGCCACTTATTCTTTGCTGTAATTAAAGCATCTTCATTATCAGCATGCTCTTTGTCTAATGGGAAATTTGTTCCCTTTGGTAATACAATAATTACTTTAAATCCATTACCTTCATAGTTACAAGGAGCATAATGCAATGTTGTTGCATACAATTCTACAGCACATCCCTTTGGAAGATAGAAAGCTTCCATTAATGATGTATCATATGAATAATCATCAGCAATATCCTGCTGACAACCAAGAATAAGTATTGCATCAGTAATTCCGATATTAACCTCAGAATTCCTATGATATTCAACTGCATTAAGCTTGTTATTATTTCCTATGCAGTATCCTACTTGAATTGGAAGTTCACCATATACAACATTCTGAAGATATTTTGCAGTCTCAAGTGACTCTAATTCTCCAATAGATGGCTCATAAATAACATCAGTTGGTAACTCAACCTTGTCCATCACTTTAGTTAAACTATCCATATCCAAGCCATTTACTATTTTACCATATTTTTTAAAATTTTCACTAGTAATATCTAAAATTTTCATTATAATTCTGCCTCCATAATAGAACCATTTTTAGTAATCGTAAACAAATCAACTTTTTTGCCAGTAAGTTTTTCACTCAAAGCATCAGGTTGCTGTCCACCTACAGAAATTGTATATTTACCAGGATTAACCAAACATTTACCTTCTTCATCTACCAAAGCAAAATCTCTCATAGATAATTCTATATAAACATTTTTCTCTTCTCCAGGCAAAAGATTTACAACTTCAATTCCTTTTAACTGATAATTAGGATCTATCTCCTTTTTATCATTATATTTTACATATACCTGAACAATCTCATCAACAGCATACTCTCCAGTATTTTTAACTGATGTGGATATTTTAACAGAATCCTCAACATTGCATTCTACACAATCAACACAAGTATTGCTATATTTCACTTCTGAATATTTTAAGCCATATCCAAACGGATACAAAATGTTATCACTTGTATATCTATATGTTCTATTAGTCATGTTATAGTCTTCGAAATCAGGCAATTTGTCTGTACTCGAATAAAATGTTATAGGAAGTTTTCCAGAAGGAGAAGCTTCTCCAAACAATATATCAGCAATAGCCTTACCACCTCGAGCACCCGGATAAAATGTATCCAAAATAGCATTCACATTATCATTTGCCCAAGTCAAATCAATAGCGCTACCTGCTGAAAGTAATAAAATCACAGGCTTTCCTATTTTAGCAACAGTTTCAAGCAATTCTTCCTGCAATCCAGGCAAACCTAATCCAAGCTTATCTCCACTTGCATATTCATTTCCTGCATCGCCTTGCTCACCCTCAATTGTAGCATCAAGACCTAAGCACATAATAACTAAATCAGCTTGTTCTGCAGTAATAACTGCTTCTTGGAATCTGTCTTTTTCCTCTCCTAAAGCTTCAACTTTGTCTTTATACAAATGACATCCTTCAGAATACAATACCTTAACATCTTCACCTACATAATCTTGAATTCCTTCAAGAGGAGTTATATATTTAGATGATGTACCAATATAGTTGCCAAGCAAAGCATCGCGTGAATTAGCATTAGGTCCTATCACAGCAATAGTCTTATATTTTTCTTTCTTAAGTGGTAAAATACCGTCTTTATTCTTTAATAAGACCATACTTTTCTTTGATACTTCAATAGAATAATCCACATGTTTTTTACATTCAACAACATCATACGGAATATTATCATATGGCGAAGGATATTCTTCAAGCATTCCAAGTCTTATTCTAACTTCCATTAAGCGTTCAACCGCTTGAGTAATAGCTTCTTCTGAAACCAAGCCTTGTTCATAAGCCTTATTCAAATACAAAAACGCGCTTCCACAATTCAAATCACAACCATTATTCACAGCCATAGCCGCTGATTCTTCTACAGTAGAAGTAACATGATGATTTTCGTGAAAATCCATAATTGCCCAACAATCTGAAACAACATGACCTTCAAAGCCCCATGCATCACGTAAAATATCTTTAAGCAATGTCTTACTTCCACATGCCGGTTCGCCATTAACGCGATTATATGCACCCATCACAGCTTCAACTTTCGCATCTGACACTAACCTTTTGAATGCATACAAATATGTATCATACATATCATGTAAATTAGCTTTTGCGTTAAATTCATGTCTTAATGCCTCTGGTCCACTATGCACAGCAAAATGTTTTGCACACGCAGCAGACTTAAGGTGTTCAGGATCATCTCCCTGCAATCCCTCAACATATGCAACACCAAGTTCACCTGTTAAATAAGGATCTTCTCCAAATGTCTCATGACCTCTTCCCCATCTAGGATCTCTAAATATATTTATATTAGGGGCCCAATATGTAAGCCCCTTATAAATCCCTTTATCACCTTTTTTAGAAAGTGCATTAAATTTGCCTCTACCTTCTGTTGATACAATATCAGCAACATCATGCAACATTTTTTTATCAAAAGATGCAGCCATACCTATAGCTTGCGGGAAAACAGTCGCAACACCAGCTCTTGCAACACCATGCAAAGCTTCATTCCACCAATTATATGCTGGAATATTCAATCTCTCAATTGCAGGAGATTTGAATAGCATCTGACTCATTTTCTCTTCAACAGTCATTTGAGAAACAAGTTTCTTGGCAAGTGCTAATGTAACTTTATTCACTAAATCACCGCCTTAATTTTGGCATATATACCTTCTGCATCAAGACCATATTTATGAATAAGTTCTACAGCAGGACCAGATTCACCAAATACATCCTCAACACCAATTCTAGTCAATTTAGTAGGACATTCCTCACTGATAACTTCAGCAACTGCGCTTCCTAAACCGCCACAAATCGAATGTTCCTCGACTGTAATAAGCTGTTTTGTTTCTTTTGCAGCTTTAACAATCAACTCTTTATCAATAGGCTTAATAGTATGAATGTTAATTACTCTAGCACTAACACCATCAGCTTCTAACATTTCTGATGTTTTAAGAGCTTCACTTACGCAAAGACCAGTAGCAAAAATTGTGATATCTGAACCTTCCTTTAATGTTACACCTTTACCGATTTCAAACTTGTAATCATCATTATCATTAATAACAGGAACTGCCAATCTACCAAATCTCATATAAACCGGACCAACATATTCATATGCTGCTCTAACTGCTGCTCTTGCTTCAACATCGTCGCTTGGATTAATTACAACCATTCCTGGGATTGTTCTCATTAAAGCCAAATCCTCATTACACTGATGAGATGCACCATCTTCACCTACAGAAATACCTGCATGTGTTGCACCAATTTTAACATTAAGATGTGGATATGCAATTGAATTTCTAATCTGCTCATATGATCTGCCAGCAGCAAACATAGCAAATGTACTAATGAATGGAACCTTACCACATGTTGATAAACCAGCAGCAATACCAGTCATATTAGCCTCCGCAATACCACAATCAATATGTCTTTCTGGATATGCTTTCTTAAATACAGCAGTTTTTGTTGCCTCAGCAAGATCAGCATCCAATACAACTAAATTATCAAATTCACTTCCAAGCTCTGTGAGCGCTTTACCATAACTATCTCTTGTTGCAATTTTTACATCTGACACAATGCTTCACCTGCCTTTGTTAATTCTTCAATAGCCATTTCAAATTGTTCATCATTAGGAGCTTTTCCGTGCCATCCTACCTGATTTTCCATAAATGAAACGCCTTTACCCTTTGTTGTGCTAGCAATAATCGCTGTAGGTTGTCCCTTTGTATTTCTAGCCTCTTCAAAGGCTTTGCATATCTCTTCCATATCATTTCCATTAATGCAAATTACATGGAAATTAAATGCTTCGAACTTCTTATCTATTGGATATGGTGAACAAACCTGATCAATAGGACCATCAATCTGTAAATTATTATTATCTATAATAACAGTTAAATTATCTAGCTTTCTAGCACCAGCAAACATTGCCGCTTCCCAAATCTGTCCTTCCTGAATTTCACCATCTCCACACAATGCATAAACTCTATATGAAGCATTGTCTAACTTAGCATTAAGTGCCATTCCTACTGCTGTTGACAATCCTTGTCCCAAAGAACCACTAGACATATCAACGCCAGGTATATGCTTCATATCAGGATGTCCCTGAAGATACGAACCTGTATGTCTTAAAGTCTTTAAATCCTCAACAGGGAAAAATCCTCTATTAGCTAACGCGGAATAGAGACCAGGTGCTGTATGACCTTTTGATAATACGAATCTATCTCTATCTTCCTTTTTAGGATTAGCTGGATCAATATTCATTTCATTAAAGTACAAACATGTAAAAATATCTGCTGCTGAAAGCGATCCACCTGGATGACCAGATTTTGCACTATGTACAGCTGTAACAATTCCCTTACGAACTTCAACAGCAGTTTTCTTAAGTTCTAAAATATCCATCACACACTCTCCTTTCAGACAAAATTATATTTACTCTCCAAATACAGCCTTATAATCTGCCTGGAATTTAGCGATACCCTGATCAGTCAATGGATGCTTTGTCATTGTCTCAATAACACTATAAGGTATTGTTGCGATATCTGCACCAGCAAGAGCACAATCAGTAACATGAATTGGATTTCTAACACTTGCTGCGATAATCTCTGTTTCAAAACCATAAATATCGAATATTTCTGCAATTGTTCTGATAAGATCAATACCAGGCTGCGAAATATCATCTAATCTTCCAAGGAATGGTGATACATAAGTTGCTCCTGCTCTAGCAGCCAATAAAGCCTGATTTGCTGAGAAAACTAAAGTAACATTAGTCTTGATTCCTTCTGCACTTAATGCCTTTACAGCTTTTAAGCCTTCAACAGTCATAGGAATCTTAACAACCATATTTGGATGTATTTTAGCAATTTCTCTACCTTCAGCTATCATACCCTCAGCATCAGTAGTTGTTGCCTTAACTTCACCACTAATTGGACCATCAACGATCTCTGTAATTTCCTTAATTACTTCTGTGAAATCTCTACCCTCTTTTGCGATAAGAGATGGGTTTGTTGTTACTCCACAGATAACGCCCATATCGTTTGCTTTCTTAATGTCGGCAATGTTTGCAGTGTCAATAAATAATTTCATGATAATACCTCCACTTAGTTAATTTTTTTGTTCAAAAAAACCCAAGAACATACTATGTAAAATAGTATATCAATTTGGCAAATATATTACTCGATAATTCTTGCTTTTGACTTAACATTTATTGCTATTATGGATACATTATGCATTATTTTGTGCATTTTTATTTACAATCCTTGCTATATATTATACGAACTAAACAAAAATTGAATATAGTCTTTTCAAAATGTAATAAGTCTACTATAATAAGTATATCATAGTTTTTTTAATTGAAAGATTTGATAGACATTACGGAGGATATTATGATTACCAAGGAACTAGGCACACCAAGTAAATACTTGCAACCCGTTGATTCCTTTACAAAAAGGACATTAGATGACAAGCTTGAAGAGGTCTCATATATTCCAGAATCACATATAAGAATATGGTATAACAATATTCCCGTTGGATATGACACTCACTGGCATGATGCTCTTGAGGTTATAATATGCATGGAAAATCAATATACAGTTATTGCTAATACAAAAACATATACACTTAACGTTGGCGATATATTATTTATTCCACCGCATATCCCCCACGAAATAATTGCTAATACAAATGGCATTAGATTCGTATGTTTATTCAATATTGATATGCTTCAAGAATTTCGCGATTACAAAACAATGAATCCTATATTTATGGAAGCATATTTGTGTAATGCCACAGTCTGTCCAGATATATATCAATATATTTATTCTTCATTTATGAACATTATCGATATATATTTCAGCAATCCAATTATGTGGGAAACAAAGATATTTTCAATGTTAATTAACATATTCTCTTCTATAGGAAGTAATTACTTCCAGAATTCATCTAGTGAACTACTTACTACTAGTGATCATAAATCCAGAGAATATTACGAGAAAATTTCATATTTACTTAATTACATTGATTCTAATTACGCAGAAGAAATTACTTTAGAACAAGCTGCTTCATATATAGGCTTTTCAAAGTATCATTTCACAAGACTATTTAAGCAATATACTAATTCCACTTTTTATGATTATTTATGCCATAAGCGTGTACAATCTGCACAGTTGCTTCTAGCAACTAACACGCCAATTACCAATATTGCTTTCCAAACAGGTTTTAATAATATGACTACTTTCTGTAGATGTTTCAAAAAAATCACCAACTGTACTCCTACTGAATACAGAAACAAATTCAGAAACGAGGAAGTCAAATAAACTAGTCAAATTTTAACTTCTCAATATATATAGGGCATATAACTTATTGTCATATGCCCCTTCTTCTTTTTTATATTCAAAAACAAAATGTTCTAATAGTATTTCTTTATATATTTGCCCTAATACATTATATACGAAACAGATTAATATTTCATATTATTTATTAGCCGTTTAATTATTAGAATTATTTATATGCTACAAACATTCAAAATTCTTCATATGCTACGATTATCCAAAATTCTTTATATGCTATGTATATTCATAATTCTTTATCTACTATTATATATTTTTATCTATATTTACATCTTTTAAATGTTATTAAGTATTCTTATCTATTATTATATATTTTACATCCTTTAAATTTTATTAAATATTCATGTCTATTATTATATGTATTTCGATATATGATTCTTGACAAACAAAAAAGAAGCCTCAGCAAGAGACTTCTTTTATAATTGTATGAAATTACTTTCTTAAACCAAGCTTCTCAATAA
The DNA here is from genome assembly GCA_029338675.1 of Lachnospiraceae bacterium. Taxonomy (GTDB): domain Bacteria; phylum Bacillota; class Clostridia; order Lachnospirales; family Lachnospiraceae; genus Coprococcus_C. The sequence goes on from JAQYAV010000153.1 coordinate 8,654, forward strand.
GAGCTCTGTAACGCTCAATATCCTTGCTCTTAAGGTATGCTAAAAGATTTCTTCTCTGTCCAACCATCTTAAGAAGACCTCTCTTTGAATGATGATCCTTTGGATGAGCCTTAAAATGCTCATTTAAGTCATTGATTCTAGCTGTTAATAAAGCAACCTGAACCTCTGGAGAACCAGTGTCGCCCTCACAACGAGCATACTTTTCCATAATTTCCTTCTTAGCTTCTGTAGTAATCATTATTACTTCCTCCTATAAATAATTTATTCTAATCACTGAGTCAAAGGTCGGAGTGTCCTTAAACCAAGTGACAGCTTCGTTATAATACCATATAACTATATATTTTGTAAAGAATAATTTTCTACAAACACAATATTTTATGTTCCTTTTATGTTCAGCTTTACTTAAAACACTTAAAGCCGTTTATATAATCTTGGAATGTTCCATCTCCATCACCACATAAATCAAATCCCATTTTGATAAATTGAGAATTTGTTTTGCCAAAGAAATCATATGTATTACCAAATCCACCGCCATCTTTTATGTCACCTAACTGTGGGTCAAAATGATAGTATTTTCCATCAATCACAATAACTGCCCAACCATGAACACTACTTCCAGGTGCATGTCCACATACCTTGTATGAATTTAATCCAATTGCCCTTGTTAATACTACAAATGCAGCAGCATAATTCTTACATGATCCCTTTCCAGTAAATAGGCAAGAATAACTTTGCTTAAAGCACCACAAATCATATTTTGTTGAAAAACTCCATCTATTACCACCCCAAGGTGCTTCATATCCACTAGGATAAGAATTATTATTTATTATCCAATCATATATTGCTTTTGTTTTTTCATATGTAGACATATTAGGTTTAATAATAGAGTCTAATATAGTTTTTACACGAGCATCAACTTTCGAATCTCCTGTTTTTGCATAATAATCTAATTTTGCGCTATTAAGAATCTGCTCAATAGGCCTTCCTGATTCATCGTATGTTTCTTTAGGTACTGGTGTAGTTTTGTTTTGATCATCTTTATTTTGATCATTTTTGTTTTGATCATCTTTGTTTTGATTATCATTATTTTGATCGTTTTTATTTTGATTATCTTTGTTTTGTCCATTATCATTATTTGAACTATCATCAGGGAATACCCCCTCTGGAACTGCTGGTTCAGGAATCTTACCTGGACAAACAAAAGGCCTTGTTGTTTTACCTGGTGCAGGAGTATTTTTTTGCTTAATTATAATTTGAATAGCTTCAAGTCTTTTTGAATAATTCGTGCTTCCTGCATATCCACCATTTTTTGCCCAATCAAGCCATCCATATGTCTGGACATGAACTCTATAATAAATATCATACTTTTTAGCTATATCACCCTTTAGGTATATCTGTATAGCTTCCATCCTCTTTCCTAGGCCTGTAATACCTGCTTCTTCGTCATTTTCAACCCAAGGTAGCCATCCATATGACTGGGAATGAACCCTATATGTTATACCACCTTTCAAGGACGATTGAAGATTAATTTTAATCGCTTCAAGTCTTTTTGACTCATTTACTGTTCCTGATATAGTATTATTTGAAACGTAGTTAAGCCATCCATACTTTTGAACATGAGTTTTGTATGTTAAATTAATAGACGATGTTAACTGTGAATTATTATTAGCATCAACACTACCACCTTTTTTTACTAATTTTATTTCGATAGCCTCAAGTCTTTTTGCCTGTTTTTCTGTTCCTGACATTTCGCCATTCTTAACCCAAGGTAGCCATCCATATGTCTGACAATGTGTTCTATAATACACGTCATACTTAGTAGCTATTTTCCCTGTAAGTCTAATCCTAATAGCCTCAAGTCTTTTTGACTCATTTACTGTTCCTGCATTTTTTCCATTAGAAACCCAATCAAGCCAGCCATATTTCTGACAGTGAACCTGATATTCTATCCCCCCTGGAATATTGGAATCAAGTTTTATTCTTAAGCATTCCATTCTCTTGCCATAACCTGTGATACCAGCCTCTTGACCATCTTTAACAGCTGGAAACCAACTAAAAGTTTGGCAATGTGCTTGATATATAACTGAAACTTTATCTTCAGCTGCTTCAACTTCAAGTGTAGTTAAACCTCTTAAGTCAAGCATACACAGCACCATTACAACTAATACTACTCTAGCCATCATCTTCTTGCAAATCATAATGAACATCTCCTAATTTCTCATTTTTGTAACATTTCTGTAACATTATTGCACAATTATTAAAAAAAATCAACAATTATAAAAAAAAAATCAACAAGTACTTTATTTTCATAATAAATATAGTTATAATAAATCAGATTATTACATGGATAAAAATCTATACAAAACAAAGATTTACATGGTAAATGAAAGGATTAAAAAAATGGCAGGTTCAATATATGGTAATATTTTCAAAATAAGTACATGGGGTGAATCACACGGCAAGGCATTGGGAGTTACAATCGATGGTTGTCCTGCAGGTTTAGAGCTTTCCGAGGAGTATATTCAATCATTTCTTAACCGAAGAAAGCCAGGGCAAAATAAATATCAGACTCCGCGTAAAGAATCAGATAGAGTAGAAATCTTATCCGGTGTATTTGAAGGAGTTACTACAGGTACTCCTATTTCTCTAATTGTATATAATCAAGATCAGCATTCAAAGGATTATGGTAATCTTGCTGAATGCTACAGACCCGGTCATGCCGATTATTGTTTTGACAAAAAATACGGAATAAGAGACTACAGAGGCGGTGGACGTTCATCTGGAAGAGAGACTATAGGGCGTGTTGCTGCAGGAGCAATTGCAACCAAAATATTAAATGAATTAGGAATAGAAATCAAAGCTTACGTCAAATCAATAGGACCTCATGTTATTAATTATAATAATTTTAATTTTGACAGCATTGCCAATAACTCTGTTTCCATGCCAGATGAAGAATGTGCTAAAAAAGCTGAAAAATATTTAGATTCTTTAATCAATTCAAATGATTCAACTGGATCTTGTGTAGAATGTATAATAAATAATATGCCTATTGGAATAGGCGAACCAGTTTTTAATAAGCTTGATGCAATGCTCTCTCACGGCATTATGTCTATTGGTGCAGTTAAAGCCATAGAAATCGGTGATGGAGTAAATGCATCAACTTCTGTTGGTTCTATTAACAATGACCCTTTTAGAATAAAGGACGACAAAGTCATTAAAACCACTAATCATGCAGGTGGAATCTTAGGAGGAATGAGTGATGGCTCACAAATAGTTTTAAGAGCTCATTTTAAGCCAACACCTTCTATCTTCAGTCCACAGGATACAATCGACAAATATAACAACGAAGTCAACATATCAATTAGAGGTCGCCACGATCCTATCATTGGACCTCGAGCAGTAGTTGTAGTTGAATCAATGTGTGCAATAACAATATTAGATTTATTAATGCTAAATGCTAATTCAAAAATGGATAATCTAGCAAAAATATACAAATAGCAAAGAGGATATATCTTTTTACTAATTATTTTAATTTTTAATAGAAAGTAATATATCACTATACAATATTATATTATTTCGTATAACATATAATAAAAACCTCAATAAAAACGCATCGAACAGTGCATTTTTATTGAGGTTTTATTTTATACCTTGGCTCTTGGATGAGCCTTAACATATTCTTCCTTAATTCTACTATGCTTATTCTTCAAGTAAATCTGTGTTGTAGAAATATCTGAATGTCCTAGCATTTCTTGCACAGCCTTCAAGTCAGCACCATTAGAAACTAAATGTGTAGCAAAAGAATGTCTAATCATGTGAGGAGTAATATCCTTATCAATTCCAGCCTTAGAAGCATAATGTTTAATTATTTTCCAAAATCCTTGTCTAGTCATTGGTTGACCTTTAATATTTGTAAATAAATAATCACAATTTACGCAAAACATATCTCTCGCCGAATTAATATATATTTCTAATGCATTTTTTGCAACATTATCTATAGGAATAACCCTTTCTTTATAATCATCTCGACATATTATATAACCCAAGTTAAGTTTTACATCATCTATTTTTAAAGAAACTAATTCAGATACTCGCATACCTGTCGCATAAAGCAACTCAAGCATGGCTTTATCTCTTATTTCCTTAGGAGTATTCTTAGAAGGCTGCTCTAATAATAAATTCATCTCTGGTATACTCAATGTTTCAGGTACCTTCTTCTCGACCTTTGGTGGCTTTAATTGTTCAGAATAATCTTCTTTAATAATCCCCTGTTTCAACAAGTACAAGAAGAAAGATCTAATACTTGCAATATTTCTAGATATAGTTGCTGATGACATTCCAGCTTGCTTTATATCCATTATGTATGTTGATAAATCTGTACCATTTAAAGTCAATAAGTCATTATAGCCCTTTTGTTCAAAGTAAGAACACATCTTTATCAAATCTCGTCTATACGAAGCTATTGTATTATAACTTGCATGCTTAACGCTTTGTATATAATCAATATATGCCTCTACATACTTTTTCATACTACTACTCCAAATCCACCCTATAATAAAATAGTAACAAATAATCAATTTGTATATAATATTTTTTTAATACATTATTAATTTATTACATAATTCCTTTATATTATATAAACAAATTATAATAAAATCAAATATATTTTTTTGTCAAACAGTCCGATTTTACAAGGTTTATGAGTAAAAGTACAATATAAGCAAAAATTATTATTTTTGTAACAATATATTGATAAAATAATATACTATTTTTTTAGAAAAATAACATTCAAAACTAATCCCTGATACTACCAAAGCACAAAAACATAGTATTTTTTTATAGTTTACAACATCTAAAAAATTCTCAAAACATATTAGTTTTATTGCTGAACAATATAAGAGTAATTGTGGTAAAACATAAATCAATAAAATTACATATTCATCAAAAGAACACATATATCCCTGAATAACTAAAACAGCACTAATTATTATTCCGCCAAAAACACATAATATTGATTTTAATATATTGTTATTAAAAAAATAAGAAACAAGAACAATAATAAATATCTGTTTTATTCTCACAAATATAATATATATTATTTCAAATATATCAAATTTTGAACAAATCAAGGTATTTACATTAATACCATTAATAGCAAATGTATCCCATCTGCTAATAATAAAATTCAACAATATTGATGAACAAAAAACAACAACAAATATACTCTTTATATTCCAACTTTTATACATTTAATTTCTTCCTTCAAATAAAAATAGAGAGCTATACACTCTCTATTTTTATTCACTAGCAAAACAAATTATTACCAAAGCAAACTATATTTCACCTTTGTATTTTAAATCTCTATATGCAAGTAATGCAATTATCGTCTTACTATCATTTATTTTTCCATTATAAACCATATTAATTGCTTCATTAATATCGATCTTTAATATTTCAATATATTCTCCGTCATCAAGTTTTTGTTTACCCTTTTCCAAATCAAGTGCAATATAAACATCTGTTTTTTCATCAAAAGTACCAATAGAAGAAACAATATTAGAAATATGAATCATTCTATTTGCTTTAACTCCTAATTCTTCCTCGATTTCTCTTCTAGCACAGTCCTCACCTGATTCACCTTTAAAAGAATATCCACCAGCAGGTATTTCTATACTTAAATCATTAATTGAATTTCTATATTGCTTTACTAAATATGTCATATCATTTTCATCAACCACTAAAGCACCCGCTCCACCGCCAAAATTATGCATAAGATAATCATATTCAACAATATTTCCATCTGGAGTTTCAAGTATATCTTTATAAAATGATACTATTTTACCTTTAGATAGTAATATCTGTTTCATCTTCTTAAACATCAACATAAACATTGCCTCACTTTTAATACAATCAAATACAAAAAGCACCTTAAATCATAAATGATTTAAGATGCTTTAAACTCTTGTGTGTTAAAAAATTATTTTGCGTAATCAGTTACACGTGATTCTCTAATCAAATTAACTTTAATCTGACCTGGATACTCTAACTCCGCTTCAATTTGCTTAGAAATATTTCTAGCAAGCAACACCATATCCGCATCACTAATCTGCTCTGGAACTACCATAATTCGGATTTCTCTACCAGCCTGAATAGCAAAAGTCTTATCTACACCCTTAAATCCATTAGCAATATCTTCTAATGCCTTTAATCTTGTAGTATATGTCTCCAACGTTTCTCTTCTTGCACCTGGTCTAGCAGCAGAAATTGTATCTGCAGCTTGAACGATGCAAGCAATTAAACTTTGAGGATCAACATCACCATGATGTGCCTCAACTGCATTAATAACAATAGGTGTTTCTTTATACTTTCTACACAAATCTACACCAATTGATATATGCGAACCTTCCATTTCATGATCAATTGATTTACCAATATCGTGCAATAAACCAGCACGCTTTGCTAAACGAACATCTAACCCAATTTCCCCAGCGAGCAAACCAGATAATTGAGCAACTTCTATAGAATGCTTGAGTGCATTCTGACCATAACTTGTTCTAAACTTCATCTTACCTAAAAGTTTAACAAGCTCTGGATGTATACCATGAACTCCAACTTCAATAGTTGCAGCCTCTCCCTCTTCTTTCATCATAATTTCGACTTCTTTTTGGGCCTTTTCAACCATCTCCTCAATACGAGCTGGGTGAATTCTACCATCAAGAATAAGCTTTTCGAGTGCAATTCTTGCAACCTCTCTTCTTACAGGGTCAAAACTAGACAAAATTACTGCCTCTGGAGTATCGTCTATAATTAAGTCAACACCAGTAAGTGTCTCTAAAGTACGAATATTACGACCTTCACGTCCTATTATTCTACCCTTCATTTCATCATTAGGAAGCTGCACTAAAGAAATTGTTGTTTCTGATACGTGATCAGCAGCACACTTTTGAATAGCTGTAACAACATAATCCTTTGCTTTTTTATCTGCCTCTTCCTTTGCTCTTAATTCCATTTCTTTGATCATTACTGCAGTTTCATGTTTTACTTCGTCTTCAACAGTCTTTAATAAGTATTCTTTTGCCTGTTCAGAGGTTAATCCTGAAATTCTTTCAAGTTCCTGAGTTCTTTTTGCTTCTAATTCAGATACATCAGCTTTTAATGCCTCAAGCTCTGCTTCCTTCTTAACAAGTGCAGCTTCTTTTTTCTCAATAGCTTCACTCTTACGATCAAGGTTTTCTTCTTTAGAAATCACTCTTTTCTCCATACGCTGTAATTCTGCACGACGATCTTTAACTTCTTTCTCAAGTTCATTCTTCGTCTTCATTGCTTCCTCTTTAGCCTCAAGAAGAGTTTCACGTTTCTTAGCTTCAGCATCTTTCAAAGCTACATCTATAATCTCTCTAGCCTTATCTTCAGCAGTTCCAATCTTTGCCTCCGCAATATTTTTACGATAAGCAATTGCAACAAACCAAGTTACGATAACAGCTACAACAATTATTATAGCAAAGATAACGTATATTATCACTCAGGAGCACCTCCTTTATTAAATTTTCATTGTAAAACTACAACACAATAATTCTATAATTTTTTCACATAAGTGTCAAGAAAATAATGTTTATTTTATACATTTTTTATGCATTATGACATGATTTTAAACAGAATTATAGTTTAATTATGCAATAATTATAATGCAAATAAATTAATATTATATAATCCTTTAATTAAATCTCAACGTGAACTACATCGGCAATTGAATTACCGAGCATCTGATGTGCGAGGCTTCGCCTCGTAGATTCAGTGGTGCGTCCATGACACCTCTACTGCTACCTTATTCGGTTACACAGCTACTTTTAATATTCTTGTATTCGCTAGT
>JAQYAV010000154.1 GCA_029338675.1 Lachnospiraceae bacterium
ATCTAAAAAATCAGATTAACAGAGAGGGTTTCTTTGTCATGCCCAAATATACCTCATTTATTGAAAAACATAAAAATAGCTCTAATGTCAGTGTTGGTGCGGGTGCACAGCACCTCGCACCCCAACACTTGACATAGAGCCGAAAAAGAGCCCTGTATGAAAATACAGGGCTCCAATATAAATTTTTATCTTTTTTATTCTAGTACAGCGATTTCTAAATAAGTATCCCATATAACTTGCCTGATTTTCCAATTGTACCATTTCAAAAGCCTCGACGTAGCCCGCTACGCCTACGTTTTTGAAACAGCACCCTTGAAAAATCATTCTGCGTTATATTTGGTACTTATTTAAGAAACACTGTACTAGGGTATCTCTTCACTTATTGAACAAATTGATTTGCTTCCTCTGCCAACTCCTTTGCAATAGCATCATTAATCTTCATTTCTTCGTGAATATTTGTTACCCCAGTAGCCAAAGTCTGTACATTCTCAGCTACATTCGTTATACTTATTGCACTTTCCTCAATCACTTTTGAAATATCACTAACAGATACTGTCATTTGTCCGATAACGTCTTTTAATACTTCAGTTTTTTTTGAATACCCAAACATAGTTTCATTAATTTTTGTTGCATCATCACTATATTGTTTTCCCCCTAATACAAAATTATCATAATCCGGTAAAATCGTATTACTGATATATTCAAGAATTGTATTAGAATGATCTGTTAATCTGTTAACAGTTTCTATTACCATTTCATTAATCTCTTGAATATCATTTGCTGTATTTCTGCTTGAATCAGCAAGTACTCTAATTTCTTCTGCTACAACCGCAAATCCTCTTCCAACTTCTCCTGCTCTTGCAGCCTCAATTGATGCATTTAGTGCAAGCAAATTCGTCTGACTGCTTATGTTTAAAATTTGTTCTGTTAACTGCGCAATCTTTGTTACATTTTTTCCATCCTCTATAGCTTGCTTCATACTATCAATAATTGGACCAATTAATGTATTGATTCCTTCTTTATTATTTCGTGCAGATGTTTCCAATATATCGGCTCTTTCTTTCATTGCTTTTGTATAATCCAATATATCTTCTGTATTATTTGACATAAAAATAATCTCTTCATTTACTGAACCTGTATTTTCATTTACAGCAGAAACTGTTGCTGATGTCTCTTCCATTGCAGCGGCCAACTCTTCTACAACACCTAAAATCTTATTTGCATTTTCATTTGCCTCATCTACATTTTTTACAACCTCGCCACCAATTTGTTCCAGCCTACCAGAGTTTTTATTCATCCCCTCCATTATTATTTGCATCTTTTCCATAAAAACATTAATATTATATGCCAACTGCCCTATCTCGTCTTTCGATTTTACATCCATTCTAATGGATAAATCTCCCTTTCCATTTGAAATACTTACTATAATCTCATTTAAACGTGAGTTGACTCTTCTTAATGGTGTCACTATATATTTTATAATAATGTATACAAGAATTAAAGATACTAATATTGTTAATATACATATAATAATAACTGTATTCGTACTGCTTTGATACACTGATACCTGCTTCTCTGTAGCTGCTGCTACATAATCATCATTCAGGTAAATCATCTCTGTTATATATTTATCTATTTCCTCTCCTGCCGGAAAAACTTCCTCATCCATTACTTTTAAAGCTTCTTCCGACATATTCTTTTTACTATACTCAAAAGCTTTATCAAAACTATCTAGAAATACCGGAAACAACTTCTCTAATTGCTGATATACTTCTACATGCTTTTCTGTCTGCAATAATGTCCCCAGTTCATCCATATAATGAAGGATTTTCTCTTTATCATAAGCAATTACTTCCTCTGATTCCTGCAAATCTTTATCTTTCATATTGATATGATAGAACAGCATGTTCTGCATACCATTCATCTTAATAGTCAATTCATCTATAGCAATTGTACTCCTTATTCCATCATCACTTACCTTGACACTTTCTGCCTGCATATTTTTCATGCCTATACCACTTACAAATAAACCTATTATAGCAATAATCTGTAAAAAAAACATTGGTATCAATAATTTAATTCTTACACTTTTCATCGCAATTTCCCTTTCTTCATATGTATTTTCGTAACTATTCATATGTTAAACATCTATTTGTATTAATAATAATCCTTCTAATTCCCTTTTGTCAATAGATTGTTCAAACCCGTCTTTAGGATTTATCACCATATATGTTGAACGATGCACCATTTTGGGTGGGTCATTCAGGTTAAATAGTTAAAAAATTATCTTGACAAATACCCCTTAAAAGTAAGTCAATTATATATATGTCGTTATAATATTCAGAAAGAATGGGGTTCAAAAATGGCATTTTTTAATAAACAGACAGATTTGGTAGACTGTGTTGCCGAATTAAAAGAGACAGATTACTCCAAACAGCCCAAGCTTGGAGATATCTATAAACGTCTTATAAAAGGAAGAAAGCAATTTGAAGTTGTAATGGATAAGGATATTTCAGCAGTTATGCAAATCAGTTCACTTGATTTGACATTAAATCAGCAGACAGATGAAATGCTTAGTATTTCTGAAGAGGTATCCGACGCATCGGAAATCATAAATCAGGCAAGTTATATGGGATACTTATTTAGAAATCGGTGTACTAGTAGGAGGGAATTGGCGCAATATTATCTTTATCCACAATCGTATATTCCACCGATAACTCTCTCACGATAATAAAGGATGTATTCACCCATCATTGCTCTATAGGTTATGTCATCTAGTCCGGACAGCTGTTCCAATATAAAGATTAAATTTTCTTTACTTGATGCCATAATTCAATTCACCTTCTTTATTAAGCTGTTATATATTCATCTAATCGTTTTACCTCGCACCCCTTTTCCTCATAATACTGTTGCTGGCTCGTCATCAAAAGATCCATGATGCATCTTTATCTGTTCACCCATATTTTCTAAAACCTTTTGTGTATCCGGCATAACTACTACTGATTTTTTACTCATAATTACACTCCTTACGTTTAATATAATAAACCATTCTTCGTTTTTTTGTCAATTTTATTAAACATTAAGTTTTTATGTTC
>JAQYAV010000155.1 GCA_029338675.1 Lachnospiraceae bacterium
ATTAACTATTTAACCTGTGTGTAAGAAATTATAAAAAAATATAAGAAAAATTATTCAAAAATAGTTTGATTAGTATTTTCTTTAGTGTTATAATACCACGGAAAATGAATATATAGGTAATTGGTGCCTGAGTAAGTAACATTTTTACAAAGGTTAAAAGGGAAACAGGTGTGAATCCTGTACGATCTCGTCACTGTATTTAAGGAGTGATAAGTAAGTAGTAACATATAATCACTGACGAAAGTTGGGAAGATTTTACTTGTCATGTTGATATATAAGCCAGGAAACCTGCCAATTGCTTGGTACAGGATAAAATCCAGATCACGAGTAATTGGTCGTACTGTTTACATATCTCCTATGTGTAGTGTATTGCATAGGTGCTTTTTGATGTGACCATTTGCCCCACTCTATTTATGAGTGGATTTTTTCTGTGCAAAATTATAAAACATATTTGGAGGAACTAAAAATGAAGAAGAAACTTTTAGTAATGGCAACACTTACTGCAATGACAATGTCTTGCTTATCAGGATGTGGTGAAAAGAAAGAGACAACAACAGAGCAGACAACTGTAGAAACTACATCTGAAACAACAGCAGCTACAACAGAGGAAGTAGTTACTACAACAGAGGAAGTAGCATCAGAGTCAGAAGCAGATGAAGAGAATTATAATACTGGAGATGCAAAGTTGGACAATGTTAGAAACCAGGATGAAATTGGTGAAAAAGAGTTATTGGTTATTAGCTTTGGAACAAGCTTTAATGATAGCAGAAGATTAACAATTGGTGCTATTGAGCAAAAGATTGATGATGAATTTGGAAATGACTACTCTGTAAGAAGAGGTTTTACTAGCCAGATTATTATTGATCATGTTAAGAGAAGAGATGATGTTGCAATTGATAATGTAAAGGAAGCTTTAGATAGAGCAATTGCAAACAATGTTAAGACATTAGTTATTCAGCCAACTCATCTTATGGATGGTTTTGAGTATAATGACGTTGTAAATGAAGTAGCAGAGTATTCAGATTCATTTGAAAAGGTAAGCATTGGCAAGCCACTTCTTTCTTCAGATGAAGATTTTGTAACAGTTATGAATGCTATTGTTAAGGCAACTGAAAAGTATGACGATGGTGAAACTGCAATTTGTTTCATGGGACATGGTACAGAAGCTGATTCAAATGCTGTATACGAAAAAATGCAGAATTTATTAAAAGAAAATGGTCATGACAATTATTTTATTGGTACAGTAGAAGCTGAACCAACTCTTGAAACTTTAGTTGGAAGAGTAAAAGAGGGAAATTATAAGAAGGTTGTTCTTCAGCCACTTATGATTGTTGCAGGTGATCATGCAAACAATGATATGGCAGGAGACGAAGAGGATTCATGGAAGACAACATTTGAATCAAATGGGTATGATGTTACTTGTGTACTTGAAGGTTTGGGCCAAATACCAGAGATTCAGGATTTATTTGTAGAGCATGCAAAGCAGGCAGCTGCAGAAGCAGAGTAATAAAAAGTATTACAGATAGTAATACATATTAATCTATAAAATTTATAATTTTCTGCAAAGGATTTTTAATTATGAAAAAGGAAAATATTTCACAAATTGTAATAGCTTTTGTTCTTGGTACTATGCTTTTATCTGGATGTGGAAAGGTAGAAAGTAAAAGCACAATAGCAGAAACAACAAATACAACTGTAGAAGAAACAACTGAGGAAAACTCTTATGCTTCTTCTACAGAAGAGGTAAAAGAAGCAACAAAATCTGATTCAGATAAGGTGGCATCTTCTGATGAAATGGTTACACCTGATGAGGTTGTTTCTAAGGATATGATTCCAGTATATGGCAATCAGGTGAAAGATGGAGAATATGACATAAAGGTTGATTCAAGTTCTTCTATGTTTAACATTACAGAATGTAAGTTAACTGTTTCTGATGGTAATATGACAGCAGTGCTTACTATGAGTGGCAAGGGCTATAAGTATTTATTTATGGGTAAGGGCGAAGAAGCTGTAAAGGCAGATGAGTCTGACTATATTAATTACGAAGAGAATGATAAGGGAGAGTATACATTTACTGTTCCTGTTGAGGCCTTAGATAAAGGGATTGATTGCACAGCCTTTAGTAAGAAAAAAGAAAAATGGTATGATAGAGTAATAGTATTTAGAGTGGATTCCCTTGATACAAATGCTCTTAAAGAAGACAGTATTGTAAAACCATCTGATTTAGCTTTGGAAGATGGTGAATATACTGTAGAAGTATTGTTAGCTGGCGGCTCTGGAAAAACTTCCTTGGAAACACCTGCTAAGCTAATAGTACAAGGAGATATGGTAAATGCTGTTATTGTATTTACAAGCAAAAATTATGATTATGTAATTTTTGATGATGTTAAGTATATGAATGAAAATGAGGGTGGAAATTCTACATTTACTATTCCAGTAACTGCTTTTAATGTAAAGCTTCCTCTTATTGGAGATACAACTGCAATGAGTCAGCCTCATGAAATTGAATATACGGTTTATTTTGATAAGGATACAATAAAATAATATGAATAATAAGAAAATATCTTTATTCTTTCTTGTTATAGGAATTATACTTGGTCTTAGTGGATGTTCCACTAAGGCCACTAATTCCATTAAGGAAGAAACTACAAATACAAAAATTGAACAAAAAAATAATGACATAATAACGAATTTTTCAGATTTGGATTTTAGCAAAAAGCTAGAATTAAAATATGCTAAAATGTTTGATGTATCATATTGTGAGGGATATTATTTAATTACAATCAATAATAGTGATAAATATCTTGTTATTGAAGAAGGAAGCAAAATAATAGAAAATATTCCACAGGATATAGTTGTTATTAATAAAACAATAAAAAATTCATATGTGGTATCTTCCTCTGTTATGGATTTGATATATAAGGTTAATAATGCAGAAGGAGTAAGCTTATCAGGGATTAAAGAAGAGGGTTGGTATATTGATAATATCAAGAAGCTAATGACTGAAGGAAAAATATCCTATGCAGGAAAATACAATGCGCCAGATTATGAACTCATTTTAAGTAAAAAATGTGATTTGGCAATTGAAAATACAATGATATATCATAATCCTGAGGTTAAAGAAAAATTAGAAGAGCTTGGAATTCCAGTATTGGTAGAATATTCAAGCTATGAGGAACATCCACTTGGAAGATTAGAGTGGATAAAATTATATGGTATATTATATAATGGACTAGATAAAGCAACACTATTTTTTGATGAGCAGCTAGCTGCCATTGAAAATGATATGAAAAAAGAAAATACAGGGCTTAAGGTTGCCTTCTTTTATATAAATGGTAATAAAGCAGTTAATGTTAGAAAGCCAAACGATTATATTGCAAAGATGATAAATATGGCGGGTGGTGAGTATGTGATTACTGAGCTTGAAGAATCAGAGAATTCTCTTTCTACAGTTAACATGCAGATGGAAGAATTTTATAAAGTGGCAAAGGATGCAGATATAATTATATATAACAGTACAATAGATGGAGAACTTAACAGTATTGATGAGCTTTTGTCAAAGAGTGAATTATTAAATGATTTTAAAGCAGTAAAAAATGATAGAGTGTATTGTACGGGTAAGAATTTATTTCAAGAAACTACCAGTATAGGTAAATTTATTGTTGAGTTAAATCATATTATGAATGATGACAGTATAAAAAAACTAGAATATATATATAAATTAGAGTGATTTAAGACTGGAATTTTTACATTAGGAGGGAATCAAGTGAAGAAAATTGTTTCGTTATTTGGATTAAGTACTATAATTTTGCTTGTTCTTGTTTTCGTGAATATTAATTCAGGAAGTGTAAGTGTTTCAGTGAAAGAGATAATTGATATTATTTTGAATAATTCAAAGGATGAAACATCAATTAGAATTATTATGGATATAAGATTACCTCGAATTATTTCAGCAATTTTATTAGGAGGAGCATTGGCTGTTTCTGGATTTTTGCTTCAAACTTTTTTTGGAAATCCTATTGCAGGTCCTTATATTTTAGGAATTTCATCAGGTGCAAAGCTTACAGTTGCTCTGACTTTGATTTTATTTTTACAACGTGGTATAAAAATAACATCAGTAGGAATGATAATAAGTGCATTTGCTGGTTCTCTTATTGCAATGGTTTTTGTTCTTGTGGTGGCGAAAAAGGTACCTAGTATGTCTATATTAATTGTATGTGGAATAATGATAGGATATATTTGTTCGGCAATAACAGATTTTGTTGTAACCTTTGCAGATGATTCTAATATAGTTAACTTGCATAATTGGTCTATGGGTTCATTATCTGGTATGAATTGGGAAAATGTTAAATATATATGTATAATTATTATTGTAGGAATAATTGTAACATTTTTTATGTCTAAACCAATTGGTGCATACCAGTTAGGTGAAGTGTATGCAAAAAGCGTAGGGGTTAATATTAAAGGTCTTAGAGTTTGCTTAATAATGTTATCAAGCATTCTTGCAGCTACAGTGACTGCCTTTGCTGGACCGATTTCATTTGTTGGAATTGCAGTTCCACATTTAATAAAAACTATTTCTAAAACAGCAAAGCCTATAATTCTTATCCCAGGATGTTTTATTGGCGGAGCAATTGTCACATTAGTATGTGATGGAATAGCAAGAACTGTTTTTGCACCTACTGAGATAAGCATTAGCTCTGTTACAGCAATTATTCTTGTGCCAGTAGTAATTTCAATGTTGTTAAAGAAAAATAAAGCCTGATTCAAGGCTTTATTTTGTATATAAAAAAATATATAATTTACACAAGTAGTTAATAGCCAGTATGTGTTATAAGGTTGTTTTATGAGAAGAAAAAACTGTAACATTACTATTATGATGAGGCGAATATATGATTAAAACAGATTCTCTTAAGATTGGATATAAAAATAAAATAGTAATTGATAATGTTAATATAGAAGTAGAAAAGGGAAACATAGTAACATTGATTGGTGCAAATGGCTCTGGCAAATCTACACTCCTTAAAACCATTGCAACTCAAATCGAAGCACTAGATGGAAAGGTTATTTTAGAAGATAAGAATATTGTAGAATATAATGAAAAACATATTGCAAAAAAAATGGCCATTGTTTTTTCTGAAAAAATCAATTTTGAACTTATGACTTGCAAGGATGTAATTGAAACTGGTAGATACCCATATACAGGTAGTCTTGGAATTCTTTCCAATGAAGATAAAAGCATAGTTGAAAGGATTATGGATCAGGTTAATGTAAAAGAAATTGCTGATGCATATTTTAATCAAATAAGTGATGGACAAAAGCAAAGAGTTATGCTAGGAAGGGCGTTGTGTCAGCAACCAGATATACTTATTTTAGATGAACCCACATCATATCTTGATATTAAATACAAACTAGAAATACTTAAGTTAATTAAGGATGTTGGCAAAAAAGATAATATTGCAGTAATAATGTCTTTACATGATCTAGATTTAGCAAGAATAATTTCAGATAAGGTCATTTGCATTAAAAATCACAAGATAGATAAAATAGGGAAACCAGAAGATATATTTAATGAAGAATATATTAGAGAATTATTTGATATAAAAGTGGGGGGCTATAATCCTTCTTCTGGAGAAGTATGGCTATAGCAATGAAGAGGATGTTATGAATATAGAATACGTTTTACCAAATGAAATAGAAAAAAGAAGCTTTGAAATTATTGATGAGGAGCTTGATAAACTAGGAATTAAACTCAATTCAGATGAAGAATTAGTGACAAAAAGAGCAATTCATACTTCAGCAGATTTTGATTATGCAAGGACTATGACTTATTCGAATGATGCAGTAAAAATTGCTTTAGATTTAATAAAAAATGGTGCTGATATATGTACAGATACTAATATGACATTAGCTGGAATTAATAAAGCTGTGCTTGCTAAATTTGGAGGTAAAGCATTTTGTTATATGGCAGATGAACAAGTTGCAAGGGAAGCAAAAGAAAGAAGTATTACCAGAGCTTCAGTTAGCATGGAAAAAGCATCGAAAAACAGTAAGCCGACTATATTTGCAATAGGAAATGCACCTACTGCTCTTATAACACTTAAGGAATTAATGGAAAATGGCTATAAGCCTTCCTTTATTATTGGAGTACCTGTAGGGTTTGTTAATGTAGAAGTGGCAAAGGAACTAATTATTGCTTCAGATGTTCCTTATATTGTCAATAGAGGAAGAAAAGGTGGAAGTAATATTGCGGCTGCAATATGCAATGCTTTATTATATATGTGTAAAGAATAGTTTTTTTGGAGGATATTATGGTTTCATTTGTTGGAGCAGGTCCAGGTGCGGTAGATTTAATAACAGTAAGAGGAATGAAAATGTTACAGGAAGCAGATGTAGTAATATATGCAGGCTCTCTTGTTAATCCAAAGCTTCTTACATATGCAAAAGATACTTGTGAAGTATATAATAGTGCATTAATGACTTTAGATGAAGTTATAGATATAATGAAAGCCGCTTATAAAGTCAACAAAAATGTTGTTAGACTTCACACTGGTGAGCCAAGCATTTATGGCGCAGTTAGAGAGCAAATGGATATATTAGACGAACTTTCAATTCCGTATGAGAGTTGCCCTGGAGTTAGTGCTTGCTTTGGTGCAGCTGCAACATTAAATTTGGAGTATACATTACCTGGAATAAGTCAATCCCTTGTTATCACAAGAATGGAAGGCAAGACTAAAGTTCCTGCCAAAGAAAGTATTGAAAGCTTTGCTGCCCACAATGCAACTATGGCGATTTATCTTAGCACTGGAATGCTTGGAAAATTAAGTGAACGATTGATTTTGGGTGGATATAAGGAAGATACTCCAGTTGCTTTAGTTTATAAAGCTACATGGCCAGATGAAAAAGTATTTATATGTAATGTATCTAGTATGGAAAAGATAGCAAAAGAAAATAATGTAACAAAAACTGCACTTGTTTTAGTGGGGGATGTTATTGGCAAGAAACATTATGAAAAATCAAGGCTCTATGCACCGGATTTTTCAACTGAATTTAGAAATGCAAAGGAATAGTATGAAGATCTTAGTGATTTATTTTACAGATACTGGCTTTGAATTGGCAAATAAAATAAAACAAAATAGCGATAGTGACTGTGGGTATGAGTTATTTGATGGTCGAACAAAGGAAGGCATTTCAACAAAGGATATGCTTAAGAAATATTTTGATATTAAGGGTAAAATAGTATTCATTGGAGCTTGTGGAATAGCTGTAAGGATGATTGCTGCTTTTATTGTAGATAAGCTTACTGATAGTCCAGTTGTTGTAATTGACGAGAAAGGAACAAATGTAATTCCTATATTGTCTGGGCATGTGGGAGGAGCTAATGAGCTTGCAGTTTATCTGGCAAATATACTTAACGCCACGCCAATTATCACTACAGCAACAG
The DNA here is from genome assembly GCA_029338675.1 of Lachnospiraceae bacterium. GTDB lineage: Bacteria > Bacillota > Clostridia > Lachnospirales > Lachnospiraceae > Coprococcus_C. The sequence continues at coordinate 7,445 of JAQYAV010000155.1, forward strand.
ACATTAACAACAAATTTGCTGTAGATATATTTGCAAAAGAAAATAGTCTTACAATAGTTAACAAGGAAGATATAGCAAAGGTATCAGCAAAGGTTTTAAAAAATTATAAAATATTAATTTATATTGACGATAAAATTTCTTGTTTTGAGGAATATAGAAAAAATGCAGAAGCCTATTCGAAGGATGTTAACATTGTATACGATAAAGAAAGTGCGGATGTTGTAATATCTAATATTCCTTGTGAAAATGGAATGTGGCTTAAACCGAAGGAATATATTTTTGGAATTGGATGCAAAAGAGGTACTAGTAAAGAGGATATTGAGAATTATTTGTTAGATAAATGCCAAGAAAATAACATTAGTATTAATGATATACGAGCCATTGTATCCATTGATGTTAAGAAAAACGAAACAGGTATTATAGAATTTTGCAGTAAAAATGATATACCCTTTATAACCTATACTAAGAAGGAACTATTATCAGTAGAAGGAGATTTTACTGGTTCATCATTTGTGCTAGAAAAAGTAGGAGTAGATAATGTTTGTGAAAGAGCAGTAGCAAAATATCTTGGTAATAGAGGAAAAATTATTATGAAAAAAAAATCTTTTTCAGGAATTACCCTTTCTATTGGATATATGCATTTTAGAGAGCTTTAACGATAGGAGAAAATATGGCAAGAGAAATATATGTTGTTGGAATAGGACCTGGTGCAGAAGATATGATGACAGTTCAAGCATTAGAGGTTTTGGATAAATGTGATGTAATAATTGGATATTCTGTTTATTTGGAGTTACTTGGGGACAGGTATAAGGATAAAGAAAAGCTTCAAACTCCTATGAAGCAAGAGATTAGAAGGTGCGAAATGTGCTTTGAAGAGGCACAAAAGGATAAAAGAGTGGCAATGATATGTAGTGGAGATGCAGGGGTATATGGCATGGCGGCTCCAATGTATGAAATAAATAAGAGATACCCTGATTGTGAGCTTGTTATTGTCCCAGGGGTAACTGCGGCATTAAGTGGTGCGGCAGTATTAGGTGCGCCAATAAATCATGATTTTGTTGTTATTAGTCTAAGTGATTTACTTACTCCTTGGGAGTTGATTGAGAAAAGACTTGCGGCAGCAGCAATGGGGGATTTTGCAATTGTGCTTTATAATCCATCTAGCATAAAAAGAGCAGATTACCTTATGAAAGCCTGTGACATATTACTTAGTAACGGCTGCAAAGAAGATAGAGCATGTGGATATGTTGTTAATATTGGAAGAGAAGGAACAACATCAAAATGCCTCACATTAGGAGAACTTAGGAATACAAAGGTGAATATGTTTACAACAGTGTTTATTGGAAACTCAAAATCCTATATATTCAATAATAAACTTGTAACTAGGAGAGGGTACGAAATATGAAACCTGTGTTAATTTATTCAGGTACAACTGAAGGAAAAAAATTAGCCAATTTATTAGCAAAACAAAAGATTAATACAATTGTTTGCGTTGCAACAGAATATGGGGAAATGGTGATGGAAGAAAGTGATTATATAAGAGTTAATACAGGAAGACTTTCCAAATCAGAAATGGCAGAATTGGTATGTAAGGAAACCCCAATAGCTGTAATTGATGCAACACATCCATTTGCAAAAGCAGTATCTGAGGAAATAAAAGATAGCATTAAGAATATTGACATTCCATATTACAGATTGAGTAGAGACACTTCTTATGATGATAACTCTAATTTGTTAGTATTTGATAGTATAGAAGAATGTGTTAGCCAACTTAAAAATACAAGTGGAAATATTTTGCTTACTACAGGAAGTAAGGACTTAGAAAAATTTTGCACCTATGAAAGTATAAAAGACAGATTGTTTGTAAGGGTTATCCCAAGTATAGATAGTATTTCGCTATGTGAAAAATCAGGCATATTTGGGAAACAAATAATAGCTATGCAAGGACCATTTTCAGTGGAACTAAACATGGCTACAATACGTCAATATAATATTAAGTATTTAGTAACTAAAGAAAGTGGAAAAACTGGTGGAGTAGATGAAAAAATTGAAGCAGCGAATAAGCTAGGAATAAAAACATTTATGATAGCCAATAAGGAGGGTGTAAAAGGAATTTCATTTTCTAAGGTTGTCAGCCAGCTAGAAAAGCTATTAGAGGTAAAGAATCTCCAAGAAAAAATAAAGATTTCATTAATAGGAATAGGGATGGGAAATCCTGATACACTTACAATGAAAGCGAAAAAGCTTATTGAAGAAGCGGATTATATATTCGGTGCTGAAAGAATTATTGAGCCCTATAATGCAAAGATAGAAAAGAAAGAGTATTATCTGGCAAAAGATATAATTCCTTATATTGATCAAATAAATAATACTAAAGATGAAGCTTTGAATATTGTAGTTTTATTTTCAGGTGACACTGGATTTTATAGTGGATGCAATAACTTAAATGAAAAACTGAAAAACAAAGGATATAGCAATATTGATATAGTACCAGGCATATCAACAATAAGTTATCTTGCAAGCAGAATTGGAATATGCTGGAATGATGCGAAGATAATAAGTTTACATGGTGTTTGTTTTGATGAATGGAAAACAAGTGTTTTTACGGATATAAAATATACTCCTAAAATTTTTTTCCTTTTATCAAATGTAAAACAACTTAAGAGTTTGGCGGAATTATTAAAGGATAAATTTGGTGAAGCAAAAGTAATTTTAGGGTATCAGCTTTCATATAAAGAGGAAACAATAACATATACTACAGTTAACGAATTAAACTCTATGGTTGACAATTTGCAGGAAGGTCTTTATGCAATGTTTTTATTTAATGAAAAATATATTTTGCGCAAGGCTTCAAATAGCATTAATGACGAAGAGTTTATTAGGGGCAAAGCACCTATGACGAAGGCAGAAGTAAGAGATTTATCAATTAGTAAACTTAAGCTAAATGAAAAATCAATAGTATATGATATTGGAAGTGGAACAGGCTCAGTTGCAGTAGGGATTGCTGGATTATCAGGAGATATAAAAGTATATGCAATAGAATGTAACAAAGATGCAGTTTCATTAATTGACCAAAATATTACTAAATTTGGATGTTCAAATGTTTTTGTAATAAAAGGAATGGCACCGTCAGCTTTTAGGGGACTTGAAGTACCAGATTGTGCATTTATTGGAGGTACAAGGAATAAACTATTTCCTATTTTAGAAGAATTATATAAGATGAACAATAATCTAAGAGTTGTAATAAATGCAATAAGTATGGAAACAGCTCAATTGTTATTTGAAATTCCAAAGCAATTTAATGTGATTGATTATGAGGTAGTACAAATTCAAATTAACCGTGCTAAAATGATAGGAAATTATAATATGATGCATGGCGAAAATCCTATATTTGTATGTTCTTTTAATTTTGTCAAGGAATAATTTAAAGGAGTATTATGTCACATAATAAAAAAATTGGTAAACTAATGATTGCTGCTCCAAGTAGTGGAAGTGGAAAAACAGTAGTAAGCTGTGCTTTAATGAAGTGTTTTAATAATAAAAATATGTCTGTTGTGGCATATAAATGTGGGCCAGATTATATAGATCCTATGTACCACAAAACAATAATTGGAATTCCTTCTACAAATCTTGATTCGTTTTTTATGGAGGATGAAGCAATTAGGGAATACTTTGTTAAGAAAAACACAACATATAATGGGGATATTGCTATTATCGAAGGCGTAATGGGCCTGTATGATGGGTTAGGTGGAATAAGTCAAAAGGGTTCTGCTTATGATATTGCCAGTATATTAGATACACCTATAATACTTGTAATTGATGCAAGAGGAATGGGTAAATCTATTCTTCCACTTATATCTGGATTCTTAAAATATGACTCACATAAGCTAATAAAAGGAGTAATACTTAACAAAACAACAAAAAGCTTTTATGATTTAATTAAACCAATTATTGAGGATGAGTTTGGAATAAATGTTTGTGGATATGTGCCGAAAAATGAAGCTCTTAATTTTGAAAGCAGACACCTTGGCTTAAAGCTTCCTAATGAAATTGAACAGCTTAAAGATAATCTATCAAATGCAGCTGAATTAATAAATAATACTATTGATATAGATAAGCTGGTTTGTATAGCAAATGATAAAAACGAAGAAAAAAACATAATCCATGATACAATTATCAATAATAAACAAAGTGATTTGCTTAGATTAGCTGTTGCTAAAGATGAAGCTTTTTGTTTTTATTATGAGCATAATCTGGACTTGCTTAGAGAAAATGGCATTGAATTAGTATATTTTTCACCATTAAAAGATAAGAAGCTGCCTGAAAATATTCATGGTATTTTGCTAGGGGGAGGATATCCAGAGTTATATGCAAAGCAGCTAAGTGAAAACAAGCCTATGATATCTTCAATTAAAAGCAAGATTTCAGAAGGCGTTCCTTCAATAGCTGAATGTGGTGGTTTTATGTATTTACATGAAAAACTAATAGACAAAGAAAACAATAGCTATGAGATGGTTGGGGCACACAAGGGATGTGTTTTATATACTGGTAAGCTTGTAAGATTTGGTTATGTAAATATTAGCGATAAAACAAATCGATTTTTAGGTGTTGGAAATACAATAAAAGGACATGAGTTCCATTATTTTGATAGCTCAAATAATGGTGAAGATTGTATTGCAAAAAAGCCAATTGGTGATAAAATGTGGAGTTGTATATGTGTAAAAGAAAATTCCTGGTGGGGATTTCCACATCTTTATTATGCATCAAATCCTAGCTTTGTTTCTAGATTTAGAAAATGCATGTTAGAATATAAAAAAAGAATAAGAGCTTAGTTTTCTAATACATATTATTGAAATATCGTAATATCGGAGGAAGAAACTGTGATACAAAAAGAAGTTACAGAAATTAAAAATACACTAAAATATACAGATTGTAGTATTCATAAAATTGCAGGCTGTTATGTTGATACAAACAAAATGATTCATATAGTATCACATGAACAGTTTTTATGCTTGCCAGAAGAAGATCAGCACAAATATTTTGCAATAATAAAAAAAGGCTTATCAGGAAAGGTTGGCAAAAATTTAATTAATCTTTCTTTTGATTCTAATTTTATTGAACGACGTGATTATTTACTTGACCTTGTTAAAAGCGAGCTAGCAGATGAAGATAAAGTAAATAGTTTGTTTGAAACAATAAGAGACAGCTATCCTTATGTGGATAATTATTATATTATGGCTGTTTATGGAGCTTATGATGTACCGGGAGTTTCAACAGATGGAATAGAGATGGATGATGCATCTGATGAGGTATATAAATTTGTTCTTACGCTAATTTGTCCAATGAAGCCTTCAAAGGCTGGGCTTACATATAATGAAAAAGATAATATATTGGAAAATGCTGTGAGAAATCTGATGGTTGAAGATCCAATGCATGGATTTTTATTTCCGTCCTTTAATAATAGAGGAACTGATATTCATAATTTACTATTTTATTCAAAGAAGGCAGATGCCATTGAAGAAGGTTTTATAGGAAATTTATTTGGATGTAAAGCTCCTGCAACTGCAAAAAAACAAAACGAAGTATTCTTAGAGGCGGTATCTACAATTGAAACTCTTACATTTGAAAATGCGGTTAATATATGTACAAGAATTTCTGAAAAAGAAGAGGAGTCAAAGGTAGATGAAGATAAAATGGTTATCTCAGAAAGAGAAACAGTTAATATGCTTGAGGCTAGTGGTGTTAAAAGCGAGGATTTAGAAACCTTTAAGAAAACCCTAAAGGATGCTACTGACGAGACTGGCAATTTACTTACAAGTAATATAATTGAAAAGAGTAATAAATTACATGTAAATACTGGAATTACAGAGATTTCAATGCCAATGGAATATGCTGATAACATTGAGGTTCAGAAAATTAATGGAAAAAATTGTATTGTAATTGAAATTAATGATGAATTGACTGTTAATGGAATTAAGGTTAATAATTTTAAGAATTTGGAGATATAGCTTTGGAAAATTCATATAAATATTTTCAAAATAAAAAATGTAAATATTTTCCATGTCATAAGTATAATGGGGATTTTAATTGCATGTTTTGTTTTTGCCCAATGTATAAACTAGATAATTGTCCAGGAAATCCCTCTTATATTGAAAGAGGCGATAAGAATATTAAGGATTGTTCTAATTGCGTATTTCCACATATACCTGACAATTATGATAAAATAATGGAAATATTAAGAAGTGAGAAATAAAATGAAAGTAGATAAATTAGCCTTTAAAGAAGGGTTACGAGATGGTACTCCTATAGGACTTGGATATTTTGCAGTGGCTTTTTCTTTAGGAATTAAAGCAAAAACTGCTGGCTTAAATTGGTTTCAAGGATTTTTGGCAAGTGCAACTACTTATGCTTCTGCAGGAGAGGCAGCAGCATTTACACTAATTGCAGAAAATGCAACATATATTCAGATGGTGCTCATGATATTAATTGCAAATGGTAGATATCTTTTAATGAGTTGTGCCTTAAGTCAAAGGTTTTCAGATAAAACAAAATTTTGCCATCGTCCATTGCTTGGTATATTTATAACTGATGAGTTATTTGGAATTAATATAACAAGAAAAGGAAATATTAATCCTGCATATTTTTATGGAGCAATATTGGCATGTGCTCCAGCATGGGCAGTTGGAACTGCTATTGGAGTAGTTTCAGGAAATATCCTTCCAGTAAACATAGTTAGTGCACTTGGCGTTGCTCTTTATGGAATGTTTATTGCTATAATTGTTCCACCTGCAAAGGAAAAAGCATCAATGGGTATACTTGTAATAATTTGCTTTTTGCTTAGCTTTTTATCTGGAGAACTTCCTAAAATATCAGAGCTTTCTAGTGGCGTGAGAATTATGATTCTTACAGTGGCTATTTCTGCAATAGCAGCAATTCTTATGCCAATAAAGGATGATAAGGAGGTTAAGCAAAATGAAACATAATATATATATTTACATATTAATTATGGCATCTGTAAGTTATCTTATAAGAGTATTGCCCTTGACACTTATTAGAAAGCAGATAACAAATAGGTTTATTAGGTCATTTCTATATTATGTTCCAATAGTAACCTTAGCTGTTATGACATTTCCTGCAATTATTCAGGCTTCAAGAACTCCTATTTCAGGAATAGTAGCATTAATTGTTGGAATTGTATTAGCTTGGAGGGGTGGTAATTTAATTCAAGTAGCAGGAAGCTGTTGCGCGGTGGTTTTTATTCTTGAATTATTTATTTGCTAACAGAAATTCGTAAGAAATAGGAATAGTCATATTAGCTACTAAGTCGTTGCCTAATATATTATTAGAGATTAACAACCATAATTTAATATACATTGATATCACGGATGCTTTAGGGAGAGCAACAAGATTGTAATCCTTAAAGCATTTTGTACTTTCGTAGGCTGTTCTTTCTTCTATCCCAGTCAAAAAGATTGGAATGTTCTTTTCTTGTGCAAGAACAGAAAAGTTATATAACTTTTTAGAGCTTGTATTAATTGTGCCAGAATGAAATGTATCAATTAAAATGGCATTTATATTATCAAGAATGGTTGGATATGTCATACAAGGCATAGACTTCATATATAAAATATTTGGTTCTTTACATAATATTGAATTAGAGTATTTTGGATTAAAAGTAGTTATTTTGAATTTATTATTTTTAAGCAAAGTATCATTCTTAATAAGTCCATAATATAAGTTTTCGATTGAAGTAATATCATCTTTATATTGTGAATGAATTTCAAGGAGTGAGGGCTTGTGTATTTTAGGAATATCACAAGTATTTTTGTAGGATACATATATTCCGTTGTTGTTTGCTTTATTGTTATGCTTTATAAATTGCACAGCGGCTCTAAGATTATCTATTCCGTTTGCTTTTTCATCATCCAAAATAAAATTACTAGAAATAAATACAATAGGAATAGCCGCATTGTCAAACATATATTCCATTGCACAGGCAGTGTATTGTAAGGTATCTGTGCCGTGGGTAATTATTATCCCATTATATTTATTAGCTTGAAGAGCATTGTTTAATGTCTGACTAAGAAGATTGATATGCTTACTACTTAGATTTTCACTTAAAATGCTATAAGCTTCTATTGTGTCATATATAAAATCTATTTTATATTTTTGCTCATATTTTTCAATAAGAGTGTATTTTGAATTTGACGATGTTGAAATGTATCCAGTAGAATCAATAGTAGAGCCAATAGTTCCACCTGTAAAAATAAATAATAATCTCATATAGCATCCTTTCATATATATATGTATATACATAAATAGGGGCTTAATAGCCCCTATTCTTCATCTTGCTCTTCGTTTTCTTCCGCAATAGGAGTAATTGTAAGAACAACACGTTCTATTCTGTTTTTATGTACCTGTGTTACTTTGAAGTGAAGATTGTTAAAATCTGCCTCTTCGCCCTCAGAAGGAAGCTTGTCAAGAAGCTCAATAACAAATCCTGCTAAGGAATCATAATCATCTGATGAAAGTGAAATATTGAGAGCATCATTTAAGTCATCTAACTTAATTGCGGCATCAATATCATATGTATTTTCATTGATTTTCTTAATGTTTTCAGCTTCATTTTCATCGTACTCATCTCTGATTTCCCCAACTATCTCTTCAATTAAATCCTCCATTGTAATCATTCCTGAAGCAACACCATATTCATCAAGGACAATTGCCATTGTAACTGATGATGTTTTCATATCTGTAAATATTTGACTACTCTTTTGGTATTCAAACACAAACAATGGTTTACGAAGAATTTTTCGTAGGTTAAAGTTTTCTAGACTATGAGTTTCTCTATAGAAGAAGAGGTCTTTTAAGTATAATATTCCAATAATGTTTTCTTTATTCTCTTCATATATTGGAATTCTGGAATATGTCTCTTCAATAAAAAGCTGAACTAATTCTTCGTATGTAGAAGTAATATCTGCACAAACCATATCGGCACGTGGAATCATAATATCCTTTGAAAGCGCGTCACCGAAATCAACAACGTTAGAAATCATGAACTTCTCTTCTTGCTCCAAAACCCCTTCCTCGTGACTAACATTTACAATTGTTAATAACTCAGATTCAGTCATAGCTGCATCAGCAGCATCTGGATCCACATGTAGTAACTTAAAAATGAATCCAGTAATAACATCCAAAAGAACAATAGCAGGTGTTAATATTATCATTAAGGCTGATATTGGATAAACAAATACCATAGAAATCTGAACTGCATATTTTGTTGCAAGAGTTTTTGGTGTAATTTCACCAAATATCAAAACAAGTAATGTAAGAAGTCCAGTTGCATATCCTAGATAGCGGTTACCAACAAGTTTTGTGCAAAGAGTAGTTGTTAATGCTGAAGCAGCAATATTAACTATATTATTACCAATTAAAATTGTACTTAATAATTTACTTGATTTTTCAGTAGTTTTTAGAACTTTTTTTGCACTTTTACTTCCGTTGTCTGCGAGGTTTCTAAGCTTGAGCTTATTGACTGTTGTAAGAGCAGTTTCTGCTGAAGAAAAGAATGAAGATAATAGAAGTAAAATAATAATAACAATAAGTTGCAATATGGAGCTACTGTCCAAAAAAAATCACCTTCCCAATATACTTTTTAACGTTTATTTTAATGAATAAATATTAAACTGTCAACAAAGGAACCAGAAATATTTAGAAGAAACAATAAATATTATGATGGAACAATAAATGATTATAAGTATATTTAGAAAATTTATTAAAAAATAAAGTACTCACTATCAAAGACAATGATAGTGAGTATAAAGAAAACTAAACTTCGTTTTTGCATATAAAACCGTAAAATGTAATAAGATATAATCCACTAAGTCCTACTAGAGAATATATAAGTCTACTCAAAAATGTAGCATTACCAAAGATTGCTGAAACCAAATTAAAATCAAATATACCTATTAAGCCCCAATTTAATGCCCCAATAATTGACAAGGTAAGGCATAAACAATTAAATAATTTCATATTTTCCTCCATATTAGATCATTTTAAATTATTCCTATATTAAAATAGAAACAATTCTTTGTTGATAATAGTATTATACGTATAGTAAAAAAATATTTAGGCATTTTTTCCCAAAAAAAATATATTATAATGCAAATGTGTGTAGCTATTGTTTCTTTACATTCTATTTGAAAATTGCTATAATTATTAGCGCGATAAATAACAATAGTTAATTTGAGACAAGTTTTTTATAACATGGAGGAATAAAATGGGCGGTTTTTTTGGAGTAGCATCAAAAGAAGATTGCGTTTTTGATTTGTTTTTTGGAACAGATTATCATTCTCATTTAGGTACTAGAAGAGCTGGTATGGCTGTGTACAGTGAGAAGAATGGTTTTGATAAAGCTATTCATAGTATAGAGAATGCTCCTTTTAGAACAAAGTTTGACAAAGAAGCAAATAGTATGAACGGTAATATGGGTATTGGCTGTATTTCAGACTTTGAAGCACAACCTATATTAGTAAGATCACATCATGGATCATTTGCAATATCTACTATTGGAAAGATTAATAATTGTGATGAGATAATTGCTGAAATCTTAAAAGGAAAAACTCATTTCTTTGAGATGAGTAATGGTGAGATTAACTCAACTGAATTGGTTGCAGCAATAATTAATCAGAAAGATAATTTTATTGATGGAATTAGATATGCATTAGAGATTATTGATGGTTCCATTTCAATGCTCATTTTAACTCCAAAGGGAATATATTGTGCAAGAGATAAATTTGGTAGAACTCCAATAGTTCTTGGTAAGAAGGAGGGTGCTTTTTGTGCAACCTTCGAAAGCTTTGCATTTCTTAATTTGGGATATACACAATATAGAGAGTTAGGTCCTGGAGAAGTTGTTGTTTTGACTTCAGAAGGTGTAAAGACGTTAGTAGCACCTGGTAAAGATATGAAGATTTGTACATTTTTATGGATTTATTATGGATATCCATCATCTTCTTACGAAGGAGTAAGTGTTGAGGAGATGCGTTATAAGTGTGGACAGCTTTTGGCAAGAAGAGATAATGTTAAGCCTGATATTGTCGCAGGTGTTCCAGACTCTGGTACAGCACATGCAATTGGATATGCCAATGAGTCGGGAATTCCATTTTCTAGACCATTTATTAAGTATACTCCTACATGGCCAAGATCATTTATGCCAACTATACAAAGTAAGAGAAATCTTATTGCTAAAATGAAACTTATTCCAGTTGAGAATCTAATTAAAGATAAGAGCTTACTTCTTATTGATGATTCTATTGTAAGAGGTACGCAGTTAAGAGAAACCACAGAATTTTTATATGAAAGTGGGGCGAAAGAAGTTCATATTCGTCCAGCCTGTCCTCCTCTTATTTACGGATGTAAGTATCTTAATTTTTCACGTTCTAAGTCAGAGATGGAGCTTATTACAAGAGTTGTAATTAATGAACTTGAGGGCGATAATGTTTCTGATGAAATTTTACAAGAATATGCAGATTATAATTCAGAAAAATATCAGAAGATGGTTGATAGAATATGCGAAAAGCTTAACTTTACTTCACTTCGTTTCCATAGACTCGATGATATGTTAGAGGCTGTTGGAATCGAACCAGAGAAGCTTTGTACATATTGTTGGAATGGTAAAGAGTAACTATAGGGAACTGCTTTAGAAAAGGAGGGGGCCATATGTTAGGTGAAATCAAGAATTCTTGTTGGGATTACAGAACATTGCCAAACAAAACACTTGAGTTGGTTAAGAACGTAGGAGATATGCGTCAGGAAGGAACAGGATATTATGTTGATAGTGAGATAGAAATGCTAACTGCATTGGCATATCTTAACTATGGTGAAAAGACTAATATTACAGAATCTGTTATGGAACAAATTGACACAGCTGTTAAGTCTCTTGAAGAAAGAAAGCTTGGAGAGAGGGAAGAAATAGACAAAGAAAGTCTTCAAACAGGATTAGATTTGAATATCAATTTTTGATTTTAATTAAACTAGGAGTTAACATTTACATTTGTAGGTGTTAACTCCTAGTTTGTTTTTGTGTAGATATAAATATTATTTTTCGTTTGAGAAAAAAACATGAATATCCGCTTCTTTTATAATCGTTGGATTAGTGTAATGTTCGTCTAAACTATAAACTGAAAAAATATAGTCATTATACTCATTAGTATGTAAATTTTTTTGTATGTTAGAAGCAAGACAGTTTAATTCCTTTAGATCAAAATTAATTCCAGTGCCTTGATATTTTGCATATGCTTCTTTAATAGTCCATATTCTGAAGAAAAATCTATCTTTTTCTAAATCGGTATTAAGTGAAAAGTAATAGTCTTTTTCTTCTTCGTGTAATACTTTGTTTACAAGCGCCATATTATATGGACGAGGTTTTTCTATGTCAACTCCTATTTCGTGATATGACAGCGTAAAAATTATAACATCTCCAGAATGTGAAAAGTTGAAATGCACATTATCATCAGGTGAATAAAATAGTGGCTTTCCGTATTTGTTTTTTGTAAAAAAAAGCTCATTATTTTTTATATTTGTATGTTGTGATAACATCATACGGCTAAGTAATGCAGAATAAAGACACAATTTTTTTGCTTTATCATTTTTTAGGTATTTAATTTTTTCTTGTCTTTCTTTTGAAACAAAATAACATAACTCTTTGTCTTTATTATTAAAAACAAGATTATCTAGTGGCAAAATACTAATTTCCATATGTTCCTCTAATAATAATTATATCTAAGTTCATAAATTATTTACTATTTCTTAAAATATATGAAAATAATATTATCATTTGATGTTATATGCGTCAATATTTGATATTATGTGCCTCTATAGGTGGACATAAATCATTAAAATATAGTATAATTATACTTTGTTGGAGAATGTTTTATGACCGACCTTGGAGAGGGTCATTAATTACTACTACTATTATTTGAGGGGTAATCCAATTGATAACATTAAAAGAAATTGCAAATATGTGTGGTGTAACAGCCAGTACGGTTTCCAATGTTATTAACAACAAAAATAATGTTGGTGAGGCAACAAAAGAGAGGATACTTAAGGTTATTGAAGAAACAGGATATCAGCCTAATTTTTTTGCCCAGGGAATTAGAAAAAATAATACAAAGCTTGTTGGAATAATAACCGAAGATTTGAATGAGTTTAGTACTGCACCAATTGTTGAAAAGATAATGGCATATTGTGATGAGATGGGATATAAGACTATACTCACTAATATGAGGTTGTATGATAGATGGACAGATACTTGGTATAACGATGAAGAAAAATATTTATCAGCGTTAAAACCAGCTATACAACAGCAGATGTCAATAAAGGTTGATGGAATAATATATGTTGCTGGACATTGTAGACACATTAAGTGTTTTGATGATAATATGGATATTCCTGGAATTGTAGTATATGGATATTCTAGTAATAAAAATTATCCTTCAGTTGTGTTAAACGATGAGAAGGGTGAATATGACATGACTAAGTATGTTATTTCAAAAGGCCATAAGAAAATTGGTTTAATAACTGGTGAACAACACAATATTCACAATATTAGCAGATTAGAAGGCTTCAAAAGGGCCCTTATAGAAAATGATATAGCATATGATGACAGTTTAGTATGTGAAGGAAACTGGAATAGAGCTTCTGGATATAATGGTGCAAAAATACTGTGCAACAAGAATGTTACAGCTATTATTTGCATGAATGATAATATGGCGGCAGGTGTGTACGATTATTTATATGAAAAAGGCGATTTATTAAAGAATATTTCTGTTGTTGGATATGACAATAAAGAGCTATCAGAATATCTTAGACCTCTTCTTACAACATATGATTTAGGATTAAAGGAAATAGGGGCTATTGCAGCAAAAATGCTTATTGATAAACTTGAAGACAAAGAAAAAACTTGGGCTGAAGAAACAGTAGTAATGTTTGATGGAAAGCTAATTGAAAGAGACTCTGTTAATGCGTTGACATAACAGAGCATATGGTATACTTACGTATAGTAAAACGATTAATTTATTAGCCAATTTAGGAGGGGGATATATATGAATATAAAAAAACAGGCAGTCAATCCATATTTACCTTCGTGGGAATATATACCTGATGGAGAGCCATATGTTTTTGGTGACAGAGTATATGTGTATGGTTCTCATGATTTATATAATGGTCATGTATTTTGCTTGGGGGATTATGTTTGTTATTCAGCAGATATTAATGACTTGGGCAATTGGAGATATGAAGGTGTTATATATGAAAAGACAGCAGACCCATTTAATAAAGATGGTTCTATGTGTCTATATGCACCAGATGTTACTGTTGGACCAGATGGAAGATATTATTTATATTATGTTTTAGATCATGTTTCAGTTGTTTCTGTTGCAGTATCTGATACACCAGCTGGAAAGTATGAATTCTATGGATATGTTCATTATGAAGATGGAACAAAGCTTGGTGATAAGGCAGGAGATGAACCACAGTTTGATCCGGGAGTTTTAACTGAAGGAGATGTTACATATCTTTATACTGGATTTTGTGGCCCAACAGATAAGTCTAGAACAGGTGCAATGGTAACAGTTCTTGATAAGGATATGCTTACAATTAAGCAGGGACCAAAGCGTGTTGTGCCTGGTTGTGAGTATTGTGAAAATACAGGATTTGAGGGACATGCTTTCTTCGAGGCGTCTTCTATTAGAAAGATAAATGATACATATTATTTTATTTATTCATCACAGGTAATGCATGAGCTTTGTTATGCAACATGTGACAAGCCAGATGGTGAATTTACATATGGTGGTGTCATTGTAAGTAATAATGATATAGGTATTGATACATATAAGCCTATTGATATGCCTGCCTTATATGGTGCAAACAATCATGGAAGTATTGTTCAGATTCTTGACAAATGGTACATTTTCTATCATCGTCAGACAAATGGAACTTGGTATAGTAGACAGGGCTGTGCTGAAGAAATAACAATTGAAGAGGATGGAACAATTAAGCAGGTACCAATGAGCTCATGCGGATTAAATGGTGGTCCATTGAAAGGCGAAGGCGAATACGCTGCATACATAGCATGCAACTTATTTAATAGCGATACACAGCCGTACATTACTGCAGGAGTTTATCCAAAGATTATGCAAGATGGCAAAGATGGTGATGAGGAACTTGGATATATTGCAAACTTTACTGATACAGCTACAGCAGGCTTTAAATCATTTGAATGTAAAGGAGTCAAAGAATTTGCTATTACAACAAGAGGCTATGGTGATGGGGTTTTCGAGATAAGAACTTCATGGGATGGAGAGGCTCTTGGAAAAATAAAAGTTAAATATACAAATATTTGGGAAAGATACACTACCCCAATAATTATTCCTGATGGAGTATGTGATATATTCATTGTATATACAGGAAATGGTAATGTAAGCTTAAAATCATTTGAGTTTATTACAGAATAATTTTTTGAAAGCTCCCAGTAGATTTGAATGGGAACTTTCTTTAGTGATGTGGAATTGAAAGGAAATATTGATATGGCTTTAATGAATATTGAATGTTTTTCAGAATGTTTAATGAGAAGAATTACATTTAAGGTTATTCTTCCTAATGATGCAAATAAAAAAGATAATAAGAATTATGATAGACCAACAAAATTGCTTATGCTTTTACATGGTTATTGCTGCACTGATACAGATTGGATTTGGAATAGTCAGATAACTTGCTTGGCTGAAAAATACAATATCTGTGTTGTATTGCCAAATGGTGAAAATAGCTTTTATCTTGATGGAAAAGCAACTGGAAGAAAATATTCTACATTAGTTGGAGAGGAACTTCCAAATTATGTGATTAACACTTTTGGACTTTCAAAGGATAAGAAAGACCATTATATTGGCGGATTTTCAATGGGTGGCTTTGGTGCAATCCATGCAGGAATAAAATACGATAAAATGTACAGTAAGCTATTTGCCCTTTCATCAGCACTTATTCCGTACGAATTAGTTGATATGCAGCCAGGAACACACAATGGAGTGGCAAATTATGAGTATTTTGATTTGATGTTTGACGGACTAGATGTATTAAAGGAATCAGAGAATCATCCTGAAATCCTTGTTAGAAATCATCTTGAAAAAAATATTGAGCTTCCAGAGATTTATATGGCTTGTGGAACAGAAGATTTCTTGCTTGATTTTAACAGAAGATTTGAGAATTTCCTTACTTCAAATGATGTTAAACATACTTATGTGGAAGATAGTGGCTCACATGATTATGGTTTCTGGAATAAGGTTATAGAACCATCTGTTGAATGGTTATTAAAGGATAATTAAGGAGATAATAAATGAAGATAAAAACAGGCGCAATATTGTTACTTCTCGGTGTTTCTATCTTAGGAATTTTTAAATAAACGTATTGACATCTGAAAACATGGTGTTATAATTTCCAACATAAATTAATATTATTAAACCGATGAAGCGGAGATAAAGGTGACCATGCTCATACAGAGAGCCTGATAAGCTGAGAACAGGTTGAAAACAAATCATCAAATGGACCGCCGAGGGCATATGGAACAGCTATATTAGCTTAGTATTATATGACGTGAAAGCATACGTTAGTTGCTAAGGATATGATTGTATCCTACAGAGAGTGTAGTTTATTTTAATCTACAAAACAAGGTGGCACCGCGAAGATATTTCGTCCTTGACAAAATGTATGTTTTGTCGAGGACTTTTTTATTTTTACAATGCTAATGTTAGTGCACTCAAGTGGGATTACTGCTAAAGGGGGAATAAATTAATACTATTGAGTACATTTAGAACACATTAATAACCACATATTTATTTTTAGGAGGACATTATTATGATAAGAGAAGCAATTGTAAAAATAGTAAATAAAGAGGATTTAACATATGAAGAGTCATATGCAGTTATGAATGAGATAATGAATGGTGAAACTACACAGACACAGAATGCAGCATTTTTAGCAGCCTTATCTACAAAGAGTGCTAAAGCTGAAACAGTAGATGAGATATTTGGATGTGCAGCTGCAATGAGAGAGCATGCAACAAAGGTTGAACATGACTTTGAAACATTAGAGATTGTTGGAACTGGTGGAGATGGAGCACATAGCTTTAATATATCAACAACAGCAGCACTTGTAATTGCTGCAGGAGGGGTAAAGGTTTCAAAGCATGGCAACAGAGCAGCATCATCAAAATGTGGAACTGCAGATTGTTTAGAAGCACTTGGTGTAAATATTAATCAAGAACCTGAGAAATGTATTGAGTTACTTGATAAAGCAGGGATTTGTTTCTTATTTGCTCAAAAATATCATATGTCAATGAAATATGTTGGAGCAATTAGAAAAGAACTCGGTTTTAGAACAGTATTCAATATCCTTGGACCATTAACTAATCCAGCGACTCCTACATATCAGATATTAGGTGTTTATGATGAGTATTTAGTTGAGCCACTTGCAAGAGTATTAAATAGTCTTGGAGTAAAAAGAGGAATGGTTGTATATGGAATGGACAAATTAGATGAAATATCAATGAGTGCTCCAACAAAGATTTGTGAAGTAAATAATGGAGAATATACTACATATGAGATATGTCCAGAAGATTTTGCGTTTGAACGTTGTTCTAAAGAGGATTTAGTTGGTGGAGATCCAACTGAAAATGCAGAGATAACAAAATCAATATTAAATGGCGAGAAGGGACCAAGAAGAAATGCGGTATGCTTAAATGCAGGAGCAGCACTTTATGTTGCTGGTAAAGCAGATACTTTATCAAATGGAGTTAAGCTAGCTGGTGAAATAATCGACAGTAAAAAGCCATTAGAAATATTAAATAAGTTCGTTGAGATATCAAATAAGTAGGTGGATTTATGGAGAATATTTTACAGTTAATATCTGAATATGCAAAAGAAAGAGTTGAAAATTGCAAAAAAACCAAATCTCTTGAAGAAGTAAAAAAAGAAGCTATTGCGATACCAAAAACAAATGAATTCGCATTTGAAAAGGCACTAGCAAAAGAAGGAATAAGCTTTATTTGTGAGTGTAAAAAAGCATCTCCTTCAAAAGGAATTATTGCTGAGGATTTTAAGTATCTTGAAATTGCAAAAGATTATCAAAAAGCAGGAGCAACATGCATTTCGGTATTGACAGAACCAAAATGGTTTTTGGGAAAAGATGAATACTTAAAAGAAATATCTGACGCAGTAACTATTCCTTGTATAAGAAAAGATTTTGTTGTCGATGAATATATGATTTACGAAGCAAAAATACTAGGTGCATCAGCTGTATTACTTATTTGTTCAATTCTAGATGAAATAACAATTAAAAATTACATAAAATTATGTGACCAGCTTGGACTATCAGCTTTAGTTGAGGCACATGATGAAGATGAGATAAAAATGGCTGTTAGAGCAGGTGCAAGAATGATAGGTGTTAACAATAGAAACCTAAAGGATTTTACTGTAAATGTTGAAAATAGCAGACAACTTAGAAAATTAGTTCCAAGCAATATATTATTTGTTGCTGAAAGTGGAATTAAAACTAGAGAGGACATAGCGGTTCTTGAAGCTGCTGGCGTAGATGCAGTGTTAATTGGTGAAACTATGATGTTGGCGAAAGACAAAAATAAAATGTTAAATGAATTAAGAGGTGTTTAATTTGACTAAAATTAAAATATGTGGACTTAAATCAATTGCTGACATAAATATAGTAAACAAATTGTTGCCAGAATATGTAGGCTTTGTATTTTACCCACCAAGCAAAAGATTTTTAGAACATGTGCAAGCAAGAATATTAAAGGATAAGCTTAGTTCCTTGATAAAATGTGTAGGTGTTTTTGTTAATGCTTCAATGGAAGAGATTATAGAACTTGTAGAGAACAAAATAATTGATGTAGTGCAGTTACACGGAGATGAAGATGATGCTTATATTAGAGAACTTAAGTTGAAGCTTCCAGAGAATACAGAAATAATTAAAGCTTTCTTAATAAAGAATGAAAGTGATATTAAAAAAGCAAATAATAGCTTAGCAGATTATATTTTGTTAGATAATGGTCTTGGAACAGGCGAGGTTTTTGATTGGAGTCTTGTTTCTAAGATTAATCGTAAATTCTTCCTTGCAGGCGGGTTATCAGTAGATAATGTTTCAAAGGCCATTGAATTAGTTAAACCATATTGTGTTGACGTATCAAGCAAGGTTGAAACAGATGGGATAAAAGATGAAAAAAAGATACAGAGTTTTGTTGATAAAGTAAGAAGTATTTAGAATAAACAGGAGGGTATTATGGAAAATAATAACGGAAGATTTGGTGTACATGGTGGTAAGTATATACCAGAAACATTAATGAATGCAGTTATAGAATTAGAAAAAGCATATGAATTTTATAAAAATGATAAGGAATTTAATGAAGAATTAGAAACTTTGTTTAATGAGTATGCTAATAGACCTAGTAGATTATATTATGCAGAGAAAATGACAAAGGATTTAGGTGGAGCAAAAATATATCTAAAGAGAGAGGATTTAAATCATACTGGAGCTCATAAAATCAATAATGTTTTAGGTCAGGCTTTATTAGCAAAAAAAATGGGAAAAACAAGACTTATTGCGGAAACAGGAGCTGGACAGCATGGTGTTGCAACTGCTACTGCTGCAGCATTAATGGGAATGGAATGTGTTGTATTTATGGGTGAAGAAGACACAAAGAGACAGGCTCTTAACGTATACAAAATGAGATTATTAGGAGCTGAGGTTGTTTCTGTTACTAGTGGAACAAAAACCTTAAAGGATGCTGTATCAGAGGCAATGAGAGAGTGGACAAATAGAATTTCTGATACACATTATTGTTTGGGATCTGTTATGGGACCACATCCATTTCCAACAATAGTTAGAGATTTTCAAAGTGTTATTTCAAAGGAAATAAAGCAACAGATACTTGAAAAGGAAGGAAGACTTCCAGATGTAGTTATGGCATGTGTTGGTGGTGGATCTAACGCAATTGGATCATTTTATAATTTTATAGAAGATAAGGAAGTAGAGTTAATTGGATGCGAAGCAGCAGGCAGAGGAGTTGATACATTTGAAACTGCAGCTACAATTGCAACAGGTAAGCTTGGTATATTCCATGGTATGAAATCATATTTTTGTCAGGATGAATTTGGGCAGATTGCACCTGTTTATTCAATATCAGCAGGTCTTGATTATCCTGGAATAGGACCAGAACATGCTTGGCTGCATGATACAAATCGTGCAAAATATGTTGCTATTACTGATGAGGAAGCTGTTAATGCATTTGAGTATCTTTCAAAGACAGAAGGTATTATTCCAGCAATTGAATCTTCACATGCACTGGCACATGCTATTAAATTAGCACCTACTATGGATAAGGATAAGATAATAGTTGTTACAGTATCAGGTAGAGGAGATAAGGATTGTGCAGCTATTGCAAGATATAGAGGGGAGGACTTAAGAGATGAATAAAATAGAGCAGGCATTTAAGAATAAAAAAGCATTTATACCATTTGTAACTTGTGGTTACCCTGATATAGATTCTACATATAATATTGTTATGGCTGCATATGAAAATGGTGCAGATATAATAGAATTAGGAATACCTTTTTCTGATCCAACAGCTGAAGGACCTACAATACAAGGTGCAAACTATCAAGCACTCAAAAATAATATTACAACAGATGATGTTTTTGATTTGGTTGTAAGATTAAGAGAAAAGATTGATATTCCATTAGTTTTCATGACATATGCAAATGTAGTATTTTCGTATGGAATAGAAAGATTTTCAAAAAAGTGTGAAGAGGTTGGAATAGACGGAGTTATCTTGCCGGATATTCCATATGAAGAAAAGGATGAATTTGACAATGTAATGTCAAAATATAATGTAGCATTAATTTCATTGATTGCCCCTACTTCAGAAAACAGAATTGCAATGATTGCAAAGGAAGCAAAAGGCTTTATATACTTAGTATCTTCTCTTGGTGTAACGGGAGTTAGAAGTGAAATTACTACAGATATAAGCAAAATGGTAGAGTTAATTAAGGAAAATTCCTCAATTCCAGTTGCAGTTGGATTTGGAATATCAACACCTGAACAGGCGAAAAAAATGGCTTGTTCTAGTGATGGTGTAATTGTTGGTTCAGCTATTATTAAGCTTATAACAGAACATGGAAAGAACGCAGCTAAATATGTTGGTCAATATGTAAAAACTATGAAAGACGCAATTAGTTAAAAGTATAATATATTATAAGAGATACCTTTGATTTTTATCATCAAAAGGTATCTTTTTTTATTTAAAATATGATAAAATTATTATTGTAACATACAAGGATAAAAAACAATTTGTTAATCTTATTAAAGATAAAAAAATACGTGTAAGGTTTTGATTAATTTAGGGGAATAGTTTATGGCAAAAGTTATAATGATACAAGGGACAATGTCTGGAGCAGGTAAAAGCTTAGTTGTTGCAGGGCTTTGCAGAATATTTAAACAAGATGGATATAAGGTCGCTCCGTTCAAATCTCAGAATATGGCACTTAATTCATATATAACTAAAGAAGGTCTTGAGATGGGAAGAGCTCAGGTTATGCAAGCAGAGGCAGCTGGTATTGAACCATCTATTTTGATGAATCCAATATTGCTTAAGCCGACTAATAATATTGGATCCCAGGTTATTGTTAATGGTGAAGTATTAGGAAATATGAATGCTAGGGATTATTTTGAATATAAGGTAAAGCTTATTCCTGATATACTAAAGGCATATAATAAGTTGGCAAGTGAGAATGATATTATTGTTATAGAAGGTGCAGGAAGTCCAGCAGAGATTAATCTTCGTAAAAATGACATTGTTAATATGGGTATGGCCAAGCTGGTTGATGCACCTGTTTTATTAGTTGGAGATATTGATAGAGGTGGAGTATTTGCACAGTTGTTAGGTACTTTGATGTTACTTTCTGAGGAAGAAAAGGATAGAGTTTGCGGACTAGTTATTAATAAGTTTAGAGGCGATAAAACAATTCTTGATTCGGGGATTGATATGCTAGAAGAAAAAGGTAACAAGAAAGTTGTTGGTGTGTTACCTTATATGAATGTTGATATTGAAGACGAGGATAGTTTAACAGAAAGATTTAATGCTAAAAAGCAGGAATTAATTGATATAGCAGTAATACACTATCCAAGAATATCCAATTTTACTGATTTTGCAGTATTTGAAAAAATCAGTGGAGTAAGTGTAAGGTATATTACTAAACCATCTGAAATGGGGAATCCAGATATGATTATTCTTCCAGGAAGTAAAAATACAATGGGAGATTTATTGTGGATGCGACAGAATGGTATTGAAGCATTAATTAAGAAGATGTCTAGAGAAAAGATTGTTTTTGGCATTTGTGGTGGATATCAAATGTTGGGAATAGAAATATCAGATCCATATAATGTTGAAGAAGGTGGCTTAGTTAGAGGTCTTGAACTTCTTCCGGTAAAGACGACTTTAACAAGTGAAAAAACAAGAACTCAGGTATCTGGAACAATAAATGAAATTAGCGGCCCATTAAAGTTTCTTTCTGGAAGCAAATTAGGTGGGTATGAGATTCATATGGGTCAAACAATAAATTGCTCTTATGAAGAGGTATCTAAAGATTTTTGTACATTATTTGAACAAGGCACTAACAAAACAAAAATTGATGGACTTTCATCAGGAGGAGTTTATGGAACTTATGTGCATGGTATTTTTGATAAAGGAGATATTTGCAAAAAAATCATTGGATATTTTGCAAATGAAAAGGGCATAATTTTCGATGATGATCTATTAGTCGACTATGCAAGCTATAAGGAACAACAATACGATAAGCTTGCATATGAAATGAGAAAGCATCTTGATATGGATGAAATATATCGTATACTAGGATGAGAATATTTTTGACAAGAAGAAAAACTGACATTAATAAAAAAATATTAGATACTTGAGGATTAATTAAATGAAACAGATAGTTACAGGACATATGCTTGCGCTTATATTAGGGTATATAATGGATATTATTTTTGGCGATCCATATTCTTTACCCCATCCCATAAGGACCATTGGGAATTTAATATCTTTATTTGAAAAGAAATTTATTGGAGATAAAAATAACACAAAAATACTATCAGATAATTCAAAGAAAAAAAGAGGCACCTGCTTAGTTATTATTATGTTGGCTATTGTAGGATTAACAACATCATTTCTTATTATTTTTTCATATAAGCTTCATATGATATTAGGGATTTTTGTTGAAGCAATATTGACATATTATATTTTGGCAATAAAATGCTTAAAAGATGAAAGTATGAAGGTATATTATGCAATAGAAGATGATGATATTGATAAAGCACGATATGCAGTTTCTATGATTGTTGGAAGAGATACAGATAAGCTTGATTATGAAGGAATTACTAAGGCAGCAGTTGAAACAGTAGCAGAGAATACCTCTGATGGTATTATTGCCCCAATGCTATATACAGCTATTGGTGGACCTATTTTAGGTTTGCTATATAAAACAGTTAATACAATGGATTCTATGGTAGGATATAAGAATGAAAGATATTTGTATTTTGGAAGGGCAGCAGCAAGATTAGATGATGTATTAAATTATCTACCTGCTAGAATTAGTGCATATTTGATGATTATCTCTTGTGCCATATTATGTGATGATTTTAACACAAATAATGCGTACAAAATATATAAAAGAGATAAGAGAAAACATTCAAGCCCGAATTCAGCACATACAGAAGCAGTTTGTGCTGGGGCACTATCTATAAGACTTGCTGGGAATGCCAGCTATTTTGGAAAGATATATGAAAAACCTTATATTGGTGATGATATAAGACCTATTGAAAATTCCGATATAAAAAAGGCAAATAAATTATTATATATGACATCATTTGTAAGTATAATAGTATGCGAATTGCTACTTTCGATTTTATTATGTATTATGTAAGCTGCAGGTTAGGAATTAGTGAGGAAGAAAAATGCACGGTGGAGATATTTATAGAAATAAAGTGAATATAGATTTTTCAGTGAATGTAAATCCACTTGGGATTCCTCAAAGAGTACTAGATGAAATTGGAAAAGAGTTAGATAAGCTTTCCTGCTATCCAGACTTATTATGTGAAGAATTAAAGAAAAAAATCTCAATAAAATATAGTGTTGAAAGTAAAAATATAATTGTGGGAAATGGTGCATCTGAATTATTTATGGCGATTATGCATGGCTTACGTCCTAAAAATGCATTAATTCTTGAACCCTCATTTTTGGGATATAAGAGTGTGTGCGACGCGGTAGATTGCAATGTAAAACAATACTTTCTAAAGGAAAATCAGGATTTCTTATTAACGGAGGATGTTTTGGATTATATCGATGATAGTATTGATATAATGTTTTTAACAAACCCCAATAATCCAACGGGAAGATGTATTGAGGATAAGCTCTTAAAGAAGATAATCAATAAAGCAAATGAAATTGGTGTAACAATTATTGTTGATGAATGCTTTATCGACTTTACTAACATGAAAAGTATAGCTAATTATGTATTTAGCAATAATTATGATAATGTTATTATTATAAATGCTTTCACTAAAATATTCTCGTTGCCAGGTCTTAGGTTAGGTTATGGGATTTGTAGTTATGATTTAGCATATATTATAAATAAGCATCTCCCAGAATGGAATGTATCATATTTGGCACAACGTGCAGGTGTAAAGGCTTTGGAGGAATATGAGTATTTGGCTTATGCTGTTGACTATGTAAAATGCGAAAGAGAAAGGCTTGTGGATGCGTTGGAAAGTTTAAAAATTAAGGTGTATCCATCAGAAGCTAATTTTGTTTTAATAAAGTCAAAATATGATTTGTATGACATATTACTTAAACAAGGTATATTAATTAGGGATTGCTCAAATTATTCCAACTTAGAAAAAGGATATTATAGAATTGCAGTTAAAACAAATGTAGATAATAATTATTTGATTAATGCACTAAAAAAATCAGTACCATGTGATTAATTAACCCTATATATTTCCTTACATAGGTTAAATCATTGGTACTGATTTTAGTTTATTTGTTATTCCACATAGAAATTAATTTATCAAAAATAGGACTATAGTGCTCGTCTGTAATTCCGAAATCCATTAATTTATAGCTCCATACGGCGCAACCAATTTTATATTTTCTAAAAACTTCATTAACGTCTTCAAACCATTTTAAGGTGTCTTCAATAGGAGCTTGATCAATAACTCCAAACTCTCCACAGTAAAGTGATACATTCGCATTTTGTGCAGCCAGAATAGCTTCTTTAATCATGTATTCAATATATTCAGGTCCCATTTTAATTTGTTCAGCATCATCAATTCCAGCACCCTGATAGCCTAATATCTTAGTTTCTTCTTGGAAATATTCCATTGTAGAAGGGTAGAATATATCTTTTTTCGGCATTAGCTTTACCCAGTTGGCTTTTTGATGAGTAAATAAAAATGGCTCATAAAAATGAAAAGTGAAAATAATATTTTTATCTTTAGGCACCTTGAGAAGCTTTAAGGTTTTAGCACTATTCCACTGGATACCACCATAAATAATAGGTGTTTCCTTGTTTATTGAGCGAATAGCATTTGTACAGCTTTCAATAAGCTCATTCCACTTGTCAGCATTTTCCTGTTCAACTACTTCGTTAAGTAGTTCAAAGGCAACATGTGGCTTTTTTCCGTATCTGTTTGCCATGATTTTCCATATATTTATGAAACGGTTTTTTAATTTTTCATCGTTAAATAAATTATTTTTTTCTGCACAGCCAGCATCATTAAAATCATAGCCAGGTGCTTTGTGTAAATCTAATATTATATTCAAATTATATTTTTTGCACCAGTCAACGGCTTTATCAACGAATATAATTGTCTCTTCCTTTATTGCTTGATTACAATCTTCGATTACCTCGTAATCGATAGGAAGACGAATATGATCAAAACCTAATTCTGCAATTTTTGATATATCTTGTTCTGTTATAAATGATTTATAGTGCTCCATTGTATGTACACATTGTGATAAAAAACCACCTAAGTTTATTCCATTGTTTAAGTTCATGAAATATCTCCTTGTAAATTAATTTTTGTTAGTTTAGATAATAATATAAATGAACAATAAAATAAAGTGTAAATTATAGCTATAAATAATATGATATTTTTATAATTTATTTGCTATTGATTACTGATTAGAAAGAATAAAAATGTATTAATTTCTGAAAGAATAAAAATATAATAATTTCCTAGTAGAAAAAATTATTTGATATATGATATAATTATATTCTATAGGCATTTTTGCCAATTTAGATTAGATAATAATATTATTACATATAGTAATGTTTTGTTTGGAGGATAATATGGCGGAACAATACAAAAATGAAATTGAGAAAAGAAGAACCTTTGCAATCATTTCACATCCTGACGCAGGAAAAACTACTTTGACAGAGAAATTTTTGCTTTACGGTGGAGCAATTAATACAGCTGGTTCAGTAAAAGGAAAAGCTAACTCAAAATATGCTGTATCTGACTGGATGGAGATTGAAAAAGAAAGAGGTATTTCTGTAACTTCTTCTGTTCTTCAATTTAATTATGATAACTACTGTATAAATATTCTTGACACGCCAGGACATCAAGACTTTTCAGAGGATACTTACAGAACTCTTATGGCTGCAGATTCTGCTGTAATGGTTATTGATGCTTCAAAGGGTGTTGAGGCTCAGACAATTAAACTTTTTAAGGTTTGTGTTATGAGACATATTCCTATTTTTACTTTTATTAATAAGATGGATCTTGAGGCAAGAGATTCCTTTGAATTATTAGATGAAATAGAAAATGTGCTTGGAATTAAAACTTGTCCAATTAACTGGCCAATTGGTGCTGGCAAGAGATTCAAGGGCGTATATGATAGAGAGACTAAGAAAGTTTCAATGTTTAAGGCGGTTTCTGTTGGTGGCGCAAAGAGTGCGGCTGAAACAGATTACTCCATTGATGATCCAGCAATTAAAGAAGAAATTGATGAATTTTTATATAATCAGTTGATGGAAGAAATTGAACTATTAGACGGAGCAAGTGATGAATTTGAACAAGAACTTGTTGATAGAGGAGAGCTTTCGCCAGTATTTTTTGGTTCAGCACTTACTACATTTGGTGTTGAGACATTTTTAAAACACTTCCTTAAGATGACAAAATCGCCACTACCTAGAATGTCTGATGAAGGAATTATTGATCCTGTTGAAGAACCATTTTCTGGTTTTGTGTTCAAAATCCAAGCTAATATGAATAAAGCACATCATGACAGAATTGCATTTATGAGAATATGTTCTGGTAAATTTGATGCTTCAAAGGATGTATATCATCCACAAAGTGGAAGAAAACTTAAGCTTTCCCAGCCACAACAAATTATGGCGCAGGATAGAAAAATCATTGATGAAGCGTATGCTGGCGATGTAATAGGCGTATTTGATCCAGGAATATTTTCAATTGGTGATACATTGTGTCAGCCAGGTAAGAAGTTTATTTATGAGGGGATTCCTACATTTGCACCAGAGCATTTTTGTCGACTTGTACAGTTGGATTCTATGAAGAGAAAGCAGTTTAATAAGGGTGTAACGCAGCTTGCCCAGGAAGGTGCAATACAGATTTTTCAGGACTATACATTAGGTTTATCAGAGATAATTGTTGGAGTTGTTGGTGTACTTCAATTTGATGTATTGAAATATAGACTTGAGAATGAGTACGGATGCGATATTAGGCTTGAGCCTCTACCATATGGGTATATCAGATGGGTTAAAGATCCAAGTACTGATTTGAATAAGCTTAAGATGATTAGTGATTGTAAAAAGGTAAAGGATATGAAGGATAATCCGTTGTTACTTTTTGCAAATGAGTGGTCAATTAGAATGCTTCTTGAAAGAAATGATGGTTTAGAGTTAGAAGAGTTTCATAAGAATTAAAACGTGTGAATTTTCTCGTTATTATATATAATATTTTCAAAAATAATATTTGTTTTATATGTTTTTTTGAAATATTATTGCTTTTTGGATAGAAGATAGAAAATACATGTTTTTTTAATAAAGCATTTGTCTTTACTATAGGCTTTAGCGTAGTGGAAGATCATATGTTAAATCATCTTGAAAAATAGTAAAAAAATTGGTATGATTTTAATATTAGAGAAAATAAGATTGTGAAAGGAGGAAGAGTATGGGTGGGTTTAAAAATATAGTAATTGTAGATGATGATCAACAGTCAAGAATGATACTTGAAAAATACATCAAGTCTGTTGACGGATATAATCCTATACCTCTTTCTTCAGGAATAGAATTGATTGAATATTGTAAAACATCAACTCCTGATATTATTTTATTAGATATTGAGATGCCTAATGTTTCTGGCATTCAGGCATTTTCAATGATAAGAGCAATGAGCAATATGGATGGTGTGCCTGTTGTTTTTTTAACTGGTAAGGAAGACCGAAACACAGTACTTAGATGTATTTCTATGGGGGCAGATGGATATATGGTTAAGCCTGTATCTAAAACAAGCCTTCTAGACAAGCTTCAGGAGATTTTTGCAAAATTAGATGCATATAAGATTAATAAGACAATTCTTATGATTGATGATGATGCAGACTTCTTGAAGATATCGAAATTTAAATTATCAAAATTCTATCGGGTTCTTACAGTGGATTCGGGAAAAACTGCTCTTGATTATTTAGGTAATCATACAGTTGATTTGATTATATTAGATTATTTTATGCCACTTTATAACGGCAATAATATTCTTAATATTCTTAAGCACAGGGAATCAACAAAGAAGATTCCTGTTATAATGGCTTCTTCGTTAAGTCGAGATGAAATTGAATTGGCATGTGCAAGAAATATGCCTGATGGAATAATGACTAAGCCTATTAGCATTGATGCATTATTGGAATTAATACAACAATTAATTGATAATGTATATTAGAAATAATTGAATTATACATAAGTTGACCGGCAATTGTAGGTTTATGATTTTAGAATGGAAACATCCACTTTTGCTTTTTGTTTCGGTGGATAGTTATATTTTTGCATTATATAGGAGGACAGCCTATGGTAACTTTGTTAGTAACTATTCATGCAATAGCATCTGTTATTGGATTTTTAAGTATTATATTATTCATGATACAACCGCCATCATATTATCAAAAAGTACTTACAATGACGGCAACTTGTTCTTTTTTAGGACTGGTTGGATATTTATTGGAATTGTTAGCTGATTCTTTAGACGAGGCTCTTGTAGCAGTTAGGGTTGGCTATATAGGAAAATGTTATGCCATGGTCCTTTTTTTATTGTTTATTCAAAAATATTGTGATGTTGAAATATCAAAAAAATGGCTATATCCAATACTAGCCTTTGATACCTTTGTTTTGATTCTTATTTTTACATTTCCATGGCATCATCTTTATTATACTTCATGGGAATATGTATACGATGGTGATTTTGGTCATTTAGTTCTTGGAAAAGGAATTTTTTATTACTTATTTATGATTGTTACATTAGGGGTAATGCTTAGATTTGTGTATATTTCCTTTACAACGATGCGACAGCGAAGTGGAAAACAAAGGAGCAGACTGGCATTATTGTTTGCATCTGGATTAGTTCCAGGGGTTGCGTTAGTACTTAATTTGTCACCTGCATTAAAGGGAATAGATCCAACACCAATGGGTGTATTAATATCAACTATGTTAGCTGGATTAAATGTATTAAGATATGGACTTCTTGATACTTTACAGTTGGCAAGTAAGTCAGTTATGGATGCTTCTTCAGCAGGACTTGTTGTTGTTGGAAGTACAAAAAAGTTTTTGTTTGCAAATCAAACAGCCTACAAAACCTTTGATGAATTGGCTGATAAAAAGATTGCAGATGAGTTTGTTTGGTCTTTATTTGAAGGGGTTGGCAGCAAGTCTGATAATCCTAAAAAAACTTTTCAAAAAAATGGAAACATATATGAACTTGATTTTTCAACCCTTAATGAAAGTGCAATAAAAAGTGAAAATGGTAATGGTGGGTATATGGTTTGGATTTTTGATAAAACCAAAGATTATAAATATACTCAGGAATTAGAGAAAATAAGAAAAAAAGCAGAAGAAGCTAACATAGCAAAATCAATGTTTCTTGCAAAAATGTCGCATGAAATAAGAACACCAATGAATGGCATCATAGGTTTCACACAACTTATTAGGGAACAAAATATTGATGATACCACTAAAGAATATTTAGGGTATATTGATTCTTCGTCACATGCATTACTAGGCATTATTAATGATATTCTTGATATATCCAAAATTGAATCTGGAAAGATGGATATTGTTAATATCGAATATTCAGTAGATGATTTATTCAAAGACATTTGTATGATGATAAAGAATCAAGCAGAGGCAAAAGGTCTTACATTTGAATCAGATATAAAGCCAGGTATTCCTCAAATGTTATATGGCGATTATACGAGATTTAGAGAAATTTTAGTTAATATTTTAGGTAACGCCGTAAAGTACACCTTTGATGGAGAGGTTTCTTTTAACGTTGATTATAAAATTAACGATGATATTATTGTTTTTGATATACATATAAAGGATACTGGTGTTGGAATCAAGCCTGAGAAGATTGCTTCAATATTTGATTCATTCGAACAAGCTGACAGTTTAGGCAATTATAACGTAGAGGGAACTGGTTTGGGACTATCTATTGCAAAACAGTTAGCTGAGCTTATGGGTGGCGATATAAGTGTTGTAAGTGAATATGGCAATGGAAGTGATTTTAATATTAAGCTTACACAGAAAATATCAAAAACAAAATATGTTGAAAAAATTGAGATTAATAAAAATGTTTCTTATAAAAATGTTAGGATTTTGCTTGTTGATGATAACGAAATAAATCTTAAAGTGGAAAGTAATATTCTCAAAAAGCTTGGAATTGAAGTTGATATGGTCAATTCTGGTTTGAAGTGTATTTCAATTGCAGAAAAAGAAAAATATGATGTTATCTTTATGGATCATATGATGCCAGACATGGATGGCGTTGAAACTATGAAAAGACTTAAAGCTGATAGTGTTGTAAATTCAGATACTCCAATTATTGTTGTTACAGCCAATGCAATTGTTGGAGTAAATAAGGAGTTAATGGATTTAGGCTTTGATGGATATATTTCAAAACCAATTGATAAGAAGGCCTTGAATGAACAATTAGCTAGAGTATTACCTGAAGAAAAAATAGTTTTTTATGAAGAACAAGGTGAGGAAAGTAAAGAATTATCCTTAGAAGAACAAATTCAGGAAATGCTTGATGACGTTGAAATAAATGTTTCACAAGCACTTGAGTATTGTGGAGAAATCGAAGATTATTTGGATATATTAGAGATAATATCGTCAACAACAGAGGATAAAATCAAAAATCTTAACGCATTTAAAGAAAAAGAAGATTGGGAAAATTATACAATATTGGTTCATGCTCTAAAGAGTGGATTAAATAATATTGGCGCTGCTAGCGCTGGTAATTTAGCTAGAGAACTAGAGATGGCTGGAAAAGAGAATAGAATAGATTATATACTAGACAATCATGATTATTTTATTAAAACATATTCGGCAGTTAATGACAGCGTTGTGGAAGTGTTAAAGAAATTCAAACCTGATTTTACTATTGAAAATACAATTTCTGAAGGTAAAATTGTAGGCGAATCGGCAATAGTAGAAGTTCATAGTGATAAGAACACAGATAGTGAAGTTTCGTTTGGCGATGAACTAGATAAAGATTTGCTTAAGGAAATGGTTGATAGTATTAATTTTTACATTGATGAGCTTGAAGCAGAAAAAGCTATGAAAATTTTAGATGGATTAAATAATTTCAGCTTTGATGAAGCAGATAGAGAAAAAATCGAAGTAGCTTCTAATGCGCTTCATGTATATAATATGGAACTTGCTAAGAGTGTTGTGCAACAATTGCTACATTAGAAAAAATATGGATGTATAATAATTTTGGTTGTACAAAATATAAAATAATGATAAAATCGCATGTGAGAGTTATATTGAAATAGTGGGAGGAAAAATGGATGCGTACTGCGGTTATGACAGATAGTAATAGTGGAATTACGTGCCAAGAGGGCGAAGAACTTGGTATTTATGTTCTTCCAATGCCGGTTATTGTAGATAATGTTACTTATTTTGAAAATAAAGATATAACAATGGAAGAATTTTATGCTTCTATGGAAGCTGGAAAACAGATTACTTCGTCGCAACCTTCTCCAGGGGATGTTGAAGACATGTGGAATACTATTCTTTCCAATGGATATGATGAAGTAGTTTATATTCCAATGTCAAGTGGCCTTAGTAGCTCTTGTCATGTGGCAATTTCTTTAGCAGAGGAATTTAACGGAAAGGTTTGTGTTGCTGATAATCATAGAATTTCAGTTACATTAAGACAGTCGGTATTAGATGCAAAGAAAATGGCTGATTCTGGTATGGATGCTAAATCAATAAAGGCTAAACTTGAAGAGTTAGGTGGGTATTCAAGCATATATATTGCTGTTGATACATTAGAGTACCTTAAGAGAGGTGGAAGAGTTACTCCTGCTGGTGCGGCAATTGGTTCAGCGTTAAATATTAAACCAATTTTAACAATCCAAGGTGAGAAGTTAGATGCATATGCGAAGGTTCGTGGAATAAAGAAATGCGAGAAGAAGATACTTGAAGCTGTTAAGAAGGATTTAGAAACTAGATTTACAGCTATTCCAGCGGGCAAGCTTGTAATCGGAGCTGCTGGAACATTTCTTAACAAAGAAGATGCTGATAATTGGGAGAACGAGGTAAGAGAAACATTCCCACAGGCAAAGGTTTATTATAATCAGTTATCATTGAGTATTGGATGTCATGTTGGACCTAATGCAATAGGAATTGGTATATCTGAGGAATGGTAAGATAAAACATAGATTATATATAATTAGTCCATAAGCTAGTCTGTTTTACTTTGGAGTAGCTTATGGATTTATTTTTTACGTTGCTTTACATTTTATATAAAATGCATTATTATATATCGAGGTTAAAATAAAATTAAATTTGCTTAAATTGAAAGTGAGGATAATGGTAATGAAGAAAACATTGGCTATTCTTTCATTGATTACTTTATCATTAGTATGCGTGGCTTGTGGTAAGGATAATGATAAGAAGAAAACTGAAAATACTACTGTAGCTGAAAAGGAAACATCAACAAGTGAAGCAACAACTGAAGAAAAGCAAAAATCACAGGTGGTATATGCGACATCAACAGATGTTGATTATTCAAAACAAGAGGATATAAAAATTGGTCGAGCAACTGTTTCAGATGCAATGTTAGAAAACAAGTCTATTGGAATAGCATTTCCAGTTACAAAGGATATGCAAGTTCTTTCAGATAGTGAAATTGCAGCTAAACTAGCAATCGGTCAGAATATGTTTGGGGATGATGAGAGATACACTATTGAAGATTTTGAAGATGCAATGAATGGTATTTCTTATGATTCACTTATTTTATTAGATGAAGGAAATACACTTATTTCTATCTCGTTTAATAATACAAAAAAGAGTGGAATATATGATGATTCATTAGCTGATTTTGTAAATAAGACAGCTGAAGCATTAGTTAATAATCAATCTGTAAATTATACAATAAAGAGCATTGAAGATGTGAAATTAGGTGGCAAAAGCTATGTAAGAACTTTAGTAGGTACAGATGTGGGAAAATCTCAGATGATTTATGTTAGAAGAGAAGCCAACTATATTATTCAGGTTTCTATAACATATCCTGATGAGAAGGAAAGCTGGGCAAAGGAATTTATAGATTCATTTGTTGAAGTGAAATAAATTGAGAGTAATGTAACATTAAACAAATAAAAGCTGACAAACGAAGTAATAATTCGATTGTCAGCTTTTTTGATTTATTATGATGGTTTGCGTGATTTGATTTAGAAGCAAACAATAGGAGTTTTTGTAAGTACATTTTATGTGTTATCAAATCTAATTATCATGACATTATACGTTTGTAAGTAAGGAATGTTACATTTGTCATATTACATTTTGACATTGCACACTTAAATTCTTTAACAAAATAAAATACTATATAGTAAACAAAGCAAATAATTATTCTTTATAAAAGGAGCAAAATATGAGTAGTGTAGTAAAAATCGAGAATTTGGTAAAAAGATATAAAGAGATTTTAGCATTAGATCATTTTAATCTAGAGATAAAAGAGGGCGAAATATTTGGTTTGCTTGGACCTAATGGTTCAGGAAAAACAACAACAATAAACTGCCTGTTATCTCTTCTAAAATACGACAAAGGAGAAATTTCAGTATTTGGTGAAAAAATGAAGCCTGATAATTATAAGGCAAAGAGAAATATTGGAGTTGTAATGCAAAATGTTGCAGTTTTTGACGAACTTACAGTATATGAAAATATTGATTATTTCTGTGGCTTATATATCAAAGATAAAGCAACTAGAAAGCAGTATGTTGAAGAAGCAATAGATTTTGTAGGAATAGCAGAGTTTAAGAAATTTTATCCTAAAAAGCTTTCGGGAGGTTTGCTTAGAAGACTTAATATTGCATGTGGTATTGCTCATAAACCGAAGCTGATTATTATGGATGAACCTACAGTTGCAGTAGATCCCCAGAGTAGAAATAAAATACTTGAAGGAATTGAAGAGTTAAATAGAAGAGGAGCAACAATTATTTATACTTCACATTACATGGAAGAGGTTGAGCAAATTTGTAATAGAATTGCGATTATGGACAGAGGAAAAAATATTGCAATAGGAACAAAAGAAGAACTTAAAACTATGATTAAGAATACTGAAACATTAAGAATTGAAGCAGTAGAGCTAGATGAAAGTCAGATAAAAGAGTTAGAAAAGTTAAAACATGCATATGAGGTTATTTATCAGGATAACAATTTAACCATAAAATATTCTGGAGGAAAACATAATTTAATTAATGTATTAAACTTCTTCAATGAAAATAATATTAATTGCGGAAGAGTATATTCTGAACTTCCAACATTAAATGATGTATTCCTCGAAATAACAGGAAAGGAATTAAGAGATAGGGAGGCATAACAAGATGTTTTTACATAGCTTTAAGTATAATTTATTAAGGACTATAAGAAATAAAACTCAGTTGTTTTGGAGTTTTTTATTCACAATAGCTCTTGGAACAATCTTTTGTATGGTATTTTCTGACATATACGAAAAAAATGATGTTTTTCACAATATCAAGGTTGCAGCTTATATCGATGAACCTATTGTAAAAGATGTATTTAAGGAAATTGAAGAAAACGCAAAAAATGATTCTGAATCTGATGAAAAACTTTTAGAAGTAACATATGCAGAGTCCATGGATGATGCATTAAAGCTTTTAGAAGATAAAGAAGTTATAGGCGTATTTTATTCAGAGGGGTATGAGTTAAAGCTTAAGCTTTTAACCAAAGGAGTAAGCGAAAGTATTCTTTCACAGATTGTAGTTGAGTACCATAAAATGATGTCTTTGCAAACTAGTCAACCAGTAAATCAGGATGTATCAGTGGAAGCTGTTGAATATCCAATATCTGAAAACAAAGAAATATCTTTTGGAACAGGCAACAACGATGTATTTCAACAATATTTTTATAATCTTATTGCAATGAGTTGCTTATTTGCCTCTTTTGTAGGATTAAGCTTTGCAATTGATACACAGGCTAATCTTTCTACATTAGGAGCTAGAATAGAATTAGGAGAAAACAATAAATTTGTATCTGCATTTGGTGGATTATTATCAATGATAATTGTGTTATCCCTGTTAACGTTTATTGCAACAATATATCTAAATATTATTGGTGCTAAGATGGGTACTCAATATCAGTATATCTTCTTAATTACATTTGCAGGTAATATGCTTGGCGTTGGATTTGGATATTTTATTGGAAAAATTAGTAGTCTTCCAAGAAAAATCAAAGAGGCTATTGTAACAGGTGGCTCATTGTTCTTGTGCTTTTTAAGTGGCTTAATGATTGAAGATATGAGAATGAGAGTAGAAGAGGTTTGCCCACTTATTAATAAAATTAATCCAGCTGTATTAGTTAGTGATTCGTTCGTTTCACTTAATCAATTTGGAGATATGGATAGATATATGAATAACGTAATAACAATGATCGTTATGGCAATAGTATTGATAATTGCAGGATTGTTATTAGGAAGGAGAAAACAGTATGCAAGTATTTAAGACTTTTTTTAGAATTACCTGGAAATATAAAGAAGCTTTGTTAATTTATACAGGTATTTTTCTTGTTTTAATGGGAATGTATGCTTCTTCAGAAACAAAAAATGCAACAAAATTTGAAACTAAAAAAGCAAAAATAACAATATTTGACCATGATAATAGCGAAGCGTCAAAATATTTAACAGAATACATAAAGTTATCTCATGATATAGTTGAGCTTGAAGATAGTGAACAGGATATAGAGAATGCAATACTATATCAAAAGGTAGATTATGTATTATACATTAATGAGGGATATAGCAAATCTGGTTCATTAAATAATATGAAAAGAAGTGGAACGTATATAGGTTTATATGTGGATAATGACATTTCTAATTTTCAGGATACAATGAAAGCACTTACAGAAAAAGGATATTCATTAGAAAAAGCTTTCGATGAAACTGTTAAGCTTCTCAATCCTGAAGATTTGGTTGAAATATCAGGTGAAACAAAACAAAAAAACATGGTTTATTACTTTTATTTATATATCCCATATATTTTGCTAATGCTTTTTTTCACTGGAATAGGTCCTGTAATTATGACATTTAATAAAAAAGAAATTAGTAATAGAACGGAAATCTCATGTTTATCTATTAAGAAAAAAACAATTCAGATTATTATGGGAACATTAGTGCTTACAGTTGCTATGTTAGTAGTGTTTGTATTATTATCTTGGATTATGTGTGGAGAATTATTGTTCGAGGAAGATTTTATACATATAATTCTTAATGCAATTGCTTTTACATTTGTAGGGATTGGAATGGTTAGTATATTATCAGGCTTTGATTTAAGCATGGATGCTGTTAATGGGATATCCAATATTATATCACTTGCTATGGCATTTCTTGGTGGAATATTTGTTCCAATGGATTTATTGGGAAATGGGGTAAAGTTTATATCGAATTTTATACCAACACATTGGTATGTAGTCGCACATCAAATAATTTTTGATGGAGGAAGTAAGACAGAGTTATATAAATGTTATGGATATCAGGTTTTATTTGGAATAGTATTTTTATCAATAGCAATGCTTATTGCCAAGAAAAATAGAATTCAGGAAGCATAAAAATAAAGACAAAATAAAATAAGAGTGTTAAAATGATAAAAAGTAAGTATAGTAGAAATAATTATTGGAGGACTTTATGAAATATATTTTTGATAAAATAATTATTTTGCTCTTATCATTAGTAACATTTGGAAAAATTAGAAGCGCAGAGGATATTTTAATTGCGCTTCTATTTGTGATTTTATATATTTCATCAAATTCTTTTTCTGAAACTAAAAGAATGTCTGTTATTTCAAGCATAATATACGCATTTATTATGCCGATTTTTCCAAATATGATATGCTTTATTCCTTTGGTCGTTATTGAAGCTATGCTCTCAAAATGCTGGTATATACTAGTTTTTACTGCTTTATCTGGTATATATACATTTTCAGAATTAGATTCAGATGGATTTTTTTTAGCAAAAATAATAATGGTTTGCGTATTTTCTATGTATCTTGTTATTAATTCATATAATAAAATAAATAACGAAAGAGCAGCAAAGAAAATACGTGATGACAGCTATGAAAAAAGTTTATTTCTAGAAAAAAACAATAAAATACTTACTGAAAAGCAAAATTATGAAGTGTACGCAGCAACCTTAAAAGAAAGAAATAGAATAGCAAGAGAGATACATGATAATGTTGGACATGTAATAACAAGATCAATTTTGCAAATTGGCGCATTAATGACAATATATAAGGAAGAGCCTTTACATGGGCAACTAGAGTCAATAAAAAATAATATGGATATTGCAATGAACACTATTCGAGAAAGTGTTCATGATTTACATGATGAAGCTATAGATATGAAGCACGTTATTGGCGAAATTGTAGATGAACTAAAAACAAAATTTGATGTTAAATTTGAATATGATATTAGCAAAAACACAGACAAAAAATATAAATATGCTATTATTGGAATTGTTAAAGAAGCAAGCTCTAATATAATTAAACATAGTTCAAATAGCAATGTAAATGTTTTAATCAGAGAACACCCTAGCATGTATCAGATTGTTGTTCACGATTATTGCTTTAATAACAGAAATGAAAAAAAAGATTTTGAAGCATATAATGGTGATGGAATTGGTTTAAGTAATATTAAGGACAGAGTTGAAAGCTTAAACGGAATATTGAGAATTGATACTAGTAACGGCTTTAAAGTATTTGCTACGATTCCCAAAAAAGAATAGTAAATACAATATATCAGTTGTAGTTTATGATGAAATAAAGGAGAATTTATGAAAATAGTAATTATTGATGACGATGCATTGGTGGCAATATCTCTTAAAACAATTTTAGAAGCAGATTCCCAAGTGGAAGTCTTAGCAACTGGAAATAGCGGAAAAGAAGCAATTTCATTATATGAGCAGTATCAACCTGAAATAATGCTAATGGATATTAGAATGAATGAAATGTCAGGTCTTGAAGCTGGTGAGCAGATAATTAAAAATCATCCAGAAGCAAAAATTCTATACTTAACAACATTTCTTGACGATGAATACATTGTTAAGGCAATAAATCTAGGGGCAAAAGGATATATTTTAAAACAGGATTTTGAAGGAATTATACCAGCATTAAAAGCAGTATATGAGGGTCAAAGTGTGTTTGGACAAGATATTGTTTGTAAATTACCAGATTTAATTAATAAAAACAGTAAAGTTGATTTTGTAAAATATGAAATATCTGATAAAGAAGCTTCTATTATGGCAGAGGTCGCTGCGGGGTTAAGTAATAAAGAAATTGCACAAAAGCTATTTCTTAGTGAAGGTACAGTACGTAACTATATAAGTACAATACTTGAAAAAACACAATTGAGAGATCGAACTCAGCTTGCAATATTTTATTTAATAGGTGAAGTATCAGGAATGTGAAATTTGAAAAAATATATTTTTTTACATAAAAAAACAAAATGGAATCGTATATATAATATACGAGCCAGAATTTACTAGTGACTGGTCGAAATATCGACCTCTTTATATACATAGGAGGTTATTTGTGACAGATATAGAATTTCAACAGGCTATTATGGGAGTAGCAGCTGGCGATAAAAATTCGCTAAAACTAATCTACCAAGATTACGTAAGTATGATATACATAACAGCATACGATAAGCTTAAGAATAAAGAAAATGCGGAAGATATTACTTCTGAATTTTTTATAAAGTTAATTAGAGTGGCACCATCATTCAAACAAGGAAGTCCACATAAAGCATGGTTAATTACAATTGTAAGAAATATGTGCATTGATTTTTTAAGAAAAACAAATCGCGAGATAGCATATTCGGGTTACGAAGATGAAGAGGACGATAGAACAATAGAAGATAAGTTTGAAGAGCTGAATTTTGCTAATCGTGAGAGTAACCCAGTTGAAAATAAAATAGTATTAGCAGAAGATATGAAAAAAGCAATGACATATCTAAATGATGCTGAAAGAGAAATAATAAACATGAGACTGCTAGGTGAAATTAAATTTAAAGATATTGCAGCCCAACTTAATAAATCTATTGGTACAGTTACATGGATATATAATCAAGGAATAAAAAAAATAAGGAGGTGTCTAAATAATTATGTCCAATAAAGAAGAAAAGATGAATGAAGAAAAAGAAATTCAATTGTTTGAAAATGAAATAAATGCATACATTAAAGCAATAGAAAAAGACACTCCTGATTTGTGGGACAAAATATCTGCTGGTTTTGATCAAGAGGTAAAGAATTTATCAAATGAGTCTAAAATAGAAAATAATCTTAACAAAGAAAATATAGATTCAAGTATTTCCACTGGTATAACTAATCAGACAGTAGCTGCCAATTCGTTAAGCAACACTAAAAGTACTACAGAAATGAGTAGTGCAGAATTTGTAAATGACCAAAGAATTAATTTTATTTCAAAGAAGAAAAAAAGGAATATAGGGCGTTTTTCATTACTTGCCGCGGCATTATTGGCAATAGTTATTGTAGTTCCTATTTTTTCTAGCATAAATAATCCAAAATCTGATAATAGTAGCAATCACATAGATGAAAAAATGTATTCAAATAGTATAGAATTGTCAAATAGCTTAGACGAATCAAAAACAGAAAATATTAATGACAAAATGGCAAATGCTGAAGAAATTCAACAAATTGAAGATGTTGATTATTTTGATAATGATAATTCTACTGATAATAATTCTTTTGATGAAGATGGTAATGGGTATAATATTTATAAAAAAAGATTTGAAGATTCAGAGGACAAGAATAAAAAAGATAATAAAACAGGAGCTTCTACAAGCAAAAATGACATAACAGAAAGCAAAACAACAGAAAGCAAGACAACAGAAAGCAAAACAACAGAAAGCAAGACTACAGAAAGCAAAACAACAGAAAGCAAGACTACAGAAAGTAACATAACAGAATCGTCAAATAATAAAAGGGAAAATACAAGTAGTGAAGAAAAAGGATCTGCAAACAAAACAGAAACTAATAGTGACAAGTACGCTGATGTAGTATTTACTGTAGTATTTGAAAGTGAAAGTGCATTTTTGATACCATCTAAAATTAATAATATTCCTGAAAATATGCCACAGATTAAAGAAAATATACGATATGAATTAGTTGATTTCTTTGATTTTGAAGCAGCATATAACACAAAATATGAAGGTAGTAACTATACTGGAGAAGAAGTGTCTGGAAAAATAGAAATATTTGAGGAAGATGGTAACAAAAAATGTAGAGTAAAAGAATTTACAAAAAAAAAATAAAGAACAATTAAGTAGTAAAATATTAGTGATTTAATTTTCTAGTATTTTACTACTTTACTATGTGAAAGTAATTTGCTATACTTTAGGTAAATTTATGCTTAAAAATCGGAGGGGAAGAAATGTCTATTAATGGAACAATAATACAATTTTTTCATGATAATGATGATTGTGAAGAGAGTTTATGGGCATCACTAAAAAAAGAAACAACAAAACTTTCTCGCTTAGGTTTTACTGCGGCGTGGCTTCCACCAGCATTTAAGGGAGCACTAGGAGCAAAGGATGATGGTTATACTCCATATGATTTGTACGATTTAGGCGAGTATAATCAAAAGGGTACCATTTCTACAAAGTATGGTAATAAGGAAGAGTATATTGATGCAATAAAATCATTGCATCAGAAAAAAATAAACGTATACACAGAAATAGTAATTGATAAAAAACATGGGGCAGACGAAATTGAGTATGTAGATTCAGAAGATTTTATGAAACAGGATAACTGTCAAATGGTAGGCAAGAACAAAAAAATTGTTGGTCTATCAAAATTTACATTTCCTGGTAGAAATCATGAAGAGTCAAATTATGAATATAGCTGGAAGGATTTTTCATATATTGAATGGAACAAAGAAAAAGCAATTCATGATTTGAATAAAAACATTTCAGTAGAACAGCTAAAAGAGTTAGACAATGGGGATTTTATTATTGGCAATAAAATAAACTACAATAACTCCAACACAAAAAAAGAATTAATTAAATGGGGACAATGGTATCAGAAAAATACAAAGCTAGATGGATTTGTTTTCGATGCTAATTATGATTTATTAAATGTATATAAAGATTTATTCGAAAACGTTCGCCATAAAATGAAAACAGACTTATTTGGTCTTACTAAAATGTGGCAATGGAATGTTGATGAGATAAAAAAATATATCGACTGTTTTGGTGGAAAAGTCAGTGCTATAGATGTTCCATTACATTACAATTTATATAATTGTTCAAAGGGACATGGTGACTATGATTTGAGAAAAATTTTTGATGGAACACTTGTAAGTGAAAGACCATATAATGCCATTACATTTGTTGATAATAGTGACACTTTAACAGGTGGAATATTTGAGTCAACAGTAGAAGATTGGTTCAAGAAAATAGCATATTCATTGATTTTGCTTAGAAAGGATGGATATCCTGTTGTTTCATATCCGGACTATGTTGGAGAATGTGATGTTAAAAACTTCAAAAAGGATTTAGATAAAATTCTTAAATTACGTGTCGAAAAAGCTTACGGTGAGCAACATGATTATTTTGATAATCCAAATTGCATTGGTTGGACAAGAGAAGGAGTAGCTGATATAAAAGATTCTGGTATGGCAGTTGTGATTTCCGATGGAATAGGAGGAACAAAACGAATGTACATTGGAAAGCAGTTTGCAGGTGCTCATTTTTCTGATGCATTAGGAAATGCAAAATACAACATAAAAATAGATGATAATGGATATGGCGATTTCTATGTTAATCGTGGAGCAGTTGCTGTTTGGATTAGAAAGGAAAATAAGAAACAGGTGATTTAATGGGAAAGACAATAAGAACAGATGCTGTAAAAGAATTTTTTGAGGCAGTTTTGTCTCTTGAAAATGTAGATGAATGTTTTGACTTTTTTGAAGATGTATGCACAGTAAATGA
Organism: Lachnospiraceae bacterium; assembly: GCA_029338675.1. Classification (GTDB taxonomy): domain Bacteria; phylum Bacillota; class Clostridia; order Lachnospirales; family Lachnospiraceae; genus Coprococcus_C. The sequence goes on from JAQYAV010000155.1 coordinate 50,314, forward strand.
AGTGCTATCAATTGCACAGAGATTTTCAGTTGCAAAAATGTTAAAGGAAAATCATACATATTTAGAAGTTGCAAAAGAAACTGGCGCTTCTACTGCAACGATAAGTAGAGTTAATCGTTCATTGAATTATGGAAATGATGGTTATGAAATGGTGTTAGCTAGACTTAAGGAAAAACAGAAATAGTAGATAAATAGAGAAATCCTTCTGCAAGTAACTTTCTCGAACGTGGAATCTAGAAAAATTAGAATATACAATATAACAAAGAAAGGTGTGAAGATAGTAGAAGCAAAAATTGCAACCCTAAAATACAACCCCAATACCATATAGCGTTGAGCTGAAATTGTAAGTGAAAATGGTGGTTGGGTATTGAAAAAATATTTAAGTAGAATATTAATTAAATCTATATAAAATAATTAACAGAAATATAAAAATAGCTATGGATACTACATTCAAATCATTTATGTAAAAATATTTACAGTGATATGAACAAACATTCCATAGCTATTTTTCTTGCTATAACACTTGGTATGTTAATGTTTTGCGAAGTCAATTTGCATAATGCTGTTGGAAGCTCCGTCTTCAGTTAGATAAAAACCAGAGCTTTGTATTCTAGCAAGTGATGAATTCGCATTATCTTTAATATCATAATTTGTAACGCAATTTTTTAAGAAAATTGCTCCAACATTCGCTTCTTTAAGAGTAAGCAAAATATCATCGCCTGAGTCATTCTTTTTCCATACTTTTAAGTTATCATAAATTATGTCATTTTCATCAATCCATCCATTTTGATCAATATCATAATTACTCAAATCTTGAAAGCCGTTCCCCGATGCAGTACCAAATAATTCAGAACCATCATTAATTACTCCATCATTATTCTTGTCATAAACAAGAAAAGCACTGCCTTTTTTTAGTAAAGGGATAGTATCTAAATGACCATCTGAATCAATGTCAAATGACCAAAACTGATCACTAACTCCTGTTGGATTAGAATCAAGATTAATTACAAGTGGATCGGTGAATAGAACTTCAATTGACTCATATTCTTCAATAGAAGAGTACGCAAAAGAATTAGACATATCCAAAGAAATACTAAAGTCAATTGATTTTCCGTCTTTTGTAATAACAGTACCTGTAGAATCAAATATTAAAGAATGTTTTTCATCGTATGAAAATTCAACATAATTATGTCTTTTCCAAACATTTATATTATTATTTGTAAATGATGAGTTGGTAGATTGCAATGAAAGAAAATGATTATTCTTTGTATTTGATGTTCTACTTAAAAAAGATATCTGATCATGAATAAACAAAATATATTTTCGAAGTTCATTTACAAAATATTGCTGTGTGGATAAATTATTTGAATTACTTTGCAATATAGATAAATTCTTATTAATCCTATTATTTGAATAATTTATGTAAGTTACAGGTAAATTAATTTGGCTTTTTTGCGACAACGGTAAAAAGTTAATAATTTTTTCGTTAGAATTGTTTGGTATAGTATTATTTTCGATTTTGGGATTACTATTGTTAAAATAGTATTTCTTGTTATCGGAAATTGAACTAGTAACACTATTAATTTTTTTTGATGTTGATTTGATACCAATATCAGAATTAAAATTTTTAATTCTGTTCAATTGTTCTTTGTTCGTATAAGTTGATTTGATACCAATATCTGAATTAAAATTTTTAGTTTGCGAAATAACATTATTTCCATATGAAATGGACGATGTGCTCTTAGAACACATATTAACTGAACTTGTACATATCCTCATAATAAACCTCCTAATGATTAATAATTTGGAATGTACAACACATAAAGGCTTTTTTCATTACACAGTATATATCGGAATAGTTAATGGTAATTATAAGTATTTTATCTAAAAAAAATATAAATATTTATCTGAACAAAAAATAAAAAAGGTATTGACTTATAAAAAACATAGTGGTATATTAAACAAGCTGTCGCGAAAAACAGAGATTGATTAAGAAACGGCAGTAAAAATAAATAAAAAAGTTGTTGACAAACAAACAGCTTTTTGATATTATAAATGAGTTGTCGCTAATGACAACGAATAATGAACTTTGACATATTAATAACATGACAACCCTGAAAATTCTTTAAGAGATTTTCAAGGATTTAGAAAAATCCTATTCCAAGAATGGAAACACAAAACAGTAGATAGGATCT
>JAQYAV010000156.1 GCA_029338675.1 Lachnospiraceae bacterium
ACTAGCGAATACAAGAATATTAAAAGTAGCTGTGTAACCGAATAAGGTAGCAGTAGAGGTGTAATGGACGCACCACTGAATCTACGAGGCGAAGCCTCGCACATCAGATGCTCGGTAATTCAATTGCCGATGTAGTTCACTATCAGAATACAATAGATAGTTCACATAAAAGTCATAGTATGTTATAGTGTGAATGATTTCGAATTATATAAGTAGTATAAGGGAGGTGTTTGCGTGGAAAATGACAATTTATTTGATATTGAAGAAGAGTTGGCTAAGTTGCCTAACTCACCAGGTGTATATATAATGCATAATGCCAATGATGATATTTTGTATGTTGGAAAGGCAATCAACCTTCATAAAAGAGTGAGACAATATTTTCGCTCAGGACATGGACATAATAATTCACCGAAAATAATAAGAATGGTGGAGCAGATAGCATATTTTGAATATATCGTTACTGCTACAGACATGGAAGCATTAGTGCTAGAGAGTAATTTTATTAAGGAATATCGTCCAAAATATAATGCTCTTATGACTGATGATAAGGGGTATCCGTATATTAGAGTGACAGTTGAGGAAAACTATCCGAAGGTAATGTATAGCCATAACATGAAGAGAAATAAATCAAAATATTATGGCCCATATACAAATGCAAAAGCAGTGAAGGAGATAGTTGAGCTACTTAATAAATTGTATCAGCTTAGAACCTGTACAAAGAATATTACCCCTGGAGTTCCATGTGACAGACCTTGTTTATATCATCAGATTGGAAGATGCGTGGCGCCTTGTAGTGGTAATGTGTCTGTTGAAGAATATGGAGAAAGGGTTAATGCTGCAATAGCATTTTTGAATGGAAATCATAAAGATATCCTTAAAGATTTAACTGATAAGATGAAAGCATACGCGGAGGATATGGAATTTGAAAAGGCAGCAGAAACTAGAGATTTAATCGAAAGCATTAAGCATATAGGAAGTAAACAACAGATGGATAAATCTTCAGGCGAAGAAAGAGATGTAATTGCCTGTGCAGTGGAAAATGAAGACATAGTTGTAACAGTATTCTTTGTTAGAGATGGAAAGCTTCTTGGAAGAGAACATCATCATATGACTACAATGGGTGAAACAGAAGTATCATCTATATTATCTTCGTTTATTAAACAGTTTTATCTTGGAACACTATATCTTCCAAAAGAAATATTAGTTCCATGTGAGCTTGAAGAACAGGATTTAATTGAAGGCTTTTTGACAGAGAGAAGAGGTAGTAATGTTAAGATATTAACTCCTCAAAAGGGAGATAAGAAGAGTATCCTTAAGCTTGCAGAGGACAATGCAAGACTTGTTCTTGGTCAGGATATGGAAAGAATAAAGCAAAAGGAAAAGCGAACTCTTGGAGCAGTAAAGGAAATAGCCGAGATACTTGGAATAGAGTGCGCAGATCGAATGGAAGCATATGATATATCAAATATATCTGGCAGACTTGCAGTTGCATCTATGGTAGTCTTCGAAAAAGGACAACCTAAGAAAAATGCATATCGTAAATTCAGGCTTCAGACAGTATCTGGTCCAGATGATTATGCTTCAATGAAGGAAGTACTAAGCAGAAGATTCACAGACGAAAAGATGAATGTGTATCCAGATGTACTTATGATGGACGGTGGAAAAGGTCAGATAAATGTTGCACAGATGGTATTAGATAGTCTTGGAATAGATATTCCTGTTTGTGGTATGGTTAAGGATGATAAGCATAGAACGAGAGCCTTGTATTATAATAATCAAGAGGTTGTATTTCCTAAAGGAAGTCAGGCACTTATGATGGTAACTGCATTGCAGGATGAGGCACATAGATTTGCTATTGAATATCATCGACAATTAAGAAGTCAGCATCAGGTACATTCGATTCTTGATGAGATACCTGGAGTTGGTGTAGCGAGAAGAAAGGCCCTGATGCTTCATTTTAAGGACTTATCAAGCATAAAAGAAGCAAGCATTGAAGAACTGATGGCGGTTGATGGAATTCCTTCTAGTGTTGCGAATTATATATATAAATTCTTCCATGGAGAAGAATAAAAAGCTTAATACAAAAAATGATAATAAAACAAAAATAAAATGAAATTGGAGAAGGACAATGTTTAAGAGATTTTATCCAAAAGAGTACTTTACATCTACATATGATATTAATTTCCGAAGATATTACAGGATGGGTTATAGAGCAGTAATATTTGATATTGATAATACACTAGTTGAACATGGTGCACCTGCAAATGAGCAGGCAATACAGTTAATTCAAAGGCTTAAGAATATAGGCTTTAGGATTTGCTTTTTATCAAATAATGATGAGGAAAGAGTAGCAATGTTCAATGAGAAGCTTGATTGCGATTATATTTATAAAGCAGGAAAGCCACTTGCTAAGGGATATCTTCAGGCTGTAGAAAAGATGGGGGTAGAAAAGAAGAAAGTATTTTTTGTTGGAGATCAGATATTTACAGATATTTGGGGAGCAAATAATGCAGGAATCAGAAGTGTATTAGTTAATCCACTTGCTAAACATGAAGAGATTCAGATTGTTCTTAAGAGAATTCCTGAAAAAATTATTATTAAGAAATATTTGAAGAATCACGTGTTAAGAGAAAAATAGATAGTTGGGATAAATATTTGGAATGATATTACAGTTAAAACATAGTAAAAACGATAATAAAAAATAATGACAAATAAAAAGAAGAGTTCCTATGAACTCTTCTTTTGTCTTACGTAAGAAATTATATGTCAAACAAATTAAGCCATCTTGTTAACTGCTACAGTTAAACGAGAAATCTTTCTAGCTGCATTGTTCTTGTGGTAGATACCCTTAGATGCTGCCTTGCTGATCTCTGAGATAGCATTCTTAAGGCTAGCTTCTGCTGCTGCCTTATCACCAGCTGCGATAGCTGCTTCAACTTTCTTAACCATAGTCTTAATCTTAGACTTAATCATCTTGTTTCTTAAAGTTTTTGTCTCGATAACGAGAATTCTCTTCTTTGCAGACTTAATATTAGCCACTTGTTTGTCCTCCATAAAAATTAATAAAAATAAATAATTGTTATATAATAATCACTTTGGTCAAGACACGAACAACATACCCACACCACTAGATATATTGGACCAGTGCGAATTATCAAACTTGCGTATCTAAACACGCACCTAATAATTTATCAAAAAGAACATTTGATGTCAATACTTTTTGTAGAAAAAACAATAAAATGCAGATGTCAAGGTTATTATTTCTCTGCGATATAGTCAGAAAGTAATCTGCCGTAATCGTCAATAGGCATAGGTTTTGCAAATAAGAAGCCTTGGCCGATTTCACAGTTAATTGATTTAAGCATCTCCAACTGATCTGCAGTCTCAATACCTTCACTTACAACACGTATATCAAGTGCGTGAGACATTTCGATAATGCTCTTTAAGATACATATAGCATTCTTGTCGTTTGCAGTAGATCTGGCAAGAAAGTCATGGTCAAGCTTAATTACATCGATTGGAAGATCCTTAAGCAATGTAAGAGAAGAATAGCCTGTACCAAAATCATCCATATTGATGATGAAATCCATTGATTTAAGGTCTTTAAGAACATCAATCATAAGAACATAGTTCTCAGAGAAAATACTCTCAGTAATTTCAAATTCAATATAATGATGAGGAATGTAGTATTTATCAACAATAGCTCTAACCTTATTAAGAAAATTAGGATGCGCCAATGTAATTCTAGAAAGATTGACAGAAAACGGTAAAACGTACATATCAGTATCGAGATATCTTCTTAACGCTTTACAAGCCTGTTCAATCATGAAAAAGTCAATATTAACAATAAATCCATTCTTCTCGAAGGAAGGAATGAAAGCTGCAGGCTCTAGGAAACCCTTTGAAGGAGAGAGCCATCGTACTAAAAGCTCGCCGCCAATAAGGCTGTTAGTACATATGTCATATTTAGGTTGAACGTATGCACAAAATTCCTGATCCTCCAAAGCACTTTGCATGCTATTTTCAATCTGAGCCTCGTTGAGAATCATCTTATGATAATCATCGTCATAGAAAGCATAAGAGAAACCAAGTGACATATCAACAGATTTACCTGTCATAATAACTCTGTCAATAAGCTTGTTAATCTCGTAGTCATGCATAGTTTCATCAATGATAAGAATACCAGTAATAAGATCCACGTTGAATTTATCCTGTATGATTCTGCAGGCATCATGTACTTCATTTCTAATATTAGTAAATGTATCCATGAAGCTATTGTTACCCTTGGCTTTTAAAAGCATGATAAATGTATCGCCAATAATTCTTGCAAATGTTTCCTCTTCGTGAACATATTTGTTTAAAACATCGGCTACCATTTTGATAGTTCTGTCACCTACTGTATGACCGTAAGTTTCGTTAATATATTTGAAGCTCTTAATGTTGAAATAAAACATTACATAGTCAGTGTCTGAATTAGTATTGAGGATGCTTTGAGCAGTAACTTTGAATTTCTCAAAGTTAGGATAGCCAGTAACAATATCTCTATAGGAAGCTTCTGCAATACGTTTCTCGATAGAAATATTTTGCTCCATAGTCTGCTTCAGGTATTCAGACTTGGTTTGCTTATGCATAGATGAAGTAACAAGGAAAGTATTAATTCCAGTTGACCATCTAATAGGTGCATAAGTAAGGTCTATATAGTCATTTATCTCATCGTTATGTCTAGTTAAAATGACAGATTCTTCTGTGCGAAGCCTGTGAATAGGACAATCTCTACAAGGAGTATGACTCTTACATATAGCATCGTGGCAAGTAGCAGTAAGAGAGATATCTGGAAAAAATTCCTTGGCTGCTTCATTGTGATAAATAATCTGAAAATTGTCATAATCAACAACAATAATAGGATTGCTAATCGCGTTGTATGAATTCATAGTGTCTTGTCTGAGCTTAGTTAAATTATATTGGCTCTTCTTAAGACATACAGTTTCAGCAAGTACCTTAAGAATAATCTTAAATGTAGCCAAATCCTGAACAGACCAGGTAGTATCTTCCTTCATTGAGTTAAGACAAATATAACCGATAGTACGTTTGTGGAAGGTAATTGCTCCTTGGACAAACTTCTTAATTCCGTTATTTCTAGGATTCATGCTAGCTGAATTAAGTTGCACTAAGGAAGTGTCTGAAAAATATACAAATCCGTCACTTCCCATAATATTAAGCTCCTCAAGGGCTGTGGAAGGAGTATGCTGTTTAAGCGAAAGAGAAGGCTCAACATCCTGTCCGCACCACTGATGGGTACAATCAACAAAGCTCTTTGAGTTGTTGTATTCCCATATATCAATTTCATCAACTGCAAAATAATCACCTATAGTGGCAATTGCCTTGTCTATAGCAGAGGAAACACCAACTGTATCTGAAATATTATATAAAAAATCTGTGAAGAATTTGTTCTTAATATCATCAATCTGAGATTGGTTGTTTGTTCGAGGATTGCTATACTCTGCACGTTGCATATCTGAATCATAGCAGAAATAACAGTTCTTTCCATTTAGTTTAGCCTGGTATAAAGCCGTGTCTGCATTTTCTAACATTACGTCGTAAGGAATCTGTTCATTAGTAAATGCAATACCAATACTAAGTGTGATTTTACAATCGTTATTGTCACCAGGATATTGCTCGCGCAATCTGTTTGCAATGTGGGCAGCTTTTTCTGTAACAACTGTAGTGTCCAAAACATTTGTGAAGAACATACAAAATTCATCACCACCGAGACGTCCTGCAATGCCGAAATCACCACGAGAATCATTTAGGGCATTGGCAACATCAATAATAACTTCGTCGCCTTTTAAATGACCAAAGGTATCATTAACCTTCTTGAAATCATCAATATCAACAAGCATAAGGGCACTGTAGGAATGTTCACTTACCTGACGGAGAGATTCCATAATCTTTTGCTCTGTAGTAGCTTTGTTGAGAAGACCTGTAGCAAGATCAATTTCTGCTTTTTGGAGAAGCTTTTGCTGCTCAAGCTTCTGGTTGTTTATATTACGAAGAAGTCCAACAACACGAAGAGCTGAACCATCCTCATCATAGATAGTGGAGAAAGTAGTATAGTACCACTGTGCACCACCATTTCTAGTATTCATTTTAAATTCTGAAAAATAATATTCAGTACCAATCTTAACCTGATATAACAAGTCATCAAAGGCTTCCCTTGAATCTTCAGGAATTAAACCGTACTCGTAAATGTTTTGAGAAGGCTTGCTTATTACTGAAGGGGCATCAAATATATTAGTGAACTTATCAGCAAAAGAGAAGGTATCCTCTGCAATATCATATTCGTAAGGAAGCTCCTCAGAAATATCAGCAATAATTAAATATTTCTGCTCTTCGAGAGCTGCCTTCATCTCGGCAACCTTGAGATTAGTGATGTCTGACATAACTAAATTAACAACTGGAAAATTATCAGATATTTCACCTGAACGAGCGAAAATAGCATTAACCCATTTTAAGGAACCGTCACTACATTTGATACGGTAGTTAACGATGACCGACTGAGAAGTTTCAGTTAACTCGGCTAAGGCATCTACAACTGTTGCAAGGTCGTCTTCGTACACAATGGAAAGAGCATTTTTGCCATAAGAAAGCTCATACTGTTCCTTAGAAAGCCCACACATGTTATAGAAATAATTATTAGCCCAGGTAAGAGTTAAATTATTATCTAAAAGGTGCTTACTTACACCACTTGGAACAGTGTTTGCAAATATTTCCAAGTCGGTTTTGGCCTGCTTAGATTCGCTTGCCGCAGTTTCCAAATTAGTGATATCTGTAAATACGCACTGTAAAACATCACGTCCATCTGGTAGAGAAAAGGCCTGACCATTACAAAGAACAGTAAGGGTATTACCAGGTTTAGTGACAATTCTGTGCTGTACACTTATTAAATTAGAAATACTTAATTGGTAATTAATAGAAGCAATTGTCTCTGCAAAATCTTCTACATATAGAAGATTATCAAGAGTACAAATCTTGTTAGAAATCTCTCTTGGAGAATACCCGGTCATAGCACAAAGCCCCTGGTCGAAATCTAATATTGTATAAGGAGCATCGGTTTCAAGAACAAAAGTTGCAACATCGTTACCATTTACAAAATTGCCAGTAGCCACAGTCTATTCACCACCTTGTTGGAAATAAATAAAAAAATAAACAAATTACAAAAATATTTACTAATATTATATAAAAAATATGGTACTTAATCAATACAAAAGGTGGATATGGTTTCTTTACATAATTGTGCATAAATGATAAAATAGACTATAGTTAAACAAAAAGATAGGGATTTAATTAAGATGGACAGATACAAAAAATATCAGATGATTGCAACGTTTCTTGTTGCATTTTTTATCGTTAATTTTGCTTTTGTGCTGTTGGCAAATGATACGAAGATTTATCAGATATACCAAAATAGGACAGAGTTAAGTCACCAAAGTGAACAGACAGAGAACCAGCAGCTAAAGGGTTATGAGGCTGAGATTAATTACAATCTTCTTAAGGATGAATTTAAGAGGTTCTGGAATAGTAGATACGAGATTCCGACTTATGCAGTTACAAGTGCTAATGCAGCCTTGTTAAATGACATAAAGGCTCAGTATAGATGGGCAAAGATAATAGTATTTATATGTGTTGTTGGAGGCGTGTATTGTTTCTTCATACTTGCCAAAAGAAGAATGTATAACGCTCTGAAGAATGGAGCAATTCTATCTATAGGATTATTTGTAGCTGGTTTGCTTAGATTATTATTATCTAAGAAGGAAGTATTTAAGGGACTTCGCGAAATGATATTTAAGAAGGATTACAGCTACTTTGTTAAGGGAGATTTAGTTCTTAAGGTAATTGGCGGTAATTACGCTGCATATATGTTTATAGGGTATATAGTATTTTTCATAATAATATTGCTTTTTATGCTATTTCTTAAATGGTTTATAGCATTTTTAGGTAGACCACATAAATTTTAGAACGTTATTAGGAGGTCGTATTTATGAATAAAAGATTGGAAAATTGGGTTAACTGGGTATTGTACGATGAGTTGATCGATGGAATAATCAATGCACCAAAGCACCTTTTAGGTATTCATGATTATGGAGATGGTCAGGTCATTACAGTGTACAGACCACATGCAGTTAAGGTGTGCGTAACCTCTACAACTGGTAAAAATCCTGTAGAGATGGAATGTATTGGAGATGGCTTTTATGGAGTATATTTTCCTAAGAAAAAATACAAGGGCACAAAGTACCGTATAGAAACTACTTATGAGGACGGAACAACAGTTTCTGTGGCAGATTGCTATGCCTTTGATACATTGCTAAGTGATTTCGATACATATTTATTTGCAGAGGGAAAGAACTACGATATATATGAGAAGCTTGGTGCGCATCCTATGACAATAGATGGTGTCAAGGGTACATATTTTGCAGTGTGGGCGCCTAATGCAAGAAGAGTAAGTGTCGTAGGTGATTTCAATATGTGGGACGGAAGTCTTAATCCCATGCAGGTTAATCAACATATGGGAATCTATGAGATATTTTTACCAGATGTGTTGCCAGGGGCTGTATATAAGTATCAGATTCGTACAAGAAAAGGCGAGATACTTTACAAGGCAGATCCATATGGTAATTATACTCAGGTAAGACCTGATAATGCTAATATTGTATTTGATATTAACAAATACAAATGGAAAGACGAAGCTTGGATGTCTACAAGAAACGAGCTTGGAAGAGTTGATAATATTAAGAAACCAATGTCAATATATGAGGTGCATCTTGCTTCATGGAAGAAAAAGGATGAGAACTCAGAATTTGATTTCTACAGTTATAGAGATTATGCCAAAATGCTTGGTGACTACATCAAGAAAATGGGCTACACACATATAGAGGTTATGGGTATTGCAGAATATCCATTTGATGGTTCATGGGGCTACCAAGTAACCAATTACTATGCGCCAACAAGCCGATACGGTACACCAGAGGATTTTATGTATTTTGTAGATTACATGCATTCAATTGGAGTAGGGGTAATTCTTGACTGGGTACCAGCACATTTCCCAAGAGATGCACATGGTCTTGGAAGATTTGATGGAATGCCATTATATGAGCATGCTGATTCAAGAAGAGGAGAACACCCTGACTGGGGTACATATATATTTGATTATGGTAGACCGGAGGTTGCTAATTTCCTTATAGCTAATGCACTTTTCTGGGTTGATAAGTTCCATATTGATGCACTTAGAGTGGATGCTGTAGCATCAATGCTTTATCTTGACTATGGAAAACAGCATGGTCAGTGGCTTCCTAATAAGGATGGTGGAAATGAAAACTACGATGCAATTAAGCTTCTTCAAAATACAAGCATTGCATTAGAAGAAAGAGGAAAAGGAGCATATCTTATTGCTGAGGAGTCAACTGCCTGGGCAGGTGTTACAGCACCAGCTTCCTTACAGGGACTTGGTTTCTTGTTCAAATGGAATATGGGTTGGATGAATGATTTCCTCGAATATATGAAGCTTGATCCATATTTTAGATCATTTAACCATAACAAGCTTACATTTAGCTTGTCATATACATATTCAGAGAATTATATACTTGTTATATCTCATGATGAGGTTGTACATCTAAAATGCTCTATGATTAACAAGATGCCTGGTCTTGAATTCGATAAGTTTGCTAATCTTAGAACTGCATATGGATTTATGTATGGTCATCCAGGCAAGAAGCTTTTATTTATGGGTCAGGAATTTGCACAGCTTAGAGAGTGGAGTGAGGCAAGAAGTCTTGACTGGTATTTGTTAGATAATCCACTTCATAGCTCAATGCAAAAGTATGTTGCAGAACTTAATAAGCTTTACAAAACATACGATGCATTCTACTATAATGATAATGATGTTATGGGCTTTGAATGGATAAAATGTGATAGTGCAGACGAGGGAATTGTTGCATTTATTCGAAGAGGAAAAACAGCAACCAATCAGCTTATGTTTGTTTGCAACTTTATTCCAGTTGGGAGAACAAATTATAAGATTGGTGCCCCTTGCTTAACAGAATATAAGGAAATTCTTAATTCTGATGCAACTAAATTTGGTGGCCGTGGAAGAGTTAACAGCAAGAAGATTAATGCTAAGGATGAGCCATGTGATAGAATGAATTATTCTGTTGAAATTACAGTTCCACCTCTATCAGTAATGGTATTTAAGTATGACTATGTGGACGCTAAGCAGATAGCAAAGAAGGCAAATAGCTCTAAGAAATAGTATTTGATATAAGAATATGTAATATATTTTCTAAATTGTATTAATTGTATTTTTGTCATGCTAATATTTTAACAAAAAGGAATAAGCTGCTTTCTTATATAGAAGGCAGCTTTTAAGATAAATAATATGAAGGTTTTTAAAGTAATAAAAAAGAGTATGTCTATTGTAGTTCATCTCATAGCTGCATTTTTTATAGTATTTTTGATTATAGATTTGTATGTGTATTATGTGGCAAAATCTATGATTATCTCGACGGATGCAGCGACGGAGAATGAAAAATATGATTGCATTATTGTTCTTGGAGCGTCGGTGAAAAATGACGACACTCCTAGTGTTATGTTAAGGGACAGACTATTAAAGGGAATCCAACTTTACAATAATGGTTGTGCGCCAAAGATGATAATGAGTGGTGATCATGGAGATATTTACTATAATGAAGTAGGTGTAATGAAGAAATATGCCATTGAAAGAGGCGTTCCAAGTAGTGACATATTTTTGGACCATGCAGGCTTTTCGACTTATGAGACAATGTATAGAGCAAGGGAAATATTTGGCGCAAAGAGGGTTCTGATTGTTACACAGAGATACCATTTGACAAGAGCCGTTTATATTGCAAATGAGCTCGGGCTTGAAGCAGATGGAGTTTGTACAGATGATGCAAAATATGGTGGCGAATTAAAGAGAAGTGCAAGAGAATTCTTTGCTATTGGAAAAGATTTCGTGATGTCAAAGCTTAAGGTTAAGCCATCTGTAATGGGAAATCATATTGACCTTAATGGTGATGGAAATATAACTAATGATAAGGAAGGGGACAAATAGTTGTAATAATGCTAAATCCCAATGACTTTAGGTATAACGTAAATGCTAGAAGATAGCACGTTTTTTGTTTGACATTGGAAAAATGTCGGTTTATAATGTAGTATACTATGCTTACGGGAACGTAGAGTAAAAGCAAATATATATGATAGGAAGGGCAAGAACATGGCAGAAAAGAAAAACATGTTGACTTATGAAGGTCTTAAGAAGTTAGAGGATGAATTACAGGATTTAAAGGTTAATAAACGTCAGGAAGTTGCTCAGAAAATAAAAGAAGCTAGAGAACAAGGAGACTTATCTGAGAACGCTGAATACGATGCAGCCAAAGATGAGCAAAGAGATATAGAGGCAAGAATTGAAGAAATCGAGAAGATTTTGAAGAATGCAGAAGTTATTGATGAGGACGAGTTCGATTCAGAAACTGTAAACTTCGGTTCAGAAGTAACATTACATGATATGGAAATTGATGAGGATGTTGTTTATAAGATTGTTGGTTCAACAGAAGCTGATATCTTAAAGAACAAGATTTCCAACGAATCACCACTAGGGATTGCTCTTATGAAGAAGAGAATTGGTGATGTTGTAACAGTAGAAGCTCCAGATGGAAACTTTGATTACATGATTAAGGAAATCAAGAGAGCATTCTAATATAAGTAGTAAGATATAGAAAGAGAGATAATAGAAGTGGCTGAGAATAACAACCAGAATAATCAGATTAAGGAGCAGGATGTAAACCAGCTTCTTAAGGTTAGAAGAGAAAAGTTAAAGGATTTACAGGATGCTGGAAAGGATCCATTCCAGATTACTAAGTTTGATGTAACTCATCATTCAGATGAGGTTAAGGAATTATATACAGCAAAGGAAAGTGAATTATTAGCAGGCAGACCAGCAGTTGATGTTACTGGTCTTGAGGAGCAGGAAGCTCGTATGGCTAAGAAGACAGATTACAATGAGCGTCGTGAGATTATGGATGCTCAGCCAATTAATGTTTGCATTGCTGGTCGTATGATGCTTAAGCGTGTTATGGGTAAGGCTTCATTTGCTACACTTCGCGATTTGAAGGGTGATATCCAGATATATGTATCTAGAGATGCAGTTGGTGAAGAAGATTACGCTACATTTAAGAAGGCAGATACTGGTGACATCTATGGTGTTGCTGGCTATGCATTTAGAACAATGACTGGTGAAATTTCAATTCACGCTACAGAGATTACACTTCTTTCTAAGAGTCTTCAGATTCTTCCAGAGAAGTTCCATGGTCTTACAGATACAGATGTAAGATATAGACAAAGATATGTAGACCTCATTATGAATGCTGAGGTTAAGGATACATTTGTTAAGAGATCTAAGATTATTGCAGCAATCAGAAGGTTCCTTGCAGGAAAAGACTTTATGGAGGTTGAAACTCCAATGCTCGTTTCTAATGCAGGTGGTGCTGCAGCCAGACCTTTTGAAACTCATTTCAATGCACTTGGCGAAGACCTTAAGCTTCGTATTTCTCTTGAGCTTTACTTAAAGAGACTTATCGTTGGTGGTTTAGAGAGAGTTTACGAGATTGGTAGAGTATTCAGAAATGAAGGTCTTGATACAAGACATAACCCTGAATTCACTCTTATGGAGTTGTATCAGGCATATACAGATTACAATGGCATGATGGATCTTACTGAAGAAATGTACAGATATGTTGCACAGGAGGTTCTTGGTACAACTACTATTACTTACCAGGGCAATGTTATGGATCTTGGAAAACCATTTGAGAGAATTACTATGGTTGATGCGGTTAAGAAGTATGCTGGCGTTGACTGGAATGATATAAAGACACTTGAGGACGCTCGTGCAATCGCTAAAGAAAAGCATGTTGAGTTCGAGGATAGACACAAGAAGGGTGATATCCTTAATCTCTTCTTCGAAGAGTTTGTTGAGGAGCATTTAATCCAGCCTACATTTGTTATGGATCATCCAGTTGAGATTTCTCCTCTTACTAAGAAAAAGCCTGAGAATCCGGAATATGTTGAGCGTTTCGAGATGTTCATGAACGGATGGGAGATGTGTAACGCATACTCAGAGCTTAATGATCCAATTGACCAGAGAGAGAGATTCGCAGCTCAGGAAGAGATGTTTGCAGCTGGCGACGAGGAAGCTAACCACACTGATGAAGACTTCCTTAACGCTCTTGAAATCGGTATGCCACCTACAGGCGGTATTGGATATGGTATCGACAGACTTTGTATGTTGATGACTGATAGTCCGGCTATTAGAGATGTGCTGTTGTTCCCGAC
>JAQYAV010000157.1 GCA_029338675.1 Lachnospiraceae bacterium
TCTTCATTGTAAGTGTATGTTGTTGTGTCTCCTGCTCCGTTAGTCACTGCTTTTACATTGCCATCACCATCATATGTAACTGTTTGGACAGTTCCTATAGAATCTGTTAATCCTGTAAGATTTCCATCAGCATCATATTCATAGTCTGTCTTGTTACCATTTGAATCTGTTATATTAGATACAACACCCTTGTTATTGTAATCTGCTGTAAACAAAGTCTTATCAGCTGTTCTTATTGTGGATACATTACTTCCACTTGAGTAATCAGTATATACTGTCTCTCCAGTTGGCGATGTTACTGTTGTTATATTGCCATCTGAATTGTATGCATAATTAGTTGTATTACCATTTGCATCTGTTATTGATAACTGATTACCATTTTCATCAAATGTTGACTTTGTTTTATTGCCATATGGGTCAGTTGTGCAGATGATATTTCCTTGATCATCATATTCCATAACAGTGGCATTACCACGTCTATCTCTTACTATTTCTGTATTACCACCCTGGTATAGAAGAAGTACTACCCTTGACTTCAACTCTTTGTGATTATAACCAGTTAGACTAGCTATGTTTTTACTTTCGTAGCTGGTCTAACTTAAGCTATTTTTTTACTAAGACATACTTAAATATACTCTTGAGATAATTTCGAATTAACATCTATTCCTTCTTTGTTACAAATCTCATCCCAATAGTATACATCTGCAAAATGAATTTTTTCCCATTTTTCAAACAAATCATTTAAAGACATTGCTATTCTTAATCCATGTAAATTCTTTCCAGAATCATATACTTCATGTTCATACAATACAATATTCCCATTACGTTTATCTAAGCAAAAAGCATCTCCATTATCAAAATAAAATATAGGATACCAATTCATAATGTCTTGTGTAATATCATAAACGTCTTCTTTTGTGTCATATAAATCTTCCATTATTTCAACCAATTCACTGTGCTCATTTTCAAGATTATCATATGGAACGAAGTTTACCTCTCCCCAATATTTACCTTCATTAAACCATACTAAATTAAATGTTTTATAATGCTCATATATGTCCTTCACATATGCATTAACCTCAAACCCTAATATATTCTCAATATTAATATTGCACAATAGTTCGTCAACAAATTTTATCTCATAGAAATTACTAACATATGTTTTTAAATCTAAAAAATAATTTTTTATCACATCAATTTCCTCCTTTCCGAAACGGATGGATTTTATATCCACTTAAACCATAATCAACCATCATTTTACCTGCAAATTGATATATATCTTTAGCAGTGGCATCAGGGTTTTCATCAATCCCTCGCGCCGCTATGAAATCAGCATACGGCTTACTCTTTCCCCTAAACTTAGGAATAATATGATGATCATTTGTCTTTCCAGATATATGCTTAGATGTTTCTAATAATGGTACTTTCGAAGTTGTGCTACCCTGATCTGTATCACTCTCACTATTATCATACTTAGGTATCCCGTCTTCTCGTTCGTACGAAGGCTTATAGGTATTTAAATCTTTTATCTTAATATATCAAAAGACTACTGCTACCGCTAGCATCATTCCTCTAAATATAGCCTGTAACGGTTTGCCTTCCTTTATAGATACAACAACACCTATCGCACCAAATGTTATTAACACTGCATCAACCGCAAACAATGCACATGCTGCAATTAACGGGGCCAGCGGTATAAAGAATGCTATTGTTGTTATTATACATCCTAAAAGTGCAGCCGCACTAATACCTTTCAGTGCACCTTGTATTATTTCATTTTTATCTCCGCCACCAAGATATGCATCTGCTGCTCCAACTAAAGCACCAAACAAACAGGTTAATACTACTACACTTATGCATTGTACCTCTGGCATAGCAGCCAATGTTGTAACCATCTCACCCAAAGAAGTATTTCCACTCGGATCTATATTCATTACTGGATTAGCATTATATTGATTGCGCCCATTAGAAGTTTTGCTTCGCAAAAGGGCGCAAGTAGGCAATCAAATTCTAAAGAATTTGATCACATAGCGTATAGATATTTATGAAGACTCACTGGGTCATAGATATTACCCACATAGCTGTCCATTGAGATAAACGTTCCTGTACTAGGATTCATAACAATGTAGCTCGCTGATGCTCGCGCAGGTCATTAAAGTTCGCATACTCACTTTAACGACATATTATATCTAGCTCTTAAGTAGTAAAGTCCTGTACTTTCGTTATACTGCTCTCCACATAGAACATCAGCCCATCCTAATTTGCCTACGGCAAAGGGCTGACGCTACATAACAAGTTTTCACAGAAAACTTGTTACAAGTAATATAGGAAATCATTTTCTGTGTCTCCTATCTTCTTGATGAGCACTCCATATGCATCATATGAATAGCTATCTGTAAAGCTTCCCTTATCATCCGCAAGATATCTTACATCTCCATGTCCATCATATACGTAGTAGTGCTCTTTTCCGTTTATTTCTGCACTTATTATATCGTCACCTATTGTATAATCTGGCTTTACATTGGTTTTATATTTTTTATTCCTCAACACGTATATAGGGTTTCCACTTCTCGTCCTGTGCAATTCCATCAATATCTTCTTTATTTTTGTAACAAATATCGTAATTATTCTGAATCTGAACATTATTCATTTCAATCTCTAATCCTGATTTTTCTTCAATTAGCACATAATTTTCATAATCAGTAATTTCTAAAGTGGCTAATAATATATCATTACATAAAAAATACATATGTGAGATAGCTTTAGGATAATCAATATTATAATTATATTTCTCAATTAAACTCCAAAAGTTAGGTTTAATGTTAGTCAACCTATACGCATAAATATCTAATAAATCATCCGGTTTCTCTATCTCACTAACTTCACAATATTTTATAAACATTTTTTTTATTACACATATATCCATTACAGAATATAATATTATTGTATTACAATTATTCTTGCACGACTTCAAAAATAATCTCCAAATTATACTATTAAATCTTCCTTCAATATCGTATTTATCTATACATAATACATGTAACATATTATCTACCTCAGTTCCTTTTGTTTGATGTAGGCAACTTATCTCCAGGTGCGAAAGTTCCTCCTTGCGCAGGGGTATTAGGATCAAGATTAGGAATTCTAAAATATGGGGGCACAGTCTTTCCAGGTTTTGCAAATTTGCCCCTCTTAAGAACATGATAATGATTTCCATCATAATGTCCATCTCCAGTATGTTTCGGATGATACTCTATTTTATACTCTGTATCACCACATTTTACTGTATAATTTATTTTTCCGTCAGGCTTTATTTCTTTTACTAAACCTGCATAATCTTCTGGAAATAAATCATTAGGGTCTTCTGGAAATATATTTCTATTATTATTTCTTTCACCAAAAACATCTAAATCAACACTTCCACGGTTATCATTATGCAGCTCAATTATATGGTCTCCAAGCTTCTTTCCAAGTGCCTTTAGACTTTCCCATGCCTTTGCGCCATATTTGTCTATACTCTTTTTCAAGCCCTTATATGCAAAGAATAAAAGTAATGCTCTAAACAGTGCCTGAGCTATCTTTCCTTCTTTTAGTGATATTACTACTCCTATTCCTGCTACAACCACCATCAAGGTTTCAAATGCAATAAGTATTCCTCCGACTATTGCATAGATTGGTGCGAATACTGTCAGGGTTGCTATTACTGCTCCTAGCATCCATCCCATCAGCATTCCAAGCTTCATTTCGTTCCAAAGTTCTTTCCACGAAAAATCTTTTCCTGCTCCAAGGGCATAATCAATTCCACTTATTAATGCTCCAGCTAAAGCTCCAAATAGAGCACCTACAAGAATGGTAGCTGCTGAATCTAATATAAATGAGCATGCCTGTGTTACTGTAAGATTAGATAATGCACTATATCCACTCGGATCTATATTCATTACTGGATTAGCATTAGCGTATAGATATTTATGAAGACTCACAGGATCATAGATATTACCTGCATATGAATCCATACTAATAAACGTTCCTGTACTAGGATTCATATATCTAGCTCTTAAGTAGTAAAGTCCTGTACTTTCATTATACTGCTCTCCACAGTAAAGGAAATCATTCTCCGTATCGCCAATTTTCTTTATGAGCACTCCATATGCATCATATGCATAACTGTCTGTAAAGCTTCCCTTATCATCCGCAAGATATCTTACATCTCCATGTCCATCGTATACATAGTAGTGCTCTTTTCCATTTATTTCTGCACTTATTATGTCATCGCCTATTGTGTAGTCTGCTTTTATGTTGCCCTCAGAATCGTATTCAGCGACTACCTTCGTATAGGTATAAGTTTCGTCCACTACATACTTGGTTTCTTCACCATCTACAGTCTTTCCTATTCGATTATCATTATAATCGTATTCATAAGTTTCGACTACTGTTTTATTATCCTTTTTAACGGTAGCTTTTGCAAGCTTTCCCCATGGGTTGTATTCATATTCTGCATTCTTTAAGCCTGTTTCTTTTACGAGATTTCCATCTCCATCATATGTATAGCTTATCTCTCCTGCTGGTGTTCTCTCTAATAAAAGCTGGTTAAAAGCACTGTACTCATAGGTTGTCTCTCCTGCTATTATCTGGCAGTTTTCATCCTTTGTATCGGCTATCTTTTTGATATCTCCAGTTACAGTTGTCTTCTTGCTTGTCCTGTTTGATACGCTGTCATATGTGTACTCATTAACTATAGAACCATTTGCATCTTTTATTTCTTCACTAACAAGTCTGTTTAATGCATCATACTTA
>JAQYAV010000158.1 GCA_029338675.1 Lachnospiraceae bacterium
ATGCTTCTAATTTATATGTGCCATCCGCCGGAGCTGTATAAGTTTGATTTCCGCCCGTATAACCATAATTCTTAACATCACCAGCTGATGCAGCATGTGAAAGACTAAGCATGCTAAACATAATAAACGAAGTTAATAATAGTCTTTTTCACATAATATTTTCCCCTATGAAAATATTACGGGGGGGGGGGGGTATTTTATGCTTTTTATTATTAAAAGCTCAATTTTTGAGGATTAATATTAGTTATACCTTACTCTATATACATAGTAAAATGAGGATGGAGGTAGTTATAAATGAAAAAAGTAGTTCTAAGTCTATTAGTGTTGCTATCGTTGTGTGGATGTTCTGTTGTTGATTCGCATATTTCGACTACAAAGCCGTTGATTGATACCGCTTGGGAAGATAATGAAATCTCATATATAGACAAATTGATACAAGAACACGTGTGTAAGTATACATTTGAAGAATTATATAGTGCTAAAGAATGTTTTGAGGGTACTTTGATTGATATTGATGATAGAATTGAAGAATTTAATGGTGTTTCTGATTATTTGAATAATGATATTTATACAGTCAAGAGTTCTGATAATGAGATAAGAACTTTTCTCGTTCCAAGAGGTCCAGGTACTTCTATAAATGGAAAAAAACTATATGGTTTTGCACCTTACATAAATTGTATTATCAGAATATATTATATTGGTGAATACAAATCAGATGATGTTAATTCGGCTAAGGTAATAGGATTCTCATATGATGTAAATAATGAAGAAAGCCTAGAACACTCTGAAAAGTCTAGCAAAAAAATATTAGATACTTATAATGCGATGGAAAAGCATAGTGTCTGCTGCCCAGAGATGGCTATGATGTTGGTTATAAAAGAACTGGGCTTAGAAAACGTTGAAAAGCATATTTTTGATACTGATGCTGTATGTTATTTGACAACCGACGGAGGAATTATATCTTTTAACAGGCTTAATACAAATATTGATGAGATAGATTACGTTGTTAGATATGATGATGAACAATGTTTCAAAGAATTCTATATTAATCTTGAAACTGGAGAAATCACTCTTTTTTCTGAATATACATATACAAATAGTTAGTATTTCTTAATAATAAGGTGCTATTGATACAGAATGTTGATTTGAATGCCAAAAATTTCTGTGTTATTGCACTTTTTCGGTTGTAAAACTACTATACGTTCATAAAATATAAAGAAAGGCCAGTGTGACAGCACTGACCTTAGGAAACGCCACCACTAATGCTTTAACGCACTTAGTATGCTGGCAATGCTTCCTATTATTCCTAATCAGTAAACTAATACATCTCAGAATTTGCGAAGCATTGGCCAGTAGCGTCCAACTAATTTCTTAATTTTCAGCATGTTCAGCCCTCCTTAATTTCATTATGCAAGAAATATAATAGAAATACAAGAGGTGCTGAACCCGAGGCTTTCGAATATTTCGAAGGTCTTTTTTTATGGTGCTTTTAATACATAATATTTATAGAACGGTTTAAAACCACCTATATTGTCGCTATTCTCAGGGATTTGATAAATTATTCCTCAGCATCTAAAAGTGACGTGGTTAAGGCAGCCTTAAAAGGTGATATCAACATTATGTGTCAATACCGCCAATAATAAAAAAACTTAGCTTCTAAATAATTGGTAAAAGCTAAGTTTTTTGTTGTATAAAATGAGGCTTTAATTACCCGGCTCGTTCAAGTGGCTATATGGCTCAATGGTGTCTAATGCGTGTAATACAGTCTTTGCTGGTATGCATGGTTCTCAATATGTGTCATTAATACTGTGTGCCTCAACATGAGTGTGAACTTTGGAAGTATGCAGACTGCTTTCCTTACCTAAAATAGTTTGGCCAGCAGTAACGGTAGTGATAGTCCCATCTACAATTTCTGGGCGAACTTGAAGATGGACATAAACCAAATAGCAGTCATTTTGGTATGGTTTTATAGTAACGTATCAATCGTCTTTAGCCACGATAGTCCCACTTCTGGTAGCATAAATATCCGAATCCTGTCCTTTATTCACATCTAAACCAGGATGAAATTGATTAGGGTAATCTGGTTCAGTTGATAGATATTTTCCGCCTCATAGCGAATATAAAGCTTTAGCATTTGTAGGATCATAAGAAACATTATATAGGGTCTTGTAATAATTTTTTATTTGTGCTTCCTTAATTGCACCACCATTGGATGCTCAAGTGCCCGCTATCATTCCTGTTCCTGGATGGAAATATTCGGTATTGTTTGTGTATCCAGCACCAGATGGCATTCCTGTTACAACAACTTCTGAAGGGCCATCTTCAGCAATTCAAAGTTGGTTATTACTGCTATTGGAAGCTTGCCATTTAACATTGTGCCCTCCGTATGTTGCAGTTGAAACTTGAGTTAAATATAGATCTCTATACTTCAGTTTAATTTTGCAACCATTAGCAGTTTCCTCAATAAGTATAAGTTGGTCTTTTAAATCTTCGGACGATGAACCTATTGTGTAAATATCAGCATTATTATAATTATCACCAGAAAGTCTCCATCTGTCTAACGCATAATTTGAGTTTTTTGCGTTCTTTAATAGATACCCATTTAGGTTAAGACTTGAATTGGAATAATACGAGCATATCCAAATTTGAGAAGCATCACCACTTTCTTTTGCATAAGTTGTAACATTTGTGCTGTTTGCTAAGCTTCCGCTTGTAAGTGGGTTTAAGTATTTCCCGTCGCTTTTAGATTTGAATCAATAAGATTTGTTGGCTACTATTGCCATTTTGTTTTCCTCCTTGTATTAAATTGTACTTGAAATCGTAAATTGTATATATTGCAGCTGTAAAAAACAATTTTGACTAGTAACCTAATATTTAGCTAACATCAGAAGATGTTCCTCCAATTTTTATATTCTCTCTTTTATTCTCGAGATCGTTGTTCTGTATTAACTCAACTATTCGGGTGATATACTCCTCGTCATTCGATGGAAATATATACTGGGTTATTATTTTTAATATTTCAAATACCAGCGTTATAAAAGTTATGCTCACGGTTATCAGCTGAACAACATCTTCTGTGGAGGAAGCCTGTTTTGAACATGCGTATTTTCATATTAGAGAAAGCAAAGAAAGAGCAAATAGACAAAGAATAACAATGCAGATTATAAACAAAATTTTCTTTATTCATCCATTACTTGCGGTTTTAAATCTATAGTAGTTGACATATTCTTGTAACAGATTAGTTATTTCTCGATCTCTTATTCTTTGTTCTTTTGTAGTATAGGAATTGATTAAATTATCAGCTA
>JAQYAV010000159.1 GCA_029338675.1 Lachnospiraceae bacterium
ATCAAGTATTTCTAATATTCCTTTGATTACTTCTTGCACTTCAATAGGTAGTGCCTGTACCTTTTCCATTTGTCTTAAATATGTTATTTCTATCATGTAACTCCCTCCTAAAATAGAAAAAGAAATATTCAAAGCTTTCTCTGCTTTAAATATTTCTTTTCTTTATTACATGATAATAATATATATTTATTTTATTATTTTAACACATATGCCCATCTCTTGATATAATCAACATATTTTCCCTACATAAAAAAAGCATCAGTATCAAAAATATGATCCAGTTCATCAATTGTCATAGCATGAGAAACCTTATCACGAATAGCACTCTTAGACATATCCAAACGTTTAAATCTATTTTTCCCAGCTGCATCTTTACTCATACGAATTAGCTGAATACGTCCTACCCCTGGATTTTGTCTAGCATATTCAGCAAAACCTTTTGCTTTACCAAGGTTGTCCTTAAATTCTGGATTATGTGGTTCAAGTAAGTCTATCACATATCCTAGACGTTCATCTCTTCGTACAACGATAAAGTCTGGAAATGCTGGCTTTGTCTCACCATCAATTTCATATGGTATACACATTGCCCAAGAAGCTCTAGAAGGATTTCGAATCCAGCAAACAAAATCTTCACATTTTTCTTCTTCTTCAATTACTCCAGCTTCCCATGTGTTAAGTTTTAATTTAGCTACACCTGTTACACTATTTACAAACAAGTGGTTATCATATTCCTTACCTCCATCATCATGGGGAACTTGAATAGTTTCTGGTAAACGAAAATTATGCTTACTTACGATATCACCATCAGAAACAATATTATCGTACTGCCTTCGAATTTTATCAGAATCAATTGTTGCAATATATCGACGATAATCATCATTTAATCCATGGAAGCGCTTTTCTGCATAGGCATGTAATCTATTCATGCATTCATCATCTGAAACGTACAAAATAACATCAATCTTAAATACGCTAGGATTATCAGTATCCATATACTGGTTTCCATAGACAATTCCAACCCCCTCATTTCCTAATTTTGCCTCAGCTAAGCGGAATTGCCTATCTATATCAATATCATTTGTTGTAAACACATCCTGAACTGAATAATTATCTACTGTTTCTCCAAAGGCATCAAAAAACTTCGTAACCAATTTAAATTTCTTAACTTGAAGCACCATCTCATCGTAGATTCCTTGCACTTTTAGTGCCTCTACATAATCATGTATCATCTGCGCAATTTCTGATTGTACTTCATGAATTGCCTCTCGATATAAGCCAGACATTGTAAGTAAATGAGCCATCTTATACAATGAAATTAAATAATTATTAATTCTGAGCGATCTAACATTATATGAAAGTAAACCAACATCGTTTATAAACTTCATTACATCTTCGCGGTCAAATTTAGTTTCTTTCTCATCTTCCTGAAAATACACCTGATTATCAATATTAGCCACTGAATTCTGATCATTTGTACTAGTTTTATCAGCATCTGCATTTTGTTCTACAAGCTTACCTTGAGAAATACTATTCTGTTTTATTGCTATCTGTTGTTGTTCTTGATTACACATTTGTGTGCCAGAAATAGTAAACGACCCAATTGTAGATACTTTAGTGTTTGGATTAATAACCTCAACAGAACTTTGACCACTTAAATTTACTTTTTCACCTATAACCATATCGAGACTCATCTGCCCTTGAATAGGGGAATATACTTTTTTCTTTCTAGGTTTAACAGTTAATGTCTCAAACTTCCTTCCACCAATAGATTCTCCGTAAATATCTGTAGGAATGTCTCCACCCTCTGCACTTTGTAAAGCTTCAACAACATCCTTAACTGTACTTTCATTAAAATATGGTAAATATAAATGTACATCATTTAAAACATCATCTACTTTAATATGCATCTGCATAGGTGTTCTTATCATACGACCAAGAAGCTGTGCAATATATGTAGCATCGTTTGCATGCTTAAAAGACACCATAGTTTCTGCTCGTGGGCAATCCCATCCTGTTGATAAATTTTCTTTAAAGAACACAACACGAATATTTCTATCTTCTGAAATACGAGAAGGTTCCTCATATTTAACCTCAATCCCATTTACTTGAATAGAGGAATTTGTCTGACCGAATGTATGTACAACTTGTCCAGTTTCAAAGCGAAAGCCTGTACGTTCTTCAATTTTCTGCAAACAGTCATCTAAATTAGTATCTGAAATTTTATTGTTACTACCATTTAGCACTTGAATTACTAAAACTGGATTTACATATGCATAATGTTGTTCGCAGCAATATTGAGTCCAGTGTTCCCATTTTTCCTTCCAATCATCCGCAGCAGCTTGTAAAATTGCCATATCGTTATTTGCAGAACCTGCCTCTGGATATGTGATAACAATGCGGTCTTTCAACAAACCCGATACACGCACTTCATCTGCAGTAACCACTGATTTATGTATTGTTGAAGATGTTCCTTCAACCAACGCATTAAATCTCTGTGTAGTCGCCGACATTCCTATTACTACAGGCATAGGTGGAATATTATCCTCAACACTACCTTTAATGAACTTCTGCATAATAGTAGTTGCTTTCCCCGCATCTTTACCTTGCATACCACGATGAGCTTCATCAATAATAAAATAAAGACGATCACTCTTTTCACGAACGGTATTTTCTAAAGTTTGCCATATAGTATACGTCCTCTTATCTCCATTTTTTGTAAGATTGGATGTTTTTGAAAGCTTCTGTGTATTTAAAAAATAAATATGACCATCTTCAAATAATTCCTTATCAAAAGAATCATCTGTAATAACAACACACTGGTCAAGTCGGATTTTATTGGCCTTAGAATCTATCTTTAACTTAGATTGTTCATTAAGCTGTGGCGAATCAGATAACCAAATAATCACAGCTTTTTGCTGCTCTGCATAATTCTCATCACCAAATAAAATACTTTCAATTAGAGCAGATATAATGATTGTTTTTCCTGCTCCTGTAGGTGCAGTAAATGAAACTACCTGTGGAGAATGTGTTCTCTTGTAACTACCAAGTGCCTCTGCTATCTTCATACGAATATCAGCTAAAGCCTTTTTTTGAAATGCAAATAGTTCTACTTTCATGATTACCTCCCTGTATTAATGCGGAAATTATCCAAATAATCTCTGTAAAGTTGATAACAATCCTTATCATTGTATGTACAAACCATTTCTCGATAAGCACTTTCAGAATCAGTCACAATGAAAATTGTCTGAATTTCCGGATGTTCAGATAGCTTTTTATCAAACTCCAGATAGTATATTTCATCAAGCAAAATTGCCATTCTATTTTGTGGAAGAACTAACATTGGTGGCAGATTAACTTCTTTTAGCTCTGGACATTTTCCAATAGCATTACCTTTCATCCAAAGAATAGGGAGCAGTTCCTTGAACTGTCTACCTAGTGCTACAGATGTTTTATCCAAAAAACTCAACTTGAAAAATATAGCATTTGTTTTAAAACCATCTGCCATATTTATTTTTGCCAATTCTGGATATGCAGGAACCTTTGTTTTCTTGTATACTTTGCCGCGAACTCTTTTACCTGTTTCAAGATTAATTGTTTCTCCATCCATTTCAATATATTCTTCTTTATTACAACCATAATTGCCACTCAAAGCATTCCCATATATGTCATGACCTTTAATTGAACAAACAGTACGCGGCCAAGTAACATGACGAGCAATACCTAACTTATTCCATTCGCTATCACCTGGATGCAATCCTTGTGCAGTTAATGCCTTTGCCTCAGACTCGAAAACCTCATTATTAGTCACCATAATACATCTGCGTTTTCCTTTATCCAATGCATTAATCAAATTAACAGCTTGTAACGTTGTACCCGATCCTGCAAAGAAATCCACAACAATAGCCTGAGGTTTATTTGTCAGATATATACTTAATGAATCTAAAACACTGTATAGTGATTTTGGAAAAGAAAATCTTTTTTCTCCAAGCATTTTCCCAATTAACTTTGTACCATATGCATTTGCATCATATTGCGTTTCCTTCCACACTGTTGGTCTTTGATGTTCATTTCCATTTGGTAACGTGATAATTTTAGTTCCATCTTTTCTAATTCCCGAAATAATATACTCGCCTGACAAAGCCTTTTTTATACTTGGCATGGTAACATATGAAAAATTATATGGTTGATACTTATTTTTACTTTTTGTAACTCTAACACAACCATTTTCCAATGCATATCTTAAACTTTTTTCAGTTAGTCCCCAATTCATATGCTTTCCATCTTCTCTAATTGGAAATACTGCAATTGCTCCTTTTATCTCTCTTGCATCTGTCAAAGGCTGATCTGGAGATAAAGGAGTACCTATATCTACTATTTTACCACTTTCCTCATCAACATATATTGGATAGAACTGTTGCGTTCCTCCTTTTGTTGTTCCTCTTGCAGATTCAATATCACTTCTTCTTAAGTATGGCCATCTAATTTCTACTCCAGAATCAGCACTTCTATCCGGAACAGTCTGTGCATGCCCCATATAAATTAAAATTAGATATTCATCCACTTGAGATAATTTTCCCACTCTTGCCTTTCCTTTTGGATTAATAACCATATCTACAATTTGAAAAGTACATTCTGAAAAAATAGATTCAAGTAATATTTTCAAATGACAAACTTCTACATCATCGATAGTAATCATCATAATTGAATCTTCTGGATTTAATAGTTTTTTAGCCAACTTTAATCTTTTCTCCATCATAGATAGCCATTTACTATGGCGATATGCATCGTTACTGTCTACATAATCGTTATTGTATTTCCAATCTCTCGCTCCTGTATTATAAGGTGGATCTATATAAATACAGTCCACTTTACCTGCATAAAGATACTCCAAAAGTTGCAATGCATGGTAATTATCCGCTTCAATCAAAGTATGCCACAAATCACTATCTGGAGCATTTTCTACATAGTCAATTTGCTTTAATGTCGGATAAATTGGCTCTCCAAATTCGGCTATTACAACTAGTTCGCTTAATGCAATACTTTTTATTTCATGAGTTTCCCTATTATCACAAAGAGCTTTTTCACCATCAATCTTTTGTACTATAAAAAAATTATTTACCTTGCCACTTTTCAAAGAAACTTTCGAGCCAACACGAATAGGGACATCATATAATGGTGTACACTCTGGGAGGTGATCTTCAAATACCAAACCAAACTTTTTTTGTTTTATTAATCTATTTGTTTCCTTCATAATTCGATTCCTAAGTACTGGATCATCAATCTTCTGAATTAAATCTTGTAATAATGCCACAATATTCACCTCATTTTTCTGTGATTGTCTTATCTTTTATATGATATCCAATATTACGCTCTTTGCAGAAAGCTATAACTTCTGCAGCCTTCTTATTATAAAATTCTTCATAACCTTTATAGGCACTAACGACTTTACTATAATTTGTACGACCAAAAATAATCTTGTCTACAAAGCTCACTGCTTCTAATAGTTCATGCAAATCTTGTTCTAAGATATTTGGTGTAGGATATGGTTCCATACTTACCCATGTTTTACACCCAGCAGCATGAAGCGCCTGTAAAGCAGCTAATCGTTCTTTGTAAGGTGCTGCATAGGGTTCCATCCTTTTTCTGTATTCTTCATTCAAAGATATTAGTGTAATTCCATATTCATTTTCTTTAGAGAACTGCGTAAGTTCCATTGGAAGAATACCCTTTGTCAAAACTGAACATTTTATACCAGCATTATTAAACTTTTGTATAGATGCAATTCCCATTTCACACACTTCATCATATCCATACATAAACGGATCTGTTGTAAAACAAAGATGTACTGATCTTATCTTATTTTTGAGCCTCGGAATTTCCTTATCAAGTAATTCTAACGTATTTTTAACTAATTTGGGTTTACGCCATTCTTCATAAGTTTTTACAATCCCGAAACGTTTTTTCATTGTATACGCATAACAAGGATATTTACATCCATGCGAACAACCTAATACAAAATTGATTGTATAATCTCCATACTCTACACCCGTTTTATAAAGCATAGTTTTTCGTTGTATATATCCCTCTATTTCAGGCATATTATTCTCTCCTATCTGAGAAAGATATTGTATGCTTGAATTTGTTTCCAATTCCTTTGGTCTCCTTCGCATCATAATCTTTCTTCAATATTCTTTTTATTTCATCCTTATACCCATCCGAAGGAAATACTGGATGAGCATCAAGTAAGGTCCAAATATCATCTAACGGAATATTCTTTTTCCCCCTAAAATGCTGTTGAACATAAGAAGCCATATTGTATACATCGTAACAATATTCATCAATATAAGGAACATAAACCCCTTCACCGTTCAACAAATCAAAAGCAAGCTGTCCTTCATTACAGTGCCGGTTCTTTGCTGATGATTTATCACCAAATGTTTTCCAGGCTGTTGATTTAAATAGTTTAAATCCTTTTTTATGGCTAGTACAATGTACAAGATCATAAACCAGTGCATTTTTTGTATTGAAGAAAGGAAATGCAGCTACATAATACTCTCTTCCTTCTGACCCTTTCATGTGCTTAATAATTTCTAACAAGCGTTTTTCATATGCTGCCTTATTACTTCCATAAGGAATTAAATCCGAAATACTATCAACTTGATAAGTATCTTCATATTTCTTTTTCTTTTCTTCGCGTTTTACCTGTTGCACTGCACGAACAGAGTCTGAAATCATATGATTAATTAAAACCTCCCCCCAATGTCTAAAAAACGGTAAAAGTGCCTTCCAGTCTATAGAAGCATCGTATGGATCATACAACAAAAAAAAATGCATATGACTATTACTATTTAGTTGAGGTCCAATCCATTTCAAAAGTTCATTCCCATCTCGAGTAGTCGTAATAATTTTAAAATTTCTTTCATCTATAGGTAAATGCTTCTTTAATTCTTCTATTTTCTTCTGACTATAATCATTGAAGTATAAGTGCACCTGCTTATCAGTATATTTCCTAGCAACATCGCGTAATGCATTTGCCACACGTATTGGTGTGCCATATACAATATTTCCATCATCATCTTTGTATACTCCACTATTGCACATGCAATCAATAAAAACTATCCCAGAACTTTTTTTATTCAACATTAAAATTTGTGCCCATGCTTTTATGTATGTTTCAATCAACTCAAACTTTTTTATCGTATGTGGATGAGCATTACTAATTATTTTTGAATTATTACTGTTGGCCATAAAAACACCTCACTATTATTTGTTTTTCTTCTCCATAAGTACCAAATCCATGATATTGCCAAAATTATATTTTAATACCTTACAAATCTTAATCAATACTTCCATGCTAACATTTTTCCACTTTGAAGTTTGGTAACAGAGGCCCACCTTATTCCTGTATTCCCTATAAACCCTTTTCTTATATCTTTATCTATGATAATTTTCCATAATACTTTATAACTGACTCTCATTGTTATAACCTCTTAATTTCAAAACAAACATAATTATCCAATTAACTAGCATGTATTATATCAATACAAAAATGGAATTACAAGTAATTTTATTAATAATTGTAATAATTTTCTTTTTAATAATTGAAATTTCTCTATATTTCTACTATAATGGAAAACCCTAAGCTATTTTATATGCATAACACCACATACATTTATTTATAAATATTATTACAAGGTTCCTTACTCTTCACCCTAATTTTTTAATACTACTATAATAATCATAAATAACTTTAATAACATAAATTTCTATATGCTAAAATAACCTTAAGTAACTCTCTATTACTTAAGGTTATTAATCATTCTTATTAATAATAAATATACCATAATATATTTAAGTTTCTCTGCAAAATAAATAAACCCACTAAAATCCAAATTTATGAATTTCGTGGGTTTTGTGGTGGAGGTGAAGCACGACTTTTAAAATCCACCAATTTATATTGCTTTAACAAATATGCCTTAATGCTACTTTTATATTAATAATACTAATTAATCATAAAAAACATTGCTAATATTCTTATAATTTTATCAATAAGGTTGTAGTTCTTTCAACCACCAATTACTTGTAAAAATCACATAATTATGTTGACATTTATAACTGCCTTTTTAGATAGAATTATTTTATAATGTGTCTCAAAAAATTTCTTCAAATATCGATCCATTTTAGAGCTTAATTATAAAATATACCTTTAAATCCATTTAGTTATTAACTTTCCATTTGAATCTTTGAATTTACCCATAAAAATTTTAATTAAATCTATAATAATCATTATAGCTACTATGCTTGAAGTTATACCAGATGTTAACGAACTAAAAATTGTTAAAGAAATATAAAGTATAGCTTTTTTATTTCTTCTAGCGTAGAAGCAATGTCCACCCACTGTGCCTAAAAAGAAGCATAGCAATAATGCCATTAGCTTATTTTTCTTATAACAAGCACTTGATGAAGGAATAGTATTTAACATGTGAGATTCAGCCGCTTTTGTTTTCACATTAAAATTGTAAGATTTCACTTCCTGAACTTGTTGCTTAAATTCTGGCAGCATATTTACTGATTCCTGATATACATTCTCAGATTCGTTAGTAAGTACACCATCTTTACTTAAAATCGGTGTATCTATAACTGACTTTACTGCTCCAGCAAGTGCACGCGTAACTGCTATTAATTTAAGCTCTTCTTCAGTGAAATCACTTGAACTTACCTTCTTATTATTAAATAATCCTGTCTTTTTCTTTACAACTCCATCTAATAATCTTGCACATTCTGCAAACATGACATTAAGTTCACCTAGCACTCCATCAAACATATCTGCTTTTCTAACAATTGCTCTGCATAATGTTTCAGCTGTTTCCATCTTTTCACAAGCCGCTTCTGCTTCAGCATACATACATCTTGCTTTTTCAAGATTTTCATCAGCCTTAATGCTAGAAGAAATACCAGTAAACAATATAACTGGTGCTGCAATTGCCGCAAGAGGTGTCATAGCAGCACCAAATGATAATGCTGACCCAGCCAATCCTGCAGCCACCCCTACTTCTCCTGCTACTAACGCTGTACCTGCTGTTGAAAGTACACCTGTTACAAGTGGCAATGACCCGCTTGCTGCTAGTGCAATAACTGCACCTGTTGCTGCACCAGTTGCTCCACTAGATAATGCAGACTGGTAAATATTCGACATTTCACGAAGCTGTATTGCTTCCTGATTATCAATAGCAAATTTTGAAATCTCATTGATACCAACTGATTCTTTAAAATTAATATGCTTTATTTTGTCGTACGACTGTAAAAATTGCTTTATTGAACTATCCAAAACATTCTTTTTTGAGTAACCCAATCTAAGAAGTGCAGACTCTGTATTACTCTGAGCCTCTTCAAGAGATGCCTTTGATCTATTATAAAGATCTTGAGCATCCTCTGATATTCTCTGTGCTTTTTCATTTGTTTCTTTTGCGCTAATATGTCCGCTGGCACCTATAACACCAGCTGCTACACCTAATCCTGCAAGAAGAAAAGGTATTGGCATAATAATCCCTCCTCTATTTATAATTCGTTCTGTTAAGTTATATGAACATTGCTCTTCTCAACACTAGAAAATATAATAAGTTTGACAAGAACCAATTATCCCCCTAGAAAAGGAGAGAAGAACAATGAACAAAACTAAAGTAAAATGTCCTCGCTGTCACTCT
>JAQYAV010000160.1 GCA_029338675.1 Lachnospiraceae bacterium
GCATTATTCTGTGTCATACCAGATTCAGATAGTTCTTACAATTTTATCGCTGGAACATTATATAGTCAGTTGATACAGTGCTTATATGATTATGCGGATAATGAATGTAAAGGAAGTTTACCTATTCACGTAAGATTCATAATGGATGAGTTTGCTAATGTAGCTCTTCCAGATGATTATGAAAAAATCTTATCAACTGCACGTAGTAGAAATATGTCTTTTGCAATTATTCTGCAGAACAAAAATCAGATAGAAGCATTGTATGAAAAAGTATATAAGTCTCTGATTGGTAACTGTGATGAGATTATATTTTTGGGGAGTTCGGAGCTTGATACTTGCAAATATTTCTCAGAGCTTCTTGGAGATGAAACAGTGATAGTTAAAACAGTAAATGTAACTAAGGGATTAAATTCTTCGGCTACTGTAAATGAAAATAAGGCTGGAAGAAATTTGCTTAAGCCTGATGAATTAAGAAAATTAGATAATCGAAAGGCTGTATTGCTTATAAGAGGGGAAGATCCTGTAATCGATTATAAGATTAAATTGAACAAATGTGATAACTATAAATATATGGCTGATGGAAAAAGTTATATTGAGAATGAATATGATTGGGGTGGTAATGATTATTCAATAGGAAGTGTTGAATTATTACCAAATACATACATTGGTCCAATAATACCACTTCCAGAAATGGATGTAGAATTTGTTGATATATATTATTAGAATAACGGAGGATGAAATTATGAAGATGATAATAAAAAAGAATATGGTTAAGTTGTTTATGGGTATGATGTTAATATCGTGCTCTATTTTTTTTGTTCCAGCTGGTAGAGCTGAAGCTAAAACGGATGGAATAACAGTAATAAATTATGGCGGTAATAATAATACTGAGTCTTCAGGTGGAAGTAATGGAGCTGATACAGGTGTAAATGATCTTGATAAATCTATTGATCGAGGGACAAGCTTGCTTGAAGGTCTTGCTAGAGCATTAGGTGGAGCTATTACATTGGTTGGTATAGTTATTGCTGCAATAGGATTTTTTGGACATCAAGAAGAACTTAAAGCGAAAGCACCTATCACTATCTTTATAGGTGTAATTATTTATTTTGCAAAAGAAATCATGAATTTCTTGTTAGGAAAATAAGAGGAGTGGTGAATAGTGGATGTAATCGATGTATTAGAGGCTGCTCTATTTTTCTTCGGTGAAAAGATGAAAGGCCTATATGATTTATTAATGATTGATCCTGAAGTTTATCAAGGTGGAGAAGTTTGGAAACAAACAATGACAATATTTAATTCAATACTTGGAATAGGATTCACCATAATAATGGTATCAGGATATCTAGGTATTATTGGCTCACTCGAGAATATTTATATGGCAAAAAAACCAGAGATACTGTTATCCATTTTTGGAATGGTTACTATTGCGGGTGGAATATTATCAATAACTCCGAAACTTTTGCTACTTATCGTACATATCTGTCAAAAAGTCTTAAAAATGATAGGTGGTCCTACACTTGAGAATGCCAGTTTTTTGAAGGTTCCAGGTTATGTTGTAAATGCTACAAAAGGACTAGACACATTACAAACGGTATTAGCATTTGTTATTGTATTTGTATTATTCGCAGTCATTGGAGTTAGTTGCATAGGAATACTGATAATGGCGTATGGAAGAATGCTTAAGCTATATATGTATATAGCTATATCGCCTCTTACAATACCTTGGATAGCATCAAGAACAACTCAAAGTGTTGCACTAAACTACATTAAGACATTTATTGTAACTGCTGCAGAAGGTATTGTTATCGTTTTGGCTGTTATCGTATTTTCGATACTGTTTAATGTCGATGGAAATGGTTCAGGAAATACACCTAAAGTTAAATACACTTTTGATGAACAAGGAAATCCTGTTTTACCCCAAAATTCAAAGGGAGAACCTACATATTACACTGATGAACAAGGAAATTATGTTTTTCCTAGGGATAAGGATGGAAATATAGTAGTTGCAAAAGATGAAGATGGTAATCCTATAGTTGCAAAAGATGAAGATGGTAATCCTATAGTTCCAGGACTTTCAGGAAATACACCTAATATTAAATTTGTTGAAGAAGATGGGGAATCACCACTGGCAGTACTGGCAAAATACGTACTTGAAACTGCACTTCATTTTTCTGTCTTATTTGCAGTTATTAAATCATCAGAAACAGAATTTAAAAAGATTTTTGGAATATAAAGGGGGGATTGCATGCTTGAAG
The DNA here is from genome assembly GCA_029338675.1 of Lachnospiraceae bacterium. Taxonomy (GTDB): domain Bacteria; phylum Bacillota; class Clostridia; order Lachnospirales; family Lachnospiraceae; genus Coprococcus_C. The sequence goes on from JAQYAV010000160.1 coordinate 2,256, forward strand.
TAAAAGCAAATAAAGAATTAAAAAATATAAAATCAGAAATATTTATGGGGTTGGGAAGTAGAGAGATAATCATACTTGTTATATGTGGAGCTATTGTTGGGTTTATATTTTATAGAGTCAAATTACCTATATTAATTCTTTCGTATATAACAGCCCCATTAATTGCACTTGCTACTTTTTTAATTGCGAGTAGACCATTTGGGTATCCACCTGAAAAATTTCTATTCATAATGATAAAAAGTCAATTTATAAATGGCAAGCCATTTAAGTTTGAAAAAAAGACATATAAAGGAGTGATAGAAGATGTCGCTAAAAACCATAGAAAAACAAGGTCTAACTAAGGTTAAGATTCCTAAGAGAGCACAAGATATTATTCCAGCATTAAATATCTTTAAAGAAAATGGAATAATGAAGATTGATAAGGATACTTTTTCGATGACATATGAGCTTAAGGATGTTGATTACTTTAATTTAGATGAAGAAGATCAGAAGGATATTTATTATAGCTACTGCGATGTTCTAAATTCATTAGCTGGTACAAGATGTAACTATAAAATCTCAATCGTTAAGAATAAGAGAGATTTAAGAGATGTCAAAAAGCGAAGAACAATAAGATTATTCAATGATAAATATGATTATTTAAGAACTGCATATAATGAACTTACTACTAGTGACTTGAATAACGCAGTATTAGATAAAAGAAAATATGTAACTGTAACAACTGTAAAAAAGGATATAGCTAAAGCAAGTGCTACATTTGGTAGAATTGCTGGAGATTTAGATAAGCGTTTTAAAAAGCTCGGTAGCTCAATTCGACCACTTACTGCTGATGAAAGATTGAAGATGATTTTTAATTTTTTCAATTCTGGAAAAGAGACTCAGTATGTTCCCTTATCGGCAATGTGTGATAGTGAAAGAGATTTTAGATCAATAATGTGTGCTGAATGCATAAAATACCATAATGATTATTTTGAAATTGGAAAGCGTGTTGGAAGGGTCTTCTTTTTGAGAAATTGGTCTAAGAATATTAAGGATGATTTTCTAAATGAGCTTACAAAAATCGAAGATAATTTAATACTTAGCTTAGATATTCTTCCGCTAACATCAGCTGAAATAGAGAAACTTCTTGATGATAAGGACTCAGATGTAGAAGCATCTGTAATAAATTGGAGTAATACTAAAAATGCCAGGGAGAATAGAGCAGCTCGTGTTCCAAGAAGAATGTCAAAGAACAGAAAAATTCTGGATGAATATGTTGAGGATGTTACAGAGAGAAATCAAAAGATATTTTTAACTCAAGGATTAATGGTTGTATTAGCTGATGATATGATGAAGCTTGAAGAATATACTGAAACAATAAATGAGACAGCAAGTGAGTTTACATTTAATGTGGGAACAATGTATTTCCAGCAGTATGAAGGATTAATAGATGTATTACCTTTAGGCTGGAGGACTATCCAAAATATGACAGATAAAAATACAGAGACACTTGCAATGATGATTCCGTTTGAATCATTACGTGTAAATCATGATAGCGGTATTCCATATGGAAAACAAATATCTACTGGAGAACAATGTTATATTGATAAAAGACTTCTGAGAAATGGTAATGAGATAATTCTTGGAACTTCTGGTTCAGGAAAGAGTCAGAATGCAAAGGAGAAAGCACTCTTTTATGCATTACTTACGGATGGAAATATCGTATTTGTTGATCCTGATGGAGAGTATTTCCCTTTAGTAAATGTTATGGGCGGAACAACTATACATCTAGGTCAAGATAGTTTAAATGCATTTGATATGTTTGATGGATATGGATTTGGTTCAGACCCAATTAAAGAGAAAAGTGATTTTATCATAACTTTAATTGAAAGAATTATTAATAATGATAACTATTTTGATGAAGAGAAAAAATCCATTGTAGATCGATGTGTATTAGAAGTATGTGCAAATATGGCTACTAAAGTTCAAACAATGATGGATTTTTATAACGTATTAAATAGCCAGGAAGAACAGGCTGCTAAAAATCTTTCTCTTGCATTAGAAAGACATATCATAGGTAGCTTTAACGTTTTTGCCAAGGAAACGAGTGTGAGATTAAATAATAGAATACTTTGCTTTGACTTATCTACGCTTGATAAACAGCTTAAAAATTCAGGAATGCTTATTTGTATGGATTATATCAAGAATATATTGGCTATGAACAGATATAATCAGAGAGCTACATATGTTTTCTTTGATGAATTAGATGTTTATTTAAAGCATCCAGCTTCTTGTTCGCAGTTGGAAACATTTTTCCAACGTTCACGAAAGTATGGTGGATTTTGTACAGGCATTATACAGAATATTACTAAGCTTTTGGATGTGCCACAAGCACAAACAATGATAAAGAATAGTGAGAATCTTATAATGATGGGACAATCTGAAGAAGATGCAAATGTATTAGCAGCCATGTATAATTTATCAGATCTTGATAGAACATTTTTGGTAAAAGAATGTGAACCAGGAATGGGAATAAATAAAATCGGTAGAAATATATTTAGATTTGATGGACGTATTCCAAAAGATAATATAATTTACAGCTTCATAAACACAGATGGTCATAGCATTACTTAAGAGGTGGATTTATGGAAGAGGAACGCCAAATAAAGGGTTATGATAGAACAATCAAATCATCTAGGGTAGAAAGAACAAAAGAAAGCGAGCAAGACAAACAATATGTCTTGCTCGACAGAAATAAGAAAAAGTCTAATAAGGAAAAATCTTCTTCTTATAAAAAGGATTATAACATCCCTAGGGATATAAATACAGTATATAATTCTAGTTCTGATTATGCGACAGTAGATGAAACTATGCTGGAAACAGAATATAGATTTAATAGTAATGATAATAATAAAAGGAATGGAATAACTTTTGAA
>JAQYAV010000161.1 GCA_029338675.1 Lachnospiraceae bacterium
GGAATACCTGGATTATCATTGAGAGGTAAATTAAATGAAGAAACTAAAGAAGCTGAGCAAAATGAAAGCGAGATGAGTAGAATAGAGCTACAAGGAGTAGATACAGGAATAGCTGGTAGAATAATATTATCACTGGCAGCCGTTATGGGAATCTTTGCTTTAATAGATAGCCATATATTAAGCTTAATAGTATGTGGAAGTGTATTATTAGTGATAAATGCATTATTGCGCTAAAAGCGGACTATAATATAAGTAACAAACCCATAACTAAATATATATTAATTAGCCCTAGAAGCTGAGATTGGTGCCCTCAGCTTCTTTTTTTTATTGCCTTAACAATTAATATATAGAAATACTTAAGGAGGGATATTATGGCAGAACCACTAAAGCTTCAATTAAGTAAACGTATATTTAATGACGCCTTCTATCCGTTACTATTTGACTATAGCCATAGATATGAAGTATATAAAGGATCTGCTGGTAGTGGGAAATCACACTTTATAAGTCAGAAGCTAATAATAAAGGCTATTTCTGACGACCACCGAAGAATATTGGTGTGTCGTCGTTGGGCTTCTACAGTGCGTGAGACTGTGTGGCAACTTATAATAGAGCAGCTTCGCTTCTTTAAGTTAGAAGATATGTGTCAAATAAACAAAACAGACAGGACTATTGTTCTTCCTAATGGCAGTATGTTTATATTCTTCGGACTAGATGATGAAACAAAGCTATTATCACTTCAAAATATATCAGATGTATGGGTAGAGGAAGTTTTTGAGTGTAATAGAGACATAGTAGAGCAGCTATCACTACGTATGAGGGGTAGTAAGAAGAATCAACAAATATTCTTATCGTTCAACCCTATCTCTAGTAGCTCATGGCTTTATGATTTCTGTGAAGGGGATAGTCAACCAGCTTCATTTCTATATCATCAATCTACTTTTAGAGATAATCGTTTCCTACCAGAATCCTATGTGGCATCTCTAGAGGACTTATATCGCACTAATCCTGTAAAAGCTAGGGTATTCTGTGACGGAATGTGGGGAGTTGACACTGAAGGCTTAGTATATCCTAACCATAAAGTAGAGGATTTTGATATTGAGAAAATGATCAAAGAGACTAATTTCCCTATCAAAGTAGGAGTAGATATAGGCTTCCGCGATCCGTCTACTTGTGTCGTATCCTTATGGGATAAACTTAATAAGAAAATCTATGTAATAGCTGAATATTACCAAAGAGCTGCTACCTTTGAAGAAGTATGTAATGGGATAAAGAAATGTACCGGTGGAGATAAAGTTACTGTATATGTTGATAATGCTGATCCTAGAGCTATTGAATACTTTAGACAAGATGATGTTAATGCTTATCCATGTAAAAAAGGAGCTGATAGCAACAAGCTTTATATGACATTTTTACAGAATCATGAAATAATAGTGCATCCTAGCTGTGAACATGTAGCTGAGGAACTAGACAACTTTGTTTTCTTAAAGGACAAGAATGGTTATTATTGTGATGATAAGACAGACCACGCCTTTTCTCATACCCTAGATGCTCTTAAATATAGTTATAGTGACGTTTATAGAAGCAAGAAGCTAAGCTCAATCAACCTAAAACTAGGAATATAAGGAGGTAAAAATGAAAATATTTATATCGCAACCTATGAATGGAAAGACAGAAGAACAGATAAGAAGAGAAAGGGAAGAAGTAATACTAAAATTAAATCGCAGATATAATGGGAATATTGAAATATTAGATACTATATTTGACCTAGATGAAAATACGCACCCTTTAGTATATTTAGGCAAAAGTATTGAAATATTAGCGCAAGCAGATTTAGCTTATTTTATGAAAAATTGGGACGAATCCAGAGGCTGTGTAGTTGAACATCTCTGTGCTACTAGATATGGGATCGAGATAGAACAGGAGGTAAAATAAATGAAATTTTGTAGAAATAAGCTTGTGCCTGTATACATAACAGGTAAAGAAGCTTTATCCAAAGAAGATGTGGTTAGATTATTGCAAGAGAGTGAAACATTTTCAACTAAATATACCGCTAATGAAGACTATTTTTATGGAAAACATAAAATACTTGAAAGAACTTTTGATGATGAAAGTAAACCAAACAATCAAGTTATGTGTAACATACCTAAATATATTGTTCAGGTAAGAACTGGGTTCTTTTCAAGTTCACCTTTAACACTAGAATCAGAAAACCCAGAGTACCTAAAAGACGTAAGAAAAGTATTAGAGTATAACGATTTTAAACAAATATTCAACCAACTAGATACATACTGCTCTATTTATGGACATAGCTTCCTAGTGATGTATATGAACGAAGAGGGCCGTATTGCATTTACAGCTCAAAATCCTACTGACTGGATATATGTTAGGGATAATAGTTTAGAACAAAGACCT
>JAQYAV010000162.1 GCA_029338675.1 Lachnospiraceae bacterium
GTATGACACAGAATAATGCTACTTTCTTATCAGCCATAGACTTAAAATCGAGTTCATCACATCGAGTAAGTGCTTTTAATGAATCCAAATTAAATACAGTAAGCTTAGCTGTCAAAGTAGATAAAATAGAAGCTAGGGTCCTACCTTGAGCTGCAGACCAACCTTTATAATATCCATAAGCTGCCGAAGTATGATCAATATTTTCAAAGAGAATATCGATTGCAGTAAACTCTTGCTTATTTCCCTCACCAGCTTTAATTTGCTGAATCATTTGCATTAATGTATCAAAATTTTGTTCTACAGTTGGTGCATAATGATACAAATACATAAGTAATGATATAAACATGTTTTTTGCTTGATTATCCCAAATATCTTCACCTTTTGCAGCTCTTTTGTCAGACATCGATTCCCAGGCTTGATTAACAAATTTTAGAATATCATCATCTCCTCTGAAATATCTAAAAGGATTGTAACAGTTACTTTTGAAGTGATTTTTCAAATCCAAAACACGAATTTCATATCCTATCATCTTCAAATATTTTCCAACCTTTGCTAATATTTCTCCCTTAGGATCCGTTACAACATATGAACAGTTACCTAATAGTAAATTAGGAAATACAAAACCTCTGGTCTTCCAAGTTCCTGACCCCCCAATAATCAATGTATTTAGGTTTTTGTTATGTCTGTAAACATCTAAACCTATTCTTACATTTTCAGTAAATCTTAGGTTACGCTTATCAGCCGAAGTCATACCATCGTCTTGCTTGCAGCTATAGAACTTATCCAGTTTCTTTTTGTTTCCAAACTTTGCAGAACCATACTCCTCGTTGTATCGATAATTTTTCATATTTGAAATAACCGCATATGCTACCATCACATATACCATTGTTGCTATAATGCACACTCTAAGCATTCTCAATGAGAAATCAAAAGAAAAAGGATGTACTGAAATATATTTATATTGAACAAGTACATCCATTATATTTTTACACCCTGAAAATCGAGCGACAATAACGATATAAAATATATACATTATTGCAAATATTTTAGCATATAATTTTTTTCTCTCAGCGAGCATAACCTGCCCCCATTCTTTGATTTTCTTTGACTATGAGTTTGTCTATATTATCCATCATATAATATGCTGGTTTTAATATATCATTTAGCTTTTCTTTTATTTTTGAACAGTTATTATTACTAGAAAGAAATTCAGGAACCTCTTTTATATCGATATTCTTTATCACTCCAAAATATAATGCATTAATCATACCAGTCATATCAGCCTGTGATTTATTAACAGCTCTGTTATATGCAGTATTTTTACCATATTTATTATTCGTCTCTTTATGGAAGAAATAATGTGCATACTCTGTAGAAAGATTACAAAAAAGTTCTTCCATCGTTTTAAATCCACTTCTTACTTGTATACACTCTTCACCCGATCTATAGTAGCACTTTGTCCCAGGTACTCTTAATTCATCATTGAATTCAACCTTACATGGTTTTATCATATACATTTTTTCACATAAAGAACCAATCTCATAAACTGGTTTTTGATAGGAACCTGAGGTTTGACTTAGATCAAACACAGGTCTAGGTATATATTCATACTTAGAATTGGGAGCATATTCCATAATCCATATAGGCTTTGCTCCTGGTAAAACATTAATACCATACTGTATCCAAGCTTCTTCAGTTAGTACAAGTGTTGGGTTAGACTTATTTCCAGCTATAGAATTCATACCAGAAAGAATAAGCAACTGATTACTCACTGTATAATGTCTGCAATTTGCTGCAGTTATTAAATATCTTGATAAGGCCTCAGGTGACTTTACAATGAAATTTGCCATATTGTTAGATAATTCAAATAGCCTCTTTGTATCAACTTCTTGCATTAGCTTCCCCCCTACTCATTTGCTATATCCTCAATAAAATCGTGTCCTTTATCCTTTGCTTTTCTCTGATATGGATTTACAACAAAGTTATTAGTTCCTTGTTGTAAATCCTCATATTTATTTTCAAAGATTTGCTGAACAAGCTTTGTAAACTCATTATTTTTAGAATCTTGATTACCTTGTATCGACTTATTAATTATTTCCATCTCTTCTACAACAGAGTTCCTTTGTTCAACTGGAAGCTCAGCTTTCTTCGAGAATGCGGCGGACAGATTGTCTTGCTCCGCCGCTAACATCGGGTTTTTCTCTGGAGCCATACACCTTGTAACGAATGCCCTTGCTTCCGACAACTCATTCGTATAACTGTCATTTGAAGCTCTGTTGTTTACATTATTACTTCCATTCTCACTTGTTACATCCACAGCAACAGTAGCTACATTTAATCTCTCAAGAATGCGATTTAATCTGACCGCATCCTCTGATTTGACCATTACATCAAATGTACCATTTTCTTTATCAGTATCATTACGCTTAATCATCGAATAAACTATTCCATAACGTTTTGCTTCTTTTGCAAAGTCTTTGATCATATCCTCTGACAACGTAAAACATCTAAGTTCTTTACCACTTGACAGTAATTTTTTTAAGCTTTCTCTTCCTGCAGACTTTTCTTGTGAAGCCGAACTTTTAACAGCAGCAACTAAAAAAGCAGCCATATGAGCTGCTCCTTGTC
>JAQYAV010000163.1 GCA_029338675.1 Lachnospiraceae bacterium
CAACAAGAAAACGAATATATGTTCGTTTTCTTGCCGGAAAAATTGTCCGTTCATATATGCGAATGGGCAATTTAATACATTTATTCACCAATATCATTTTCGCATACGATTGGACTTAACGCTTTCATCTCGGCACTTGAAGAACCGAGGATTCCCGCTTGTCATCCTAAAAAATGCACTATGGAGGATAGAAAAAAATATGCAGATGGGATTGTAAAAATCAAAAGAGGTTTATTAAAACTGTTCACAGTTACAGTTTTTATAAACCTCTTTTGTTATGTGATAACCGTCTAAGAATAATAACTAATTCTTCTAATATGTCTTTCCTCGTTAGAAAATTCCGTATCTAAGAAAGTATCAATTATCATAAGTGCCAAATCAGGACCAGTTGTTCTAGCTCCAATACAAATGATGTTAGCATTGTTGTGCTCTCTTGTTGCCTTTGCAGAGAAGCAATCGCAACATAAGGCAGCTCTAATTCCAGCAACCTTGTTTGCTGCCATTGACATTCCGATTCCAGTTCCACAGATTAAGATTCCTCGCTGGCATTCACCAGAAGTAATAGCATCTGTTACGTACTTTGCGTAAACTGGGTAGTCGCAGGATTTATCAGAATCAGTACCAAAATCTTTGAATTCAAGTCCTCTTTCAGTAAGGTGTTTCATAACCTCTTGCTTAAGTGCAAATCCGCCGTGGTCACATGCTATAGCTATCATAAAAAAACCTCCCAAAATAATTAAAATGTAAGAATAAATATAAGAGAAATAATAATCTCTTATTCCGTAAAACATATTAAAATTATAACATACTTTTTGCGTGATATATATAATAAAAGTATTGAAAAATACATTAAAGCAATATGTGTAAAGAAAAAAGAAAAGCATATTACTATTAAATAATATTATAGCAATATGCCTTAGTTCATCTGTGAAATTAAAACAAATTATCTGATTAATTATACATTTATTACTCTATGCCCAGCAGCCTTAAGTAATCGATTCATAATTGCTCCACCTAGTTCTCCTGCAGAATAGGCTTCACTGTAAATATAGTCAATGTCTAGCTTGTCGCATTCTCGTAAGAGCGCATATAATCTGGCTGCGATTGTGCTATCACCATTTGCTTTTCCTATAATTAAAATGGTATCACATTGGTATTTTGTTGCATTTTCTTCAGTTGCAATAACGGCAGTTTTGAAGCCCGCTAATTTTTTGGTATTAACAAGCTCGTTGATTTTGCTTATGATAGCTTGATTATCGTAGGATAAGCTTTCAATAATTGTAAGTTCGCCCTTTGGTGCATAATGAGTATATTTCATTCCAGGAGCCTTAGGTCTTAGATTAGGATCTGGTTCAATAAGAGCCTTGTCTATTTGGACAGGTCCAATAATATTTTCTAACATAGCTTTAGTGATAAAGCCTGGACGAAGTATTGTAGGAATATCTCCTGTAAGATCAATTATTGTAGATTCAATTCCGATACCAACATCCCCGCCGTCGATAATCATATCAATTTTGCCATCCATGTCCTCGATAACATGAGACGCATTAGTTGGTGATGGACGTCCTGATGTGTTGGCGCTTGGTGCTGCTATAAGCACACCGCTTTCCTTGATAAGAGAAAGTGCAACTGGATGTGAAGGCATACGAATTGCAACAGTGTTAAGTCCGCCAGTTGTACCATCTGGGACTATATCCTTTTTAGGGAGAATGATTGTAAGTGGACCTGGCCAGAAAGCTTCCATAAGAGCAGTGGCATTTTCAGGGACATCAGATGCAATTTTATAAACATCCTGAATACTTGCGATATGTACAATAAGAGGGTTGTCGCTAGGTCTTCCTTTAGCTGCATATATCTTGGCAGCAGCTTCTGCGTTAAGTGCATTTGCTCCAAGACCGTAAACTGTCTCGGTTGGAAATGCTACTAAGCCGTCCTTGTTAAGGACTTTAGAAGCCATCTCTATGCAATTTTTATCATTACCGTTGCTTATAATTGTATTCAAAATAATCATCCTTCCACATATAATCAAATCGATTTTTAGTTTAGCACAATAAAAAAATAAATACTACTATATAATTGTATATAAATATGAATGGTTCTGTACGATTTTTCTTAATTAATTAACAAGAATTTTATACTATACTAATTATGATATGAATAAGATGATAAATGGTCTTGTTCTAGAATATATTAATACATAAGAAATAAAAGGTGAGGTTATGAACGTACTATTTGGGTTGTTCTTGTTGTAGTAACTGCAGTGTTAGGCGTTATGTCAGAAATCTTCACTGGTTCAGTTGAGGGTATGAGTGAGAGCCTTGGCTTAAGCGAACAGTTCGTTGGTCTTATTATGATTCCTATTATTGGAAATGCTGCTGAGCACAGTACAGCAATCTTAATGGCAATGAAGAACAAGATGACAGCAGTTATTGAGGTTAGTGTAGGTAGTACACTTCAGGTTATTTTATTTGTAATGCCAATATTAGTATTCGTAAGCTGCTTGTTCACACCAATGAACTTAATCTTTACACCATTTGAATTAGTAATACTTGTAAGTTCAGCTATTATAACAAACCGTGTAATAGAGGATGGTAGATCAAACTGGTTTGAGGGAGTTCAGCTTTTGTTGATTTACGCGATAATAGCGGTTTCTTTCTTTATAGTCTAAAATCAGTCCGCACTCCCATAGCGTAAGTGGTGGAATTTAAATTTGCACTTTGGATATTGTAATATGGTCAAAAATTGACTGAAATGCAATATTTCATAGCTTTTTTATAGAAAGTTATCGAATTGTTGAAAGTATGGACATACTTTATTCATAAATCCTATATATAATAAGAGTATAGTTTTTTTCATAAATTTCTTTAAATAATAATAGTTAATTTTAAAAAATGCCGAATTCAGTTTCGGCATTTTTTAATTTCTGATATAATTCATAAATGTCAAATTCAATAAAAATAAAATATCGTTCTTAGATTATTAAGATGTGAAACAGTGTGTAGAAAAAAATAAACGATGGGGGACAGTAACATGGCGCAAGCAATGACATTAATAAAAAATGTATACGCAGAAGAGTTAAAACCTATGGGATATGTAAAGGTAAAAAGTAAGCATCCATATTTTGCAAAGATGCTTACGCCAGAAATATTTGCTGTAATTGCCATTGAGAAGGAACGGTATTGTTCTATCTCTCCATACGAAGATACAGAATTTTATTTAAAGGAATGTGGAGAATTTCATATTTATTGTGGCATAGGAACAGTGTATAAAAAGAATATCGATTTTGATAAAGATATTGAAGATAATAAAAGGTGGTTATTGGGAATGCGAGATATTTATCGAGCGGACAATCCTGAGAAAATTGGTGAGTATGATGAAGAATTATATTCGTTTATTTATGATAAAAATGATAAAGATTCAATAGTTCGATCAGCGAGAAAATCTATTGATATAATAAAAAAGTATGCATTTGGTAAATTTGATGAGATAAACTCATTGGAAAAGGCATTGAAGTTTTTGGAAAAATATAATTCATCTATATTATATTTGGGTAAATATTGTGATCAAGATATTGATTATTGTAATGTAATAGATGAGGGAATACTTTATATAAAAACTGAGAATCACGATGATTTAAATGAGTTGTACGAGCGTAATTGTAGAAAAGAATATTATGCAGTTATTAGTCCTAATACAGGATATAAAATGGAAGACTATGAGGAAGTGTGTGAAATTATAGCTGAATTCAGAAAAAATATAGTTGCTAATCGAGATAAAATTTTTGAAGATCGCACTGTATATAGTCAAGTTTTGGGTGAGTTAGAGAGAAGAAAAAACTATAATTGCGAAAAGTTGAAAAAATATGGGATTTTACATAATATTTAAAGACGAGATTTATAATTGACAAGACATAAAAACGTATGTTAACTTATAGAAAGCTGACAAATTAGGTAGGTCTAGGTATAGATGTAATTGTATAATGTAGGAGGGACATTATGGAATACGAATTTGATGATATGATAGGAATTAATCAATTAGAACTAGAGTATGAGGCTCATGTGGTAGGCTTTGATGGAGAGAATTTTACCTACGGCATATATTTTGATGATGAAATAAGTGAATTGCATTGTGAGAATGTAAAAAAAGCAGTATATTCGTTGGGCGATTCTGATGATGAAGAAAGCGAAGACTACATTGGCTATATTGATATTTCGAAAAAAGAAGATAAGATTTTTGTATTCCAAGATTTAGGCGGAAGTTTTGATTGTGAAGAAAAAGTTCATAAGCTTCTAAATGCTTTAAATAGTGTAGAGGGAATAAGTAAGGTCCTCATAAATGAGTAAAAGAAATTTGATTTAGTAGTTTTTTAAGAAAACATAGAAGTCCTTGTTATTGTATATGCAGTAACAAGGGCTTTTTGAATTTGGAGTGCATGAAAATGTTTTCTCATAATTATAATTTGTCGTGATATATACTTGAGTTTATTGGGTGTAATATTTCTAATAGGTATAATATAATTAATTCTAAAAGAGTAAATTAATTGCCCTTGGACTTGATTGTTGGACTTGGAGGTTTATATGAAAAAGAAAAGTATATTATATTTATTGTTAGGTGCAGTGCTTATATCTGGATGTGGAAGCAAGAAACAGGATATGGATTACCAGAAGTATTTGAGGGATAACAAGATTGAAACATCTACAGTGAGTGATGTTTCTAAAACTACTGCCGAAGATAGTGCAGAGGTAACGGATGGTGAAGAGGTAGGCCGTAGCGCAGATGTTTCTTATGTAATAGAGGGAAATAATACTATAACTGTTAATGCAGACATTGCTAGAAAAGGAAATGTAAAATTTGCTCAGGCTAAGGCATCCACCAAAGTCTACACAGAGGAAGATATCAAAAAAGATTGCTGATAACTTTTTTGATAATGCTACATATATAACCTTACTTCATCCTAGTCAGGGGACTGGAGCGTATGTAAAGGAAAGAACAACTAAGTTAGATGAGTATGAACATAGTTTAATAGGAGAAGATGGTGACTCAGTTTATGGATTTGTGACTGGAACGGATGATGAGGAAGTAGATTTTATAACAAATGAAGAATATTTAGTGGTTGCTGTAACTCCTAGTGGGGTTGATTCGGTAGTGAATATAAACCAGATGGAAGTTGACGAAATAGTTAATTCGGATGTAGAGATTATGTCCTTTGAAGAAATCAACAAAATAGCTCAAGAAAAAATGAAGAGTAAAGAGCTTGATACGGGATATAACCAGGATATAGAGGTTAGTGAAATAAAGCTTGCATTAGCGCAGGTTGAAAAGGATGGAAGCTATGATATAGTACCAGCCTGGTACTACATGTTTGACCTTCCTGATCAAGCATTTCCAATAAAAAAATGTTTGATTTGCATAAATGCTATTGATGGAACTGTAATTAGGTAGTATAATATTTATTGTTTTTTTAAAGATAGGCAATGGCGCTTAAGAATAATAAAATTCTTAGGCGCTTCTTTAATTTTTTTACTAATTGTTTTGCCAATTATTGAAAAAAAACTTGTGATAAGTTATAATAAATTTTGTATGCACCTAAGATTTTTTGTGCATTCTAATTAATAAATTACATGTTTAACCAGGTGATATTATGGGGAACAATAATATAGCTAAGATGTTGTTTTTGATAACCCAGATAGGAATAACAATGCTAACAACTATATTCCTATGCTTGGGGATAGGATATGCCATTGATAAGGCATTTGGAACACATCTTATGGTTTGGTTTATAGTTCTTGGAGTCTTAGCAGGCTTTAGATCTGTTGGTATATTGCTTAAGAAGTTTATAGGTAGTATGAAGGACAACAAGGAAGAGTATTTGATAGGAAGTAATCCAACGCCTGACGAAAACGACTGGCCGGATGGTGAGTCTGAAATGAATGAGGATTAGGAGTATATATAGGTTTTTATGGAAAGTCGCAGGGTGTTAAAGGAACTATATCTTGGAATAATTATTGTTGAAGTATTCTTTCTAATAATCGGAATATTTCTTATGAGACCATATTATTTGTTTGCAATAGGTATAGGCATAGGAATTTTGGGAGCTTTTTTTGAGGTGTATCATATGTATGATTGCCTCGATAAAGCACTTAGTATGCCACCTAAAAATGCAAGAAGCTATGTAACGTCAAGAAGCTTTATAAGGCTTGTTTCAAGTGCAGCGTTGATGATTATAGGATTTAGCATTCACTGGGTTACATTTGTGGGGATTGCAATAAGTCTTATATCAATAAAGGTATCTGCCTTGGTTAATCCACTAGTTAGAAGGATTACTGACAAGGGTAGTAAAGAGGATACCAATTAATATGATTGATAGAACGTAAAAAGTTCTTCATATAATAAAAATTAAAGAAGGAGGGTGAGCATATGATTAACGGCAATGCCATTGGAAATGATTTGGTTATGCGTGAGGCTGATTTCTATGTCCACGAGCTATATCCTATCAACTTCTTTGGCACAACGGTGTATATAACCACCACTCATGTGTGTACGCTTATTGTTCTTTTAGCAATAGTAATTCTTGGCATTATGGCAAGAAGAAGCGTTATGAAAACAAAGGATGCTCCAAGTAAATTTGCTACAGGTGTTGAGATTGCCATCACAACGTTACTTAATTTTGTTGATGGTTCAATGGGCAAGGCTGGAAAGAAATATGTGAACTATGTAGGTGCATTATTTGTATTTGTATTGTTCTCTAACATTTCCGGTCTTTTTGGTTTAAGACCACCAACAGCTGACTATGGTACAACACTTTGTATAGCGCTTGTGACATTTGTCATGATTCAGTATGCGGCAATCAGATATCAGAAGTGGGGAGCTTTAAAGGGCTTATTCGAGCCGATCTTTTTCTTCTTCCCAATCAATGTTATCAGTGAATTTGCCACACCGGTTTCATTGTCACTTCGTTTGTTTGGTAATGTTTTGGCTGGTACAGTAATGATGGCACTTTATTACGGTATGTTACCAGTATTTATGAAAATCGGTATACCGTCAGCACTTCATGTGTACTTTGATTTGTTCTCAGGAGCAATTCAGGCATACGTATTTTGTATGTTGACTATGGTATTTGTTGCCGATAAGAGGAAAGTTGAATCTTAAAAATTATATATTTACGGAGGTATTAAAAAATGAATATTAATATTGAAGGATTAATTAGTGCATGTTCTGCAATTGGTGCAGGTATTGCGGTTACATCAGGTATCGGTTCTGGTATTGGCCAGGGTATTGCAGCTGGTTACGGTGCTTCTGCCGTAGGTAGAAACCCAGGAGCAAAGGGTGATATCATGTCAACAATGCTTCTTGGACAGGCTGTTGCCGAGACAACAGGTCTTTACGGATTGGTTGTTTCATTGTTACTTATGTTCGTTAAGCCTTTCGGAAAATAAATATTTGCAGGCATTGTAAAAGCGTAATTACATTGTCGCACCGAAGGGAGGTTTGGATTGACGGTTATGAGTACTGGAATTAGTACATTTTATAATGCAAATGCTGTTGTCCTAGCTAACGAAGGTCGTATATTTGGACTTGATGCCCAGTTGTTATTCGACATCGTGATCCAGGGCATAGCTGTTTTCCTTGTATTCGTTTTCTTATCATATATTCTTATTGAACCAGTTAAGAAGATGCTTGAGGAAAGACAGGCTAAGATTAAAAATGATATTGCTAGTGCAGCTAGTGATAAGGAAGAAGCAGCAAAGCTTAAGGCTTTGTATGAAGAAAAGATGGAAAAAGCCGATAGTGAGGTGGATGACATCTTGACAGCTGCTAGAAAGAAGGCTCTTAAAAACGAGGAAACTATCGTTGCAGAGGCAAAGAACGAGGCTGCAAGAATCATTTCACATGCTAATCAGGAGGCAGAGTTAGAAAAGAGCAGAGTTAAGGACGAGGTTAAGCAGGAGATTATTAGTGTTGCAACTGTTATGGCTGGTAAGTTTGTTGACGAGTCATTAGACGCAGCAAAGCAGGATGCACTTATTGATGCTACCTTGAAGGAAATGGGTGATAATACATGGCTAAACAAGTAGAAACAACCTATGGAAACGCTTTATTCGAGCTTGCTATTGAAGAAGGAAAAATCGACGATTGGTATGTTGAGGTGCTTGAGCTTAC
Source organism: Lachnospiraceae bacterium (assembly GCA_029338675.1). Taxonomy (GTDB): domain Bacteria; phylum Bacillota; class Clostridia; order Lachnospirales; family Lachnospiraceae; genus Coprococcus_C. The sequence continues at coordinate 8,161 of JAQYAV010000163.1, forward strand.
TTCGATTTTGAAGAAGAATAAGGATCTTATAGAGCTTCTTAATCATCCACAGGTAGATAAGTTAGAGAAGGAAAAAATCATTAAGAATATTTTCGAAGGAAAAATATCTAATGAAATTCTTGGACTTATTGTAATGATTATGGATAAGGGACATATATCTAAAATTGTTGGTGTGTTCCGTTACTTCATTAAGCTGGTTAAAGAGCATAAAAACATTGGTGTGGCTAAGGTAACTAGCGCAACAGTGTTAACAGAGGCTCAAAAGAGCAAAATCGAAAATAGGTTAATTGAAACTACTTCATACAGTAGAATGGAAGTAACCTACAAGGTTGACGAGTCACTTATTGGCGGACTTGTTATTAGAATCGGAGATAGAGTTGTTGATAGCAGTATAAAAACAAAGCTTGAAACTTTATCTAAAACACTTGCCAATGCATAAAAGAATATTTGGGATTATGCCCCAAGTATTACAAAATAGATAGTGAAAGAAGGTGTTCGTGGTCCATGAATTTAAAACCAGAAGAGATTAGTTCTGTTATCAAGGAACAAATCAAGAATTATCAGCAAAAATTAGAAACATCGGATGTTGGTACCGTAATTCAGGTAGCCGATGGTATAGCACGTATTCATGGTCTTCTTAATGCAATGCAGGGCGAACTTCTTGAATTCCCAGGGGATGTATACGGAATGGTACTTAACCTTGAGGAGGACAATGTTGGAGCCGTTCTTCTTGGTGATTCAAATAACATAAAAGAAGGAGATAAAGTTAAGAAAAAATGTCGAGTAGTTGAGGTACCAGTAGGTGACGCAATGCTCGGGCGTGTTGTAAATGCACTTGGACAGCCAATAGATGGAAAGGGACCAATTGCAACAACAAAAACAAGACAGATTGAAAGAGTAGCATCAGGTGTTATCTCTAGAAAGTCTGTAGATACTCCACTTCAGACAGGTATTAAGGCCATTGATGCTATGGTGCCAATCGGAAGAGGTCAAAGAGAGCTTATTATTGGTGATAGACAAACAGGTAAGACTGCTATCGCTATTGATACAATTATTAATCAGAAGGGTCAGGGCGTAAATTGTATATATGTTGCAATAGGCCAGAAGGCATCAACAGTTGCTAATATTGTTAAGACTCTTACTGAGTATGGAGCAATGGAGTATACAACTATCGTTGCTTCAACTGCAAGTGAGTTAGCACCACTTCAGTATATTGCACCATATGCAGGATGTGCAATTGGTGAGGAATGGATGGAAGCAGGTAAGGATGTACTTGTTGTATATGATGATTTAAGTAAGCATGCTACAGCATATCGTACACTCTCATTACTCCTTCGTAGACCACCAGGACGTGAGGCGTTCCCAGGTGATGTATTCTATTTGCATTCAAGACTTCTTGAAAGAGCAGCTAGATTATCAGATGAGTTAGGTGGAGGTTCACTTACAGCACTTCCTATTATCGAAACTCAGGCAGGTGATGTATCTGCATACATCCCTACTAATGTAATTTCAATTACAGATGGACAGATTTACCTTGAAACAGAAATGTTTAATTCAGGCTTTAGACCAGCCGTTAACGCAGGTCTTTCAGTATCACGAGTTGGTGGTGCGGCTCAGATTGGTGCAATGAAGAAGCTTGCTTCACCAATTAGAGTTGAGCTTGCTCAGTATAGAGAGCTTGCAGCATTCTCGCAGTTTGGATCAGAGCTTGATGATGATACAAAAGAGAAGCTTGCACAGGGTGAGAGAATTAAGGAAATGCTTAAGCAGCCACAGTATAAGCCAATGCCAGTTGAAAAACAGGTAGTAATTATTTATGCGGCTACAAGAAAGTATTTAATCGATATTCCGGTAGATAGAATTCTTGAATTTGAGAGTGGATTATTTGAGTATATTTCAACAAATAATCCTGAAATATTCGAGAATATCAAGAAAGAGAAGAAGCTTACTGATGATATTGAGGAATCTCTCGTTAAAGCTATTACAGATTTCAAGAAAACATTTTAATTAATAACAATATTGTTATAGATAGGAAGGTGAATAGTCTTGGCATCAATGAGAGACATTAAAAGGCGTAAAGAAAGCGTGCAAAGTACTCAGCAGATTACCAAGGCAATGAAGCTTGTTGCCACAGTCAAGCTTCAAAAAGCCAGAGGAAAAGCGGAGAGTAACAAACCGTATTTCAAAATGCTTTATAAAACCATCTGTTCTATACTTGCCAAATCAGAGAATATTGATCATGAATATCTCAAGGAAAATGAAAGTAATAAAAAGGCTGTTATTGCTATAACTTCTAATAGAGGTTTAGCAGGTGGATACAATAGCAATATTGTTAAGCTAATAGCAAGTTCTGATTTTTCTGGTGAGGACACATTAGTGTATGCGATTGGCCGAAAGGGAATTGAAGGTCTTAGTCGTAAGGGATATTCAATATATAAAGACTATTCTGATATTATAAATGAACCACTTTTTTCAGATGCAACAGCACTAACTAAGGAGCTACTTGAACAGTACAGTAGTGGTGAGATTGGTGAAATCTATATCGCTTATACAAATTTCAAGAACACTGTTACTCAGGAGCCGAAGCTTGTTAAGCTTCTTCCACTTAGTTCAGATGATTTTAAGGACGATGAGGAGGATGAAGGTAAGAAGCTTCTTATGAACTTTGAACCAACTCCAGAAGAGGTTCTTGACAAGATTGTTCCAAAGTATATGTCAAATATTATTTTTGGTGCATTTCTTGAATCTGTTGCCAGCGAAAATGGTGCTAGAATGCAGGCTATGGATTCAGCAACAAGTAATGCTGATGAAATGATTTCAAGTCTGTCACTTAAGTATAACAGAGCAAGACAGAGTGCGATTACTCAGGAGCTTACAGAGATAATTGCAGGAGCAGATGCAATAAGTTAATTAGAAAATTGATTAACACATTAACGCATTTACAATATATGTATGTGTAAATAATAAGGAGATTTAATAATGGCACAAACTAATGTAGGAAAAATCACTCAGATTGTTGGTGCCGTAATTGATGCTAAATTTCAGGAAGGAAACTTGCCTGAAATATATGATGCGATTACGATAACAACAAAAAGTGGTGATACATTATATGCGGAGGTTGCACAGCACCTCGGTGATGATACAGTAAGATGTATAGCCATGGGTCCAACAGATGGTCTTGTAAGAGGTATGGATGCTATTTCAACAGGAGCACCTATTACAGTTCCAGTTGGTGAGAAAACTCTTGGCCGTATGTTTAACGTTCTTGGTCAGCCAATAGATAATAAGCCAGCACCAGACGTAGAAACTTATCTTCCAATCCACAGAAAAGCCCCTGCTTTCTCAGAGCAGGCAACAGAAACTGAGATACTTGAAACAGGTATCAAGGTTGTAGATTTACTTTGTCCTTATCAAAAGGGTGGTAAAATCGGTCTTTTTGGTGGTGCAGGTGTAGGTAAAACCGTACTTATTCAGGAGCTTATTACTAATATTGCTACAGAGCATGGTGGATATTCTGTATTCACTGGTGTAGGCGAGAGAACAAGAGAAGGAAATGATCTTTACTACGAAATGATCGAATCAGGCGTTATTAATAAGACAACAATGGTTTTCGGTCAGATGAACGAGCCACCTGGAGCGAGAATGAGAGTAGGTCTTACAGGACTTACTATGGCAGAGTATTTTCGTTATAAGGTTGGAAAGGACGTACTTCTTTTCATTGATAACATATTTAGATTTACTCAGGCAGGTTCTGAGGTTTCAGCGTTACTTGGACGTGTTCCTTCAGCGGTTGGTTACCAGCCAACACTTCAGACTGAAATGGGTGCTCTTCAGGAGCGTATTACTTCAACTAAGAATGGATCAATCACATCTGTACAGGCTGTATATGTACCTGCGGATGACCTTACTGATCCGGCACCTGCAACAACATTTGCACATCTTGATGCGACAACAGTATTATCACGATCAATCGTTGAGCTTGGAATTTATCCAGCGGTAGATCCACTTGAGTCTACTTCAAGAATCCTTGATCCACGTATCGTTGGTGATGAACATTATAAGGTTGCCAGAGGTGTTCAGGAGATTCTTCAGAAGTACAAAGAGCTTCAGGATATTATTGCAATCCTTGGTATGGATGAGCTTTCAGAGGAAGATAAGACTGTTGTAGCAAGAGCAAGAAAGGTTCAGAAGTTCCTTTCACAGCCATTCCATGTTGCAGAGCAGTTTACTGGCTTACCAGGAAAATATGTACCACTTTCAGATACTATTCAAAGCTTCAAGGAGATTCTTGAAGGAAAGCATGATGATATTCCTGAAAGTTATTTCCTTAATGCAGGAAGTATAGAAGATGTTTTAGCAAAGTGTAAATAATCTTCGCATTTTGTGGAGGATAATATGGCAGAAAAAACGATGAAAGTTAAGGTTATTTCACCTGAAAGAGTATTCTACGAAGGTGAGGTTACCTTTATGGAATTTAATACAATCGAAGGAATTATTGGAATATATCCAATGCATATTCCAACCACAGTTGTAATTGCACCAGGAATTCTTCGATTGGTTAATCAAGAAGGCGAGAAGATTGCTGCCCTTCATTCAGGCTTTGCTGAAATACTTGGGGATAGTGTTACAATTTTGGCTGAAAGCGTTGAGTGGCCAGAAGAGATTGACTATAATCGAGCACAGGAAGCAAAGATTCGAGCTGAGCGTAAGCTTAAAGAAGGCAAGGATTCTGGAAAGGCAGAATTAGCACTTAAGAGAGCTGTGCTTAGAATACAGCTAACAAAAAAATAATGGGGACGTTGCTTTTGTCACGAAGAGTGTCCCTTTGATTTAATAAATCTCAGACTTTTAGAAGTCTGGGATTTATTTTTTGCCGAAGAAAAATATTATTTGATTTTGCAATGCAATATGCTTATTTTGAAATAAATGCTTCAGTGCGTTTTGAAGTAATTCCACCCAATGGATCCTTCGTAGAATCAGTAGCACACCCAGCCACAATCATTACATTGTCTATTGCGTTTTCTTCGCGATGATCAAGAATGTCGGAAGCAATCCTCTTTTGTCTGTTGGATTCCCAGCACAATCAGTTCCGTTAAAGAGTTCAAAGGTTTCTGTGAGTTATTTCATTGTATATATAATATTGTCACGAATCGACATAGAAGTAATATGTATACCTCAATAAATATATCGGAAATATGCCCAAAAAAAACAATAAAAAACAGCATTAAAATAGCTGCGAATTCTTTATATAATTCATCGATAAATTTATTATAAAGTGCTAATATTCCGAGCTGAAAGCAGTTTACGTAGTTAGAAAATATTTATGTAGATAATGTAAACAAAGAATGATAAAATAGAAAAAAATAAAAATAATAGTTGAAGAGAAAAAGTATTTTTTTTGTGATATACTTTGTGTTGTTATGGGAGGAATTATTTTCAGGAGGATGTTATGACGGGAATTTTTATTTCGATGGAGGGACCGGATGGTTCTGGAAAGACTACACAGATAGAATTGTTAAAGAAGTATCTTAATGATAAAGGTTATGAGATTATTATTACGAGAGAGCCAGGTGGAACAGTAATAAGTGAGGCCGTTAGAGAGATAATTCTTAATAAAGAATATACTAATATGGGCTATATGACAGAGGCTCTTTTATATGCTTCAGCAAGAGCCCAGCTTGTAAGTGAGGTAATTAAGCCTGCATTAGAAGCAGGGAAGGCTGTAATTAGTGATAGATTTGTTGATTCGTCAGCCGTATATCAGGGAATGGCAAGAGGTCTTGGCGTAGATACTGTTTATGAGATAAATAAATTTGCAATTCAGAAAATTATGCCAGACGTAACAATTCATTTGGATTTGCCTGCTAAGGTGGGAATCGGTAGAAAGAAGGAACAGGCAGAGCTTGATAGAATGGAGCTTGAAACAATCGAGTTTCATGAACAGGTGGCAGAGGGATATCGTAAGCTTGCAGCACTTAATCCAGATAGAATCTATACTATTGATGCAACCTTGCCGATAGATATTATACATAACAAAATAAAAAATAAAATAGAAGAGCTTATTGGATAATTGTCTTATATAGGCAACTTATTTTACTAGTAAAAACTTATTAGAAATGATATAATTTATACACTAGAAGCATTGTGCTTTGCTATAGCGTTGTATGAAATATGTGAAAGGATAGTGAATATGGATCTAGATCTTAAAGTAAGTCAATTACAACAGTTAACACAGATGGAAGCACCTAAGAATTCAGCTTCGCAGACCGAAGATTTCAAGTTCACTCTTATTAAGAATATTGAAGAGGACAAGCTTCAAGAGAAGCTTTCTACTCTTATGAAGGACATTGAGGAACAAGGCGCACGAATAGCTAAACACATGGACATCAAGGATATGAAGAAGTATCGCTCATCTGTCAAGGAGTTTATGAATGAGATAGTATCAAGATCGCATGAGTTTTCAAGAGAGAATTTTCTAGATAGAAAAGGAAGACATAGAGTATACGGAATAATTAGACAGGTTGATAAGAATCTTGATGATTTGGCAAATGAACTTCTTAAGGATGAGAAGGATAATTTGGCAATTCTTGGAAAGATAGATGATATTAGAGGATTGTTAATTGACATATCAACATAGTGCATACAATCAACATCAGATAACATTAGTAATATCAGATAAAATTAGTAATATCAGATAAAATTAGTAATATCAGAGGACTGTTAATTGACATATCGACGTAGCACGAGATTACATAATATAGATGACATTTTATGAATGCAACGGACTAGAATGTGCGTATGTTCAAACATGGGAGGTGTGGCTTATGAATTTTAAGAGCATAGTAGGACACGAGGATATAATAAGACACTTTAAGAGCAGTATTGAAATGAACAAGGTTGGTCATGCATATATTATTGCAGGTGAGCCTGATAGTGGAAAGAAAATGCTTTCTAGAGCATTTGCAACAACGTTGCAGTGTGAAGAGGGCGGAGTTGAACCATGCGGTGAATGTCAGTCATGCAGGCAGATGGTTTCAGGTAATCAACCAGATGTTATTATGCTTGAACCTGCCAAAGAGGGAACTATTTCTGTAGATGATATAAGAGAACAGGTTGTTGATTCTATATGTATAAAACCATATAAGAGCAGGTATAAGATTTATATTGTTCCTAATGCGCAGAATATGACTGTTCAGGCACAGAATGCACTTCTTAAGACAATTGAGGAGCCACCAGCATATGGTATAGTATTGCTTTTGACAACTAATGTTGATAAAATGCTACCTACAGTTGTATCTAGATGCATTGTGCTAAATACTAAACCAATTCGTGAAAGAGATATGCTTGGATACCTTGAAAAGCATATGGGAATTTCAGAGGAAAAGGCATATTTTTGTTTGGATTTTGCGCAGGGTAATCTTGGCAAAGCTATTAAGCTTGCAACTAACGAAGAATATTCTCAGGTTGTTGATTCTGTAGTTTCAACACTTAAGAACATACAGAATATGGATGCAGATGATTTGGCTAAGGCTGTTTCTGATATAGAGCAGTTTAAGATGTCTTTAGATGATTACATGGACCTTATGATGATGTGGTACAGAGATGTGCTTATGTTTAAGGTTACAGGCAACATAGACAAGCTTTTGTTCAAGGGAGAGTATTCTTCTCTTAAGAATCAGGCTAAGCTATTATCCTACAAAACAATCGAAGATAAGATAAATGCCATAGAAAAGGCAAAGAGAAGATTGGATGTTAATGCCAACTTTGATATAACAATTGAGCTACTTTTGCTCACACTGAAGGAGAGCTAATTAATGAAAGAAGTAATAGGGGTTCGATTTAGAACCAATGGCAAAATATATTTTTTTGATCCCCTTAATTATTTAATAGAGGTAGGAAGAAGTGTTATTGTTGAAACTGCAAGAGGGATTGAACTTGGAAAGGTTGTACTTGGAAGAAGAGAGATAGATGAAGGAAAAATGTCTTCTCCAGTTAAACCAATAATTAGAATTGCCAACGAGAAAGATCTTAAAACAGCTGAAGAAAACAAGATCAAGAGTATGAAGGCATATGAAGTATGCTTAGAGAAAATTGCAAAGCATGGTCTTACTATGAAGCTTATTGACGCAGAATATACATTTGATAACAACAAAGTGTTATTCTATTTTACTGCTGATGGAAGAATTGACTTTAGAGAGCTTGTAAAGGATTTGGCGTCAGTATTTAGAACAAGAATTGAGCTTAGACAAATTGGCGTTCGTGATGAAACTAAGATTGTTGGTGGAATCGGAATGTGTGGAAGAGAATTATGCTGTAATAAGCATTTATCAGAGTTTGTTCCTGTATCTATTAAGATGGCGAAGGAACAGAACCTTTCACTTAATCCGACTAAGATTTCAGGTGTTTGTGGAAGATTAATGTGTTGTCTTAACCATGAGCAGAAAACTTATGAATACCTTAATGACAGGCTTCCTAATGTGGGAGACGTTGTTAAAACTGTAGATGGTAAAAAGGGCGAGGTTATTTCTGTTAACGTGTTAAGACAGAAGGTTAAACTGATTATTACGTTAGAGGATGACACTAAGGAAATCGAAGAATATAAGATAGAAGAGCTTAAGTTTAAGCCTAATAAGAGAAGACATGATGATAAGGTAAGCGATGAGGAGTTGAAGAAACTAGAAGCCTTAGAGCTTAAGGAAGGAAAATCACGTTTAGATGAAGAATAATAGTTTGATTAAAGCAGGCGAAAGGTTAGATGACCTTCAGTGCAAGGGCTATTATATAATTCAGAATCCTGATGTTTTTTGCTTCGGAATGGATGCGGTGCTTTTGGCGGATTTTGTGAAGAATAAGCCAAATGCAAAAGTAATCGATTTAGGAACTGGTTCTGGAATTGTTCCTATTCTTATGGAAGGAAGAGGAAAGGGAAAGCAGTTCGTAGGATTAGAGATACAGGAATATAGCGCTGATTTGGCTTCTAGAAGTGTAGCTTACAACGATTTGCAGGATAAAATTGAAATTGTAAATGGAGATATAAGGAATATTAAGGAGCTGTTTCAACCAGGCTCCTTTGATATTGTAACTTCGAATCCACCATACATAGACAGTGACCATGGATTGCTTAATGAGATGGACGCTAAAAATATTGCCCGTCACGAGATTCTCGTAACACTTGAGGATGTAATAAAGGCAGCATCTTACTTGTTAGGTCATGGCGGAAGCTTTTGCATGGTGCACAAGCCATTTAGGCTGGCGGAGATTATTAGACTTCTATCGGCGTATAAGCTTGAACCAAAGAGAATATGCATGGTTCAGCCATATGTGAATAAAGAGCCGAATATGGTATTAATCGAGGCGGCAAAAGGTGGAAAGCCTATGGTTAAAATTGATCCTGCACTTATTGTATATAACGAGGATGGTTCGTATACTGAGGAATTATTAAAACGATATAATATGATTCCTTGATTAGGGCAATTCGTAGTTACCATGAATATATTATATGAATGAGGAATAGATAATGAGTGGTACATTATATTTGGTAGCGACTCCAATAGGCAATCTTGAAGATATGACTTTTAGAGCTGTACGAGTGCTAAATGAAGTGGATTTGATTGCGGCAGAGGATACAAGAAACAGTATAAAGCTGCTTAATCATTTTGAAATAAAAACTCCTATGACTAGCTATCATGAGCATAACAAGTATGAGAAGGCAACAGAGCTTGTGTCGAAGCTGCTTCAAGGAACTGATGTGGCAGTTATTACAGATGCTGGAACACCGGGAATATCTGACCCGGGAGAAGAACTTGTTAAACAATGCTATGAGGCGGGTATAAAGGTTGTCCCAATACCAGGGGCATGCGCGGCAATCAATGCCCTTATTGCATCTGGAAGAGACACAAGAAGATTTGCATTTGAAGCTTTTCTACCAGTAGATAAAAAAGAAAGAAAATATGTGTTTGAGGAACTCAAAACTGAAACAAGAACAATAATAATATATGAAGCTCCCCATCGACTTACGAAGACCATAAGAGAGTTAAGAGAAGAGCTTGGCAACAGGAACATTACAGTATGTCGTGAGCTTACTAAAAAGCATGAAACATTTTTTAATACTACTTTAGAAAAGGCATATAATTTCTATACTGAAAATGAACCTAAAGGAGAATGCATAATCGTTATAGAAGCATTAAGCTTTTCTGATATAGAGGCTGATGAGAGAAAAAAATGGGAAGAGCTTACTGTTGAACAGCATCTTAAAATGTACATGGAACAGGGAATGGACAAAAAGGAAGCTACAAAACAGGTTGCTAAGGACAGAGGAGTTCCCAAAAGGGAAATATATGACATAGCTATTAATTTATAGTTTGTATATATTCGTAACAGATTACACAACAAAAAAAGTAGGCGTAGTGGTAATATGTACCATTATTATGCCTACTTTTTTGTTGTGTCTAATATTATTTGTGTATGTATTTTTATTACAAAAGTTATTTTTGATCTAAATCAAAGTGAAAGAATGGACGAAGCTTTGGATCCTTCATAACAAAACATTTTAGGGCGTCGATATTCTCTGCGACAGAATCCATTGCATAGAAGATATCTTGTAAATCCTTAATCTCGTCTTTATCAATCTTGCCATCCTCAGTAATTGAAATTAATATCTTAGAGATATCTTCCATACACTGAGTTGAACTAAGAAACTTAAGAACCAAACGCTCAATTGATGAGGTGTCACGTGCTTCAACCTGTGTTTCAAGCTTACGCATTCCTACTGGACAGACGTTATTACAGTAATCTGTACAAAGATGAGGATTGTTATAAGCGGTTGCCATTATATCAACTTCTTCAGCATATGGATCTATCTGATCTAATTCTATTCTTGCAAGTCGGCTACGCTCTATACCGAGTTTTGTAGCGGCTTTTTCTCTACTGGTAAATATGTCATTCTCCTCAGCAGCTTTAATACGTGCAATATAGTATGGATTGTCAGTTGCTTTAGATGCTTTTCTTCCCATGTTATCCTCCTGTAAAAATAGAGCTAATAAATTATCGCAATACGATATAGCCATTCATAATCTAATATTATCACGAAAATTTACTATAATAAAGGATTAAATGGAAATATTGTTGTAATTCACTGGGAAAACTGAAAAAATATATTTAATGTAGAATAATTGTTAATTAAAATAGCTAAAAGTATATGGACAATATTAAATTATTGTGTTAATGTTTGAATATATAGACTAAAATGAGTATGTTATGTGATTTTTTTGTAAATAGCAAGTTTATTTTAGATGAAATTTGCATAATACATATAGGGCAATTTGTTGAAAAAGTTGTATATTCTTGGTAGACTGATGAGCAATACGTGTTTTGAAGTTCTACCATGACAATTGGCTAATAGTTATAGTCTAGGCAATATTATTTGACAATGATTTACATTGTTATATGTATAGGGGGTATGTTAAGACATGTTTAACAACAGAATATGGAAGCGCCATTCTTTTTTTGGAAGGATGATTAGCTTTCTTGTCTGTGCGTGTATTGTTGCAGGAAGTATTTTGTTTTTACCAGCAGATAATGTAGTTAATGCAGCATCTAATCCTGTACAGGCACATGGCAGATTGTCTGTATCAGGAACACAGTTAGTAGATAAGACAGGTAAAGCATATCAGTTAAGAGGTATTAGCACTCATGGTTTGCAATGGTTTGGTCAATATAATAATAAGGCTGCCTATAAAACTCTTCGAGATGATTGGGGTGCTAACTGTATTAGACTTGCTATGTATTCAGATGCAGGTGGATATGTTAGTGATCCTTCTGGTATGAAGCAGAAGGTCATTGATGGTGTTAATTACGCAACAGAGCTTGGGATGTACGTGATAATTGATTGGCATATTTTAAGTGATGGCAATCCAAACCAGCATAGAAATGAGGCAAGAGAATTCTTTAGAGATATGTCTAATAGATATAAGAATCATTCTAATGTAATCTATGAGATATGTAACGAGCCAAATGGATGTAGTTGGGGAGACATTAAGTCTTATGCAGAGGATATTATTGGTGTTATTAGATCCAATGATAAAAATGCTATTATTATTGTAGGAACACCAACCTGGTCACAGTTAGGAAGTCAGGGTCATACTTATGAACCAGCTGATGATCCTATAAGAGGATATAGTAATTTAATGTATGCATTTCATTTTTATGCATCGGATTCTAGCCATAATCAATGGATAAAGAATAAGATTCCAACAGCAATAAGCAAGGGCTTACCAGTATTTGTTTCAGAATTCGGTTTATCTGAAGCAAGTGGTGATGGTAATGTTGACCTTGGCAAGGCTAAGGAATGGCTTCAGATGTGTGATAATAACAAGGTTAGTTATTGTGCATGGAGCCTTTGCAATAAGGGTGAATCATCAGCTTTGATTAGTTCAGGCTGTAGCAAGTTAAGTGGTTGGTCAGAACAAGAATTATCTAAAGCAGGTAAATTTATTAGAGATTGGTATAGATCAAAGAAATCTACAGATAACGTTGACGATACCCCTAAGATAAAAAATCAGGCTAAGGATGTTATACTTAAGTATAAAACACATGTGCAGACTTTTGGATGGCAGGAATACGTTACTGCACCACAGATGAGTGGAACAAGTGGTTTATCTAAGCGTCTTGAAGGAATATGTATTAAGATTGAGGGTAATCCTAACTTAGGAATAACATATAAGACACATGTACAAACTTACGGTTGGCAAGATTGGAAGTCTGATGGTGATATGAGTGGAACAAGTAGACAGTCAAAAAGACTTGAAGCCATTTGTATTAAGCTAACAGGTAAAGACAAAGACAAATATGATGTGTATTATCGAGTTCATGCCCAGACATATGGTTGGATGGGATGGGCTAAGAATGGTCAGATTGCTGGAACAGAACGTATGTCTAAACGATTAGAGGCAATTAACATAGTAGTTGTTAAGAAGGGAATGAACCCAGGAGTAAGCACATATAAATCACATGTAAGTCCAACATCTGGAAATATTAATTACAGAACACATGTACAGACTTACGGCTGGCAGAAATGGGTATCAGATAGTGATTTAAGTGGGACAACTCTTAAAAGCAAACGTCTTGAGGGAATAGAAATCAGATTAGGAGATAATATTTCCGGAGGAATAAAATATAAAACTCATGTTCAATCGTATGGATGGCAAGATTGGAAAACAAATGGAGACATGAGTGGAACACAAGGTAAGGCGAAGCGTCTAGAGGCAATTTGTATTAAGCTCACAGGTCAGGCTGAGAAGCAGTATGATATTTATTATCAGGTTCATGTTCAAAGCTATGGTTGGCTAGATTGGGCTAAGAATGGCCAGATGTCAGGTACATCAGGTTTATATAAGAGGCTTGAGGCAATTAGAATTGTATTAGTACCAAAGGGTGGAAAAGCTCCTGGTAAAACAACAAGACCTTCTATTGCTGTGGAATAACGCCGATAATACTTTAAATAATTTATAGAAACATTTGATATAGGATGTGAGGGTAAAAACTTGCATTTATATATAACATTATCGCTATAAGATAATATAGTGAGAAAATAATATGGAGGTGTGTTATGAAAATAACAAAATTATTTTTCAAAAAGTTTGCCAGTATAGTAGCAGGTACGGCAATGGTTGCAGTTTTAGCTACTCCTGCTAATATGCCAGTGGCTTTCGCTGCTGAAGATAGCAATGAGTCAATTGAATTAGAAGCAATATACAATGAAGGCTTGTTTGACTCTTATGAGGAAGCTGTTGCGGCAACAAAAGAGATTGATGCAGAAAATATTGCTGCAGACAAGAAGGAAGGGTATCTTAATGACGCAGGAGAGGTTGTAGATATCCCTAAGTATACTAATGCTACACAGGCAACAGATTTTATCAGAAAATGTATGGTTGAGAGAAGATCTTCAATCCAATTTCAGCTTAAGTCTTCAGCAACAAATAAGTCTGCAGCAAGTAAAGAAGTAAAAAATCTAATTTATGGGGCATTTAATGAAACTCCTAATTCATACGAAGGAGATTATTTGAAGTGGCATTTTGCTGGTTACTCTGGATCTGTTTACTATTTACGCCAAAGAACTTCTAATGGTTACGCATTTACTGGATATAATGAGTATAGAATTAATATGAAATATTTGTCTTCGCAGTATAGAGAAGCCAAAGTAACTAAGAAGATTGAAAGCCTAATGAAAACTTCATTTAAGGATTGGAATAAGCATACTGATTACTATAATACTCTTCAGGCATATAACTGGATATGCGATAACTTCGCTTATGATTATTCAACAACTAATGAAGATCATTCTGCAGCAGGTGGATTCTTATATGGAAAGACAGTATGTCAGGGTTATGCAACTGGTATGTATAGACTCCTTAAAGAAATGGCTGTTCCAGTAAGAATGGTATCAAGCAAAGTTCACGGTTGGAACATTGTTAAGATTGGTGGTAAGTACTACAATGTAGATGCTACTTGGGGAGATACAATTAACAATAAAAATAATAAAAACGATGCAGCATTTAGAAAGAGCTTCTTCTTAAGAACAGATAAGAATATTACATTCATGGATAAAGGTGAAAATGTGGGCTCACATACACGTTATAACGCAAACGGTTGGGATTGCTCTTCAAGTTCATACTATAAGCAACATCCTATGGCAACTGCTGATTATGTGGCTCCAAGTAATTACAAGAATACAATTTCAACACCAAATGTTGGCATAGAATATAAAACTCAGATTCAGACTTATGGTTGGGAAAAAACATATAGAAAAAATGGTGCAACAAGTGGTACACAGGGAAAAGCAAAGAGACTTGAAACAATTAAGATACGATTAACTAATAAAGGAAACTTAGATTTAGGAATAGAATATAAGACTCATATACAGTCTTATGGCTGGGAAACTAAGTGGGCTAGAGATGATCAACAAAGTGGTACAGTTCGTCAGTCAAAGAGACTTGAAGCTATTATGATTAGACTTTATGGTTCGGATGCTGCAATGTATGATGTATATTACAGAGTACATGCACAGACTTATGGCTGGCTTGGTTGGGCTAAGAATGGTGAGTGTGCTGGTACAGCAGGCCAGTCAAAGAGACTCGAAGGAATTCAGATTAAGATTGTTAAGAAGGGTGCTGGAGCACCTGCTGGAACTCAAGGATATTCTTATATAGATTATGGTAAGACTTCTCAGGAGAACGATGCATTCTCTGGAATGATTAATTATAAGACTCATGTTCAGACATATGGTTGGCAGAATTATGTATCTGATGGAAGCTTAAGTGGTACTTATGGTGAAAGCAAGAGACTTGAGGCTATTAGAATTTACTTGGGTGAATTTGGTGTAAGTGGTTCTGTTCAGTATAGAACACACGTACAAAAGTATGGATGGATGCCATGGAAGAATGAAGGTTCTTTAAGTGGTACAAGTAATGAAAGTAAGAGACTTGAAGCAATTGAGATACGACTTACTGGAGATGTTTCAAAACAGTACGATGTATATTACAGAGTACACGCACAGACTTATGGTTGGCTTGGTTGGGCTAAGAATGGTCAAACAGCAGGTACAGCTAAACTTTCTAAGAGACTTGAAGGAATTCAGATTGTTCTTGTAAAGAAGAATGCTGGTCCTCCAACTGTAAGCACTGCTAAATCTTTTATTAAAGGTAGATAAATAATTAACTATTTTAAAGGCTACATTTCATTGATGCTTGCGTCGGTGAAATGTAGCCTTTTTGTATATGAATATTTTGGCGTATCAATATTCTTGTTACACAAAGTTGTTGGAAAAGCATGAATATAGATCAAAAATATATAATGTATTAAATATTTGACGTTACATTGTAAAAAATATATATTATATTCATACTGACCTTCTTGCATATTTTGCAGGGAGGTTTTATTATTAGTTTTATTAATGTGTAGTTTGGTATTGCAAATTATTATGTTGATTAATGGATTTGCATGAATATAATATATATTTGATTAAAGCGTGAAAGGGAAAATTAAATGACACTGAAAAAAATATTTGTAGTGGGATTAACTTGTTGCATAATAGGAAATGCTGTTAGTGTAAATGAAGTAAATTGTTATGCAGAGAATAATACCCAAATAGAAGAAACGTACAATAGTGAACAGGAGGCATCTTCATCAGATGCGGAAGTAATAAAAGAAGAAAACAACAATGGTGAAAAGGTTGTTGAAGAAGACAACAATGATGAAGTGATTATTGAAGATGACTACATAGTTGACCAAAATGATTTTTACAATGAAGATATTGAGAATGAATACCAGATTAGTCAGATTAATGCTCGATATAATTCTTTAGAGGATGAAAAGAAAAATGTAATAGATGCAGAAAAGCTAGTTACATTTAATACAGTAGAGGAAGCAGGAATCTATTACAGAGACAATTTGGTTAAACGTAAGGAACATATATCTTTTGTATTAAAAGAGAGTAAGGTTGAGGATTTATATGATTATCACGTTACTCAGTATGCTAAGATGAAGGATATTGCCTTTGAGGAAACAGATAAGCCTTATGAAGGAGATTATTTATATTGGAATTGGCGTAATACATGGCATAAGGTGATTCAGATTGAAGGTGGAGTAGTGTTTGAATTTGAATGCTTTTATCAATCTACCTACGAAGAAGAATTATATGTGAATAAGGTTGTAAATAATCTGCTTGAAGAGGAATTTGAAGGTTGGCAGAAACGCTCGGATTATGAAAATGTAAAGGATATATATGATTGGATAACATACACGTATAAATATGTAGCTAGTTCAAAAAGTCATTCGTCTTATAGTGGTTTTGTT
Source organism: Lachnospiraceae bacterium (assembly GCA_029338675.1). GTDB lineage: Bacteria > Bacillota > Clostridia > Lachnospirales > Lachnospiraceae > Coprococcus_C. Next base: position 25,012 of record JAQYAV010000163.1, read on the forward strand.
AACCATGAAACAGTTTGTCAGGGGTATTCAACATCATTTTATAGATTAGCTAGAGAAATGGGCATTTCTACAAGGGTAATAGCTAGTGAAGTACATGGTTGGAATATAGTTAAATTAGGAGATAAATATTATAATCTTGATACAACATGGGATGCAGAAAAAAGAGCTGATGAATGGGAGAATTTCTTGAAGTGTGAGGCTAATTTTGATCCAGAGGGTTCACATGTTAGAAAAAGCAGATATAAAACAGCAGCATTTAATAAGAAATATCCAATGAGCAATAAAGATTATGCGGTAAATAAAAATGATTATGGCTTTGAGATAATGTGTATTTCGCATATTCAAAGCTACGGATGGACTTCTGCGGTTGGAGAAAACAGTATTGTTGGAACAGTTGGTGAGAGTAAAAGACTTGAGGCAGTTAAGTTCTATATTAAAAAGAATTCACGATATGATCTAGGGATTGAGTATATGGGACATACTCAAAGCTATGGTTGGAATAGAGATTGGCTTGGAGAAAATAAACTTTGTGGAAGTGAAAGAAAGAGCAAACGATTAGAAGCAATTGGTTTAAGACTTACAGGTGCCGATAGTAGTAAATATGATTTGTACTATCAGGCCCATGTTCAAAGCTATGGATGGTTAGGCTGGGCTAAAAATGGTGAGTTTGTTGGTTCAGAAGGAATGGCTAAAAGAATGGAAGCAATTAGATTTGTTGTGCTTCCAAAGGGAGAAAAGCCTGAAGGCTTAATAGGTTATAGCTTTATTCAAAACGGTAAAAGATCTAATTCAGACGATACGTCTCTTGGGAATGTATATTATAAGACGCATATTCAGTCCTACGATTGGCAAAAATATGTACATGATGGATCTATAAGCGGAACATTTGATGAAGCTAAACGTATGGAGGCAATTTCTATCGGTATTAACACTAATGAAAAGGACAGTGGAATTACATATAAATCTCATATTCAAGGAATTGGTTGGGAGAATAAATGGCATGATGACGGCGAAATCAGTGGAACAACTGGTAAAGGAAAACGTTTGGAGGCTATTAGAATTAGCCTATATGGAAGCATAGAAAAGAATTATGATATATACTATAGAGTTCACGCACAGACATATGGATGGATGGGATGGGCAAAAAATGGCGAACCAGCGGGAACAGAAGGTATGGCTAAACGACTTGAAGCAATACAGATTGTAATACTTCCAAAGGGAATGACACCATCTGAGGGCATGAATAAAATGGCATTTATTAAGTAATTATTTATATCTTGTATATCGTATATATTAATTAGGTATTGCAATATAGTGCAAAGGTATTAATTAGTTAAGATAGTGAGGGAAAGGTATGAAGGAAAAGAAACAAGTTATAAGGATAGTGCTTTCTATTATTACATTTACAGTTGTACTTGTGTACATAGTAAATCATACAAGTATGATAGCAGGGATATTCGGCAAAATAGTATCTATGCTAGTCCCTTTTTTGCTAGGTGGAGCAATAGCATTTGTTATTAATATTCCTATGAAAAGTATTGAAGATAAATTCTTCAAGGACGAAACAAAGGGAATATATAAATACAAAAGAGCTATAAGTATGATAGTTGCTTATATTTTAGCATTTTTGGTGGTTGGCTTAGTTGTATTTGTTGTAGTCCCAGAGCTTGCGGCTACTGTTACCAAGATTAAGGATAAGCTTCCTGAAATGTTTGATAAAGGTAGGGCAATCTTTATTAAATATACAGAAAAGTACCCTTCTATTAAGAAGGAGATTCAGGAAATTAATGTTAATTGGAATGAAGTAGGCAATATATTTAAGAATAATAGCTCCACAATAATAGGAAAGACTGTATCAGTATTTTCATCGATTATTAGTGCTATAACTAATACATTGGTTGGAATTGTTTTCTCGGCTTACATCCTTTCGCAAAAGGAACATTTGGCAAAACAGTTCAAGATGATTATATATGCTTTATTTAAAGAGAATACTGCAGATGAGATGATGGTATTTGGAAAAATTGCCAATTCTACATTCTCCAAATTCTTTGCATGTCAGTTTAGAGAAGGTATAATTCTTGGATCTATGTTTATGGTTGCTATGGGAATTCTTCGTATGCCATTTGTCCTTACAATTGGTGTGTTAATCGCTTTTACAGCGCTTATTCCTGTATTTGGTGCATTTATTGGTTTGCTTATTGCAATATTCTTATTATTAGTTGAAGCGCCTAATATGGTTGTGTGGTTTATAGTATTGTTCTTTGTATTACAGTTTATAGAAAACTACTTTATATACCCTAAGCTTGTTGGTGGAGATATTGGATTATCGGCAATATGGGTTTTACTTGCGGTAATTGTAGGTGGCGACCTGATGGGTGTGATTGGAATGTTTGTGTTTATTCCACTTGTTTCAGTATTTTATGCTTACGGAAGAAGTATTGTATATAGAAAACTCAAGAAAAAAAGTATAAATGTAGAGGACAAGCAGGCACCAGAGGATGTTGCTCCGCTAATGGAGGGCAGAAGAAGACTCTTCACCCCTAAAAACAAGACGGGCAAGTCAAGTACAGCCAACAAGGCTTCAACAAAAAAAGATGAAAATTATACAGGTAATAATAAAATCTCAAGTGAAAAACAAACACCTGTAGAAGATACAAAAAAAGGAGGCAATGGCAATGTATAAAAGCATTTCTGGATTATTATTATATCGTGAGTTAGGTGAGGATAGCATATTATACAAGTTGTCAGACATATTTAAGGATATGGATTATGAGCTTGCAAGTGTTGAGGAATTAAGAGGCCGAGTGTTTACTCAGGTTAAGAGATTACTTGATTTGGCTACAAGCTATGGATTTAACAAGAATTTATGGCATGATTATCTTGCATTTTTGCTTATTACAAATGAAAATTCATTTACACTTACATGTGAAAAAGTTGGGGCTGGAGATGGCTCTGTAAATAGCTTTGCTAAAAATGATTACCAGATATTTATGGATTTGTTTTCTTTTGATTTTAGCAAAATAGAAGAAAAATTAGGAATTGATTGTTTTACAACAATTACACATTATAAGTCACTTCCTAAAAAGGAACAGATGTATAACCAAAATGTTAGTGAAAAGGTAAGATATATCAGTGACAGCATAAGTGAGGCGAATAATGTTGATAAAGTGTTTGATATTATGACTGGCTTCTATAAGCAATATGGTGTGGGAATGTTCGGTCTTAATAAAGCATTTAGAATTGTTCACGAAGAAGGAAAGTCTATTGAATTTGTCCCAATTAATAATACTGACAAGGTTATGTTAGATGATTTGGTTGGATATGAGATTCAGAAGAAAAAGCTTACTGATAATACATCAGCTTTTGTTAGAGGTGATAAGGCAAATAATGCCCTTTTGTTTGGTGATAGTGGAACTGGTAAATCTACTAGCATTAAGGCGATAATTAATGAATACTATGAGCAGGGTCTTAGAGTAATTGAAATCTACAAGCATCAATTTAAGGATCTTTCTGCTGTGATTTCACATATCAAAAATCGAAACTACAAATTCATTATATACATGGATGATTTATCATTTGAGGAATTCGAGATTGAATATAAATATTTGAAGGCGGTAATCGAAGGTGGTTTAGAGATTAAACCTGACAATGTATTAATATATGCTACTTCAAATAGAAGACATCTTATTAAAGAAACATGGAATGACAGATCAGACTATAATGTTGAAATGCATCAGTCAGATACAATGCAGGAGAAGCTTTCTCTTGTTAATAGATTCGGTGTTACAATAAATTACTCAAAACCTACAAAGTTTGAGTTCAACAATATAGTAGTACAGCTTGCAAGAAGATATGATAAAATCACTTTGACAGATGAAGAACTTATTGCTGAAGCAAATAAATGGGAAATGGCACATGGTGGTGTTTCTGGTAGAACTGCTCAGCAGTTTATTAATTATTTGCTTGGAAAACAAGAGTAATAAGTTGCTATTTATTTTCCATTTTGATATGATTAATTTTATCGAGAATTATTGGACCAGACAAAGATGTAATTTTGCTGGCTTTATGCTTAAGTTCTTTGATTTTGGCAGCTTCGTTATTTGTATTATAGATTGTGCAAAGCTTTACATACGTATTTGTAATATCAGAGCCAATATGAATGGCATATTCATAAAAGGATGCGGCACCGTCGTATTCTTCTAGGTCGTATAATGAATCGCCTATTTTATTTAAGAGCTTAATTAACTCTGTGAAGTTGTTATCGTATTCAGATAAAACGTCTAAGTTGGCAGGACCATACATAAGCTTTAGGTCTGTGTTAGAATAGCTTGATAGATTAATGATTTTCTTTGAAGAAAAGCAATTTAATTCATTGACTAGTTGTTCGAGATTATGTTTCATTGCAATATCAATTGCAAGTGTGCTTAAGTTTAAGACTACATAATCAAGCTTAGATATATCTTTTTTTCGTGTAGAATTAGATTTTGATTCTCTTTCTAGGTAACTTTTGAGTGCTCTGTTGTTTTTAGCACCACTTAAGTGTTCAGAACGAGCTATCATATATATAATAATTATTAACGAAGAAAATATAGTTGCACCAAGAATTCTCATAATAAAATATTCCTTTCGGAGGTAGAAAAATGATTAATTTTAATAACAAAAAAACACAAAGAACAATAGCAGGAGTTATTGCTGGCGTAATTGCGTTTGCAATGGTTATTGGTCTTTTAGTGTCATCATTATAATTCAAAGCGCATAATATGACAACTATTTATATATTCTGTATGTAAAGAGGTATTAGATAAATATGAGAAAGGGAACAATAGAGGAAATAGTTTTAACTAGATCTGTTACCAAGCATATTAGAAAACATAATAAAGGGCTTGTTGTTGGAGCAGGAGTTGGAAATGATTACTCTGAGGTTTCTTTTCCTTTTGGAGATGTTATTTCCTGTGAGGCGACCTCTACGGACATAGAGCTTGCATTAATAAAGGCAATGAATAATTTTGCTACTTCAGGCGGAGAGGCAATGGGGATTAGAGTGCTATTTCTTCTTTCAAAGGCTTGTGAAGAGCAGGATGTTAAGAAATATATGTCTAAGGTTAATTCTTTTGCAGATGAAAATGGCATACAGATTATGGGTGGACATACTGAGGTGACTACTAATGAAACTACATATTTTTGCATAACAGTTATAGGTTTATCAAAGGATTACAAAGCAAAAATCAAGACAATAAAACCTGGCTATGATATAGTTATGACAAAATATGCTGGACTTTATGGCAGTGACTATATTGCAGACAAGAAAAAGGACAACTTAAGCAAAAGATTTGCAGGAAGTTATATTGCTAATGCATTGTTTGGATTTGAACAGTATAGTGTTGTGCCAGAGGCGAGGATTGCTTCTTTAGATGAAAATGTTTGTTATATGCATGATGTTTCTACTGGAGGAGTATATGGTGCCCTGTGGCAGCTTGGAAGCCGAATAAATAAGGGAATTTTAGTATATAATTCGGACATTCCTATTAAGCAGGAAACAATAGAATTTTGCGAGTTATTTGACATAAATCCTTATATGCTTGAGGGAACTGGTGCGCTTCTTGTTGTTTCTTCAGATGGACAGTCTCTTGTTGATGAGCTAATGTCCAAAGAAATTTTTGCATGTGTTATTGGAAAGGTTACTGACAGTAAGGAAAAATGTATTGATACAGGTAGCGAAAAGAGATTTTTATCACCAGTAAAGGGTGATGATATTGACAGTATAAAAAATAATAAACCACTGAAATCAAAAAATTGATATAAGTTGAGGTGTAATAATATGTTGAATATTGTGTTGCTAGAGCCAGAAATGCCCGCTAACACAGGCAATATTGGAAGAAGCTGTGTGGCAGCAGGAGCCAGACTTCATTTGATTGAGCCAATGGGGTTCATTATTAACGATAAAACCTTGAAGAGAGCAGGGCTTGACTATTGGGATAAATTAGACGTTACAATATATGATGATTATAACGATTTTTTGGCAAAGAATCCTAATGCTAAGCTTTATATGGCAACAACTAAATCTAAACAAAAATATACAGATGTGGAATATGAAGAGGATGCGTATATTATGTTTGGAAAAGAAAGTGCGGGAATTCCAGAAGAAATATTGCTTGATAATAAGGAAAATTGTGTAAGAATTCCTATGAAGCCAGGAGAAAGGTCTCTTAATCTTTCTAATTCTGTTGCGATTGTTTTGTATGAAGCACTTAGACAACAGGGATTCCCTGGTTTAGAGGAAAAGGGACAGTTACATAGATATGAATGGTAAAAAGTGATTAGAATATAAATAGCAGGGTATGATAAAACGTCACTTGTGATGCTTTATCATACCCTTTTAGTATGTAAGGATGCTTTTGGTATGGTTGATTGGTTAGGAAAAAATTATTATTCTTTAAATGCATATTTTAGAAATCAATATGGACAAAAATGCTATAAGATTTCTGTTTCAGCTGGTCTCAGTTGCCCAAATAGAGACGGCAAGCTGGATAATAGAGGGTGCATTTTTTGCAGTGCTGGTGGCAGTGGAGATTTTGCAGTTCAAAATGTATGCTCCATAGACAAGCAGATTGAAGAGGGGCTTTTGCGATTTAATAAGAAGACTGGAGATTTGTTTGTTATATATTTTCAGGCATATACTAATACCTATGGTGATATTGATTATCTTAGACAGATTTGGACTAGGACTTTAAAACACCCTAAGGTAATTGGAATTTCAATAGCAACAAGACCTGATTGCCTTGGACAAGAAGTATTGGATTTGCTAGATGAATTAAATCGTGAGTATTGTAATAATAACAATTTGTGTGAAAAAGTAAACGATAATAATTATATCGTTCAAGGTCATAAAAAGTTTATCTGGGTAGAACTTGGACTTCAAACTATTCATGAAGAAACGGCTAAGTATATAAGACGTCATTACACGTTAGATGTATTTGATAAGGCGGTTATGGATTTAAACAATATAGGCATTCCTTACATAACACATATTATTTTTGGGCTTCCTGGAGAAAACAAAGACATGATGATGGAAACGGTGAAATATGTGAATGGCAAAAAGCCGTTTGGAGTAAAACTTCAGTTATTACATGTGCTTAAGGGAACTGATTTAGCAACAAAATATTTAGACGGCATGTTCAATACACTTGAAATAAATGAGTACTTTGACATTGTAGCAGAAGCTCTTAAGTGGATAGATAAAGAAGTTGTTATTCACAGACTTACAGGAGATGGACCTAAAAATTTGCTTATTGCTCCTCTTTGGTCGGCTAACAAGAAGGCTGTTCTAAATGGAATGAATAAAAAATTAACTGTGGAAAAAATAATGCAGGGTCAATATTTGGGTTAATTTTTATTTACGTATAATATGTACATTATTTCCTTGAAAAATAATAGAAAATATAATATGATTGAATTGTGTGATTGGTCGTATAAAACAGTTTTATGTCGAAATGTTTTTATGATTTTACGATGACTGTAAGGAGGACTTGGATATATGAGATTAGTAACAAGATCTGATTTTGATGGTTTGGCTTGCGGAGCACTTCTTAAAGAGGCTGGAATAATTGATAGTTGGACTTTTGCACATCCAAAGGATTTGCAGGATGGCTTAATTCCAGTAGATGAGAACGATTGTCTTGCTAATGTACCATTTGTACCAGGCTGTGGTTTATGGTTTGATCATCATTCAAGTGAACATGAGAGAATAGAGCTTGAAGGAAAATATAAAGGTGAGAGTAGAATTACTCCTTCGTGTGCCAGAATTATATATGAATATTATGGTGGAGAAGAGAAATTTTCACATCTTAATGAGATGATGGAAGCTGTTGATAAGGTTGATTCGGGTTGCCTTACAATTGATGAGATTCTTAATCCTACAGGTTGGATTTTGATTGGATTTTTAATGGATCCACGTACAGGTCTTGGAAGATGGAGAAACTTCACAATTCCTAATTACAGACTTATGGAAGAATTGATAGATGCATGTAGAACTATGACTACTGAAGAGATTCTTGAACTTAGAGATGTAAAAGAACGTATAGAGGTTTACAATGAACAAACTGAAAAGTTCAAGGAGATGATTAAAGCACATACAAGGGTTGAGAAGGACGTTATTATTTCTGATTTAAGAGGCGTTGATCCAATTTACACTGGCAACAGATTTCTTATATATAGCTTGTATCCAGAACAAAATATTTCTGTCTGGATAGTAAATGGAAAAGGTGGAAAAGGATGTTCTGTCGCAGTAGGTTACAGCATTCTTAATAGGACTTCTAATGTGGATGTGGGAAGCCTTATGTTGAAATATGGCGGTGGTGGTCATAGAAAGGTTGGTACATGCCAGTTTAGTGATGAAACAATGGATGAACAGATTCCAAAGCTTTTGGATGAAATTGTTAACTATAGAGTTTAGATGTATTTTATGAATACAGAAAGGGGACTATTATGGGTTTAATTAAAGCAGCATTAGGATCTGCTGGCGGTGTAATGGCAGACCAGTGGAAAGAGTTTTTTACATGTAATGCTATGTCATTTGATGTACTTGTAACTAAGGGTGAGAAGGTTGTTGGAGGAAGATCTTCTAATACTAAGGGAACAGATAATGTAATCACAGATGGCTCTATCTTTACAGTTGCTGATGGTCAGTGTGCTATTATTACTGATCAGGGGCAGGTCGTTGATATTTGTGCTGTTCCAGGTGAATATAAATATGATGCATCATCAGAGCCATCATTATTCAGTGGAAGTCTTTCTAAGAGCATTCCAGCTGTATTTAAGAATATTGGTAAGCGTTTTACTTATGGTGGAACTGCTCCTAAGGATCAGAGAATTTATTATGTTAATACTAAGAACATAGAAGGAAATAAGTATGGTACTCCTTCACCTATTCCATTTAGAGTAGTAGATAATAATGTTGGATTAGATATTGATATATCTATTCGTTGCAATGGTGAGTATTCATATAAGATTACAAATCCTATCTTGTTTTATACTAATGTTTGTGGCAATGTTAATGGCTCGTTTGAGCGTTCAAGCATTGAAAGTCAGCTTAAGAGCGAATTCTTAACTGCTTTACAACCAGCATTTGCAAAGATTTCTGAGATGGGGATTCGTTATTCGGCTCTTCCAGGACATGCGACTGAAATTGCTACAGCAATGAATGAAGTGTTGTCTGAAAAGTGGGGAGCATTAAGAGGTATTGAGATTGTATCTGTAGGTGTTAACAGCGCTACTGCTTCTCCAGAGGATGAGCAGATGATTAAAGAATTACAGCGTAATGCTGCATTCCGTAATCCAACTATGGCAGCAGCTCAGCTTGTAGGAGCTCAGTCGGCAGCTATGCAGTCAGCAGCTCAAAATCAAAGTTCAGGTGGAGCAGCTATGGCATTTATGGGAATGAATATGGCTAGTGCAGCAGGGGGAATGAATCCTCAGGCTTTATTCCAGATGGGACAGCAACAGCAGATGCAGCAAGCTCCTGCTCAGCAGACGTTGGCTCAACAAGTAACTGGATGGACATGTGCATGTGGTTCAACTGGTAACACAGGCAAGTTCTGTGCAGAGTGTGGAAAGCCACAACCAGTTCAGGCTGAAGGTTGGACTTGTTCATGTGGGGCTATTAATAAAGGTAAATTCTGTGCAGAATGTGGTTCGCCAAAGCCAGCAGGAGTACCACAGTATAAATGTGATAAGTGTGGTTGGGAGCCAGCTGATAAGGCTCATCCACCTAAGTTTTGTCCAGAATGTGGTGATCCATTTGATGATGGTGATTTGGTATAATATTTTCCAAAAGGAAATTTATTATAAATAAATAAAAGGGGAAAAAGAGATGAAAAAGTACTTAAAGTTTTTGGTTGTTGCCGTGTTAACAGTTGTTATGATGACAACTTTAACAGGTTGTGGTGGAAAGGGCAAATTTGTTATTGACCACGCAGAAGCTATGGGCATGACAGTAACACCTGAAGATGTTGGGTTTGTAGGAAGCTACATTGAACTTAAGGCACTTGGAAGAGGTTATGCAAAGATTGGTGTCAACGAAGGTAACATTAAGTGGTCTAAAGACAAAATCGAGGATGCATCTGGAAAGTATGATTATACTATAGAGGGTGATACGCTCACTATTGAGGCAACAGGTGTAAAGCTGGTCTTCAAGAAACAATAATGTGAAGTAAGGTTAAATACTTTCTAATAGGGTTGTCTGTTATAGGCAGCCCTATCTTTTGTATTAAGGAGGGTGTATAGTATGGCAGACTTAATTGATTATAAGTGTCTTAACTGTGGGGGCGGACTTATTTTTGATAGTCAGTCTCAAAAGTTAAAATGTGAATATTGTGATGCGCAATTTGAATTAGACGCATTAAAGGCACTAGAAGAGGATGTGAAGATTACAAATCAAAATAGTGCAATGACATGGGATACTATGGCAGGTGGTCAATGGCAGGAAGGAGAAGAAGCTGGCTTAAAAACCTATGTATGTAATTCTTGTGGTGGACAGATTATTGGTGATGATACATTAGGCTCAGTGAATTGTCCGTATTGTGATAGTCCAATTGTTATGAAGGGACAGTTTGCAGGAGAATTAAAACCAGATTTAGTTATTCCATTTAAATTAGATAAAAATGCAGCATTGGCAGGATACAACAAGCATATTGAAGGCAAGAAATTATTGCCTAAGATATTTAAGGATAAGAATCACATAGATGAGATTAAAGGTGTATATGTTCCATTTTGGTTGTTTGATGCAGATGTTGATGCAAATATAAGATATAAGGCAACTAAGGTAAGAACTTGGCAGGATTCGCAAAAAATATATACTGAAACAAAACATTTCTCTGTGGTAAGAAGTGGTAAAATTGGATTTTGTAATGTTCCTGAAGATGGTTCTTCCAAAATGCCTGACGATATGATGGAGTCAATTGAACCATTTAATGTTAATGAGGCTAAACCATTTACACCTGCATATCTTGCTGGATATATGGCTGATAAGTATGATGTATCTGCTGAAGATAGTATTGATAGAGCTAATAAAAGAATTAAGCATAGTACAGAAATGGAATTTGCTAAGACTGCAACAGGATATGCTTCGCTTGTTCCAGAATCTAGCAATGTAATGCTTTCAAATGGAAAAGCTAGATATGCTTTGTATCCTGTATGGCTACTTAATACTACATATGAAGGCAAAAGATATTATTTTGCTATGAATGGTCAAACAGGAAAATTTGTAGGTGATTTACCAGTTGACAATGCAGCATATTGGAGCTACTTTGCAAAGTTTACAGGTATTTTTAGTTTAATTGCAATGTTTGTATTTTATTTCTTTGTTAGATAGGAGGGGAGGCAAATATGAAAAAAAGAGTTCTTGCGTTTTTATGTGTAATAATGCTTTGTATGATGAATCTTATGACTGTGTTTGCTAGTGATACCCATCCTTCTAGAGTGGTAGATGATGCTTCGTTATTATCTTCATCACAGCAAGCAGATTTACAGTCAAAGCTAGATTCTATAAGTAATAAATATTCGGTTGATGTTGTAATAGTAACTACAGACTCCTTAAAGGGCAAAAATGTTACTGCTGCAGCGGACGATTACTTTGACTATAATGGTTATGGATTTGGAAGTGAAGGCGATGGAATCCTACTTTACATAGCTATGGATGAACGAGAGTGGGCTATGTCTACAAAGGGCTTTGGTATTACAGCTTTTACAGACAGAGGTTTATCGTATATTGAAGACAAATTTAAGCCTATGTTAAGCGAGGGTGAATACTATAAGGCTTTTGATACATTTGCTGACTTGTGTGATGACTTTATTAAAGAGGCAAAAAATGGCAAACCTTATGATTCTGGTCATATGCCAAAGGGGAAATTCAAAGTGATTTATATTTTTGAATCTTTAGTAATTGGCGTGGTTATGTCATTTATTGTTGTTTCATGCATGAAGGGACAGCTTAAATCAGTTAGAGCGAAGGCAGAGGCTACTGATTATATTAAGCAGGGAAGTTTTAATTTAACTACTCAAAGAGATACTTTCCTATATTCAAATGTTACTTCTAAGCCTAAGCCACAGAATAACTCTGGAAGCAGTACTCATAGCTCTTCGTCTGGGTCTTCCCATGGCGGTTCAAGTGGACGCTTTTAAGCAATATGTACACAAGCTTTTGCTTTGCGGGAAATTCACCAAGATGGTGCAATGTAGTTTTAGCAAATTTGTTTTAAGAAAATAAATTTAAATTAGGTACATAGCCAGAAGCTGTTACAGCAATGGAATAATAATTTGATTATTAGAAGAATAAGAAACAGATATAGTTATACAAAATCCTTTAGGTAAATTGGATGAGCAAATACAATTTACTTAAAGGATTTTTTGATATATAGGGGTAAAGTATCAACTATAAAATTATTTTGTAATTTACTATTGTGCTTTTTTATAGGGAAATAAAATATAAATATTAAGAAAAAAATATAAATATTAAATATATCTTGCAAAATATTACAAATATGTTACAATAATGTTATCTTGATATAACGAATAAATATTTTAATAAAATTAAAGAATAAATACTTTAATAAAATCAAGGGATAAATTTTTTAATGTAATCAAAGAATATATAAAGAAAAATTTATACATTCATATGAAGAGGTGGCATTTATGAGTAAGGGCATGAGTAGGAAAAACAGAAAATATTTTAGAATGTTCAAAGGAATAATTCTATTTGAATGTGCAGTTATATCTGTGTTGACAGTTCAGATAATTGCCTGGATGAAGAATGGAAATGATAATTATGATAACATTTATGTGACGCAGATTAAAGATAAAGTAGAAAGCACAGTTGCTTCTGAAATTACTGAAATTATAACTGAAAGTACAACAGAAAGCATGCTTGAAGTATCAGTTGAGAGCAGTTTAGATAATTTGGATGTTACAACTACAATTACTGACAATGATGATTTTGTAAGAGTATATACACGAAATGATGTATATAATTATGCCAGCATTGAAAAACGTGACGATTATGAATATCCAGATTATATGGAAAGTATGTTAGAAAGATATAATCAGACGATAATGTTTTATAATGATTTTCCTGACAAGAGAAATGTTTCTCCAGCTAACAATGTAGGCACTCTTGTTGAAGGAGAGATTCCATTTATGCTTCAGTGGGATGAAAGATGGGGTTATAGTGAATTTGGTGATAATATTATTGGTTGTGCAGGATGTGGTCCTACATGTCTTTCCATGATAATATCTGGGTTAACAGGCGATAATACAGTTACTCCTTATGTTGTAGGCAAATATATTGATGAAAATGGATATTATACTTATGGCGAAGGGACTGCTTGGAGTGCGATGACGGATGTGGCAAGCCATTTTGGTATTCAAGCCGAAAATATTTCTAATGTAAGGGATTATGTTTATGAGAGTCTTGAAGATGGACATCCTATTATCTGTAGTGTTGGACCTGGTTCTTTTACAACAGGAGGACATTTTATTGTCTTAGCTGGTCTAAAAGATGGAAAGATAATTATTAATGATCCAAATAGTATTGAAAATAGTAAGAAATTATGGGATTTAGATGAGTTCCAGGATGAGATTAGTAATATGTGGTCTTACAGCTTAGAAGAGTAATTTATACATTTTGTAGATTTTTATGATACAAAACGGAACTTTACAAATAAATATTCTTAGTGATATAGTGACGTTGTGGTTGTTAGCGTGGTGCTAGTGACTGCAACGTTTCTTTTTTATCTAACAATGCTGTTTTAGCAAGGTTGAAAGTTATTTTAGACTGTAACTCTTAGGCTTTAATCTAAGCCCAATATCACAATTAGAAACAGAATTTACAAACTTAAAATATGTTGAGTGCTTAATATTTTGACCAAATAACAATGACGAGAATATATGAATATCACATAAATATATGATGAGTTGGAGGGATGAGTATCGAGTTATGTACAATTATTATTGTGCCATTGATGTTACTTATGGCAGTTTTTTATGATTTGAAGAGCTTTCGTATTCCCAATCGGCTGAATGCGGTTTTGACAGTGTTAGGATTATTTACAAGTCTGGTGTATGGTGGTGTTGGCTACTTTGGATATGGAGCAATTGGTGTAATTTTACCGTTTTTTATATTGTATTTTCTATTTTATGTAAGAATAGTTGGTGCAGGAGATATTAAGCTATTATGTGGAATTGGAAGCTTTGTTCATCTTGGTATTGTAAAGATAATTATTTTAAGCTTTATTTTGACTGCTTGCATGGGTGTACTCATTGTTACAGTTAATATTGTGTCTGCATATTATACAAGAACAAAGCAGCTTACAAGAATTCACTTATCTATTCCAATTGCGTTGGCAACAGCAATTTATTTGTGTGTGGGATAAGAGGGTTACTTGCATGTGAGATAAGAAGGTTGCTTGTGTGTGGGATAAGAGGGTTGCTTGCATGTGAGATAAGAAGGTTGCTTGTGTGTGGGATAAGAGGGTTGCTTGCAAGATGAAGGGATATAGATTATGGAAGAAGGAGACATTAGATTATGCTGCGGGTTGGAATAGTTGATAACAACAATGAATATGTTATGAATCTTATGAAATACATTAATGAGCATTTTTTTGATTTGAAGCTTATTATGTTTTCTGGTATTGATAAGGCAAGAAATTATTATGAAAACAACTCATTGGATGGATTAATTGTTGATGAAGAAAACTATGAATTGGATTTTATAAATGAAAATCAAGTGGCGTTTTTTTGCGAGGAAAAGCTTACTGGAGAGCACAATATATTTCGGTATCAAAATATGGATGTGATTCATAATAAAATAGTTGATATGTTTTTGATAGATGGCTGTTTATGTGATGAAGACTATATTATTGCTGTATATTCGCCTATAGGTAGAAGTGGCAAAACCAAGTATGCAATTGATATATGCAACAAATCTGAAAAGGGAATATATATTGGCTGGGAGGATTATTCTGGCATGGTGAGTGGAAGCGAACATGATAAAAGAATATTTAATGAGTTCATGTATTATCTGACTGAGAAGAATATTAAATTATTTGATGTTTTAGATAATGCTAAAGCAAATCAAAATGGAAAATATATACGCAGTACTTGTATTGAAAACGATGTAAAATGCATAGATGCTTCTATGATAAAATGGCTTTCTAAGGAATTAAAGCAAGAAGGAAGATTTAAGCTGTGCTTTGATGTTGGAATAGGAGCTATAGACGATTTAAAAATCTTAAGTTGTATGGATAAAGTATATGTTCCTTATTTGGATGATGAGCTTTCTAAACGAAAAATCACACAGTTCAGAAATAGATTAAAGAATATGAATATTAATTTTGATAATTTCCTTTTGGTAGATACAGATAATAATTTAACTAGATTGTAGTAGGTTAGAAAATGATGGAAAATTATAAAGAAGAAATAGAGCTAAAGGTTAGAGAACGTTTGGATTTATCCATGTCTCAAACGGATGAAGATATAAAGAGAATAATAGATGATTGCATCGTAAATTTTGAGAAGAATTTAGCTTTGCAAGAAAAGATACGGCTTAGGCGTGAGATATTTAATTCATTTAGACGACTAGATATTTTGACAGATTATTTAGAGGATGATGAAGTGACAGAAATAATGATAAATGGACCGAACAATATTTTTATTGAGAAAAAAGGAAGGCTATACAAAACGAATGCGCATTTTGAATCAGAAGAGAAGCTAAGAAGTGTTATTCAACAGATAGTAGCATCCTGCAATAGAAGAATTAATGAGGCAGATCCTATTGTAGATGCCAGAATAGATAATTCAAGAGTTAACATTGTACTTAATCCGATTTCCTTAGTAGGACCAGTTGTCACAATTAGAAAATTCTCTAAGGATTTTATGGACTTGAAAAAACTATCTGAATTAGGAGCATTTAGTC
This sequence comes from Lachnospiraceae bacterium, assembly GCA_029338675.1. Lineage (GTDB taxonomy): Bacteria > Bacillota > Clostridia > Lachnospirales > Lachnospiraceae > Coprococcus_C. Next base: position 40,976 of record JAQYAV010000163.1, read on the forward strand.
CAGAATTAATAGGTGTTTTAGATGCTTTGGTGAAAGCAAAATACAATATTTTTATATCAGGTGGAACCGGATCAGGTAAGACCACTTTTCTTAATGCATTATCAGATTTAATCCCAAAGGATGAAAGAATTATTACAATTGAAGATTCAGCAGAGCTTAAAATAAGGGGAATTGGTAACCTTGTAAGATTAGAATCTCGAAACTCGAATGTAGAGGGAGAAAATAGTATTACTATTCGGGATTTAATAAAATCTAGTTTGCGTATGCGTCCGGATAGAATTATTGTCGGTGAGGTGCGTGATGGTGCTGCGGCAGATATGCTTGCTGCGATGAACACAGGGCATGATGGTAGTCTTAGTACCGGACATGCAAATTCTGCTGAGGATATGATTAGCAGATTAGAAACTATGACATTAATGGCAATGGATATTCCACTTATTGCAATTAAGAAGCAAATTGCTTCCGCGGTGGATATAATTGTTCATTTAGGGAGAATGAGAGACAAATCTAGAAAAATTTTGAAAATATGTGAGGTAGTGGGAATGGACAAATCAAATACGGAGATATTTCTAAATACATTATTTGAATTTGTGGAAACGGAAGAGGTAGACGGGAAAATACAGGGATATCTAAGAAAAGTAAATGACATGATTAATACAAGAAAGATGAATGATTTTGGACTTATGGCATCATACAAAAAAAGCATAAGAGAGCTCTCAGATGTATAGTCCAGAGAGAAAGTGGGTGGCAAAAACTGTAGCTATCCTTATAGCGTTTGCTTCCTTTGTTGGGTGTGTGTTTTATGATAGCGTACTATGGGGAGCTGTTACCCTTCCTGTGATGCCCATGCTATATAAACAGTTTAAGGTAGAGTATATAAATTCTCAAAAACAGATTATGAGAAAAGAGTTCAAAGAAGCAATAGAAGTAATGTCAGGAAGTCTAAGTGCAGGATATTCTTTGGAAAGCGCAGTTATTGCAGCGGAAAAGGAGCTGTCAAAGGCAGGAAGAAATAGCGTCTATATGATAGATATGTTAGGACATATTAATAATGGTGTGAAATGTGGATATAGTGTAGAAAATTTATTTGTTGCTTTAGGAGAAGAAAGTGAGATATCTGAAATATCTGAATTTGGACAGCTTATAGCGGCTGCAAAAAAATACGGCGGTAACATTATTTTGCTCATAATGAAAACACGAGACAGTATTACGCAGAAAAGTGTAATTGAAATGGAAATAAATACGGCTATAGCACAAAAAAGCTTAGAAGGGAAAATAATGCTTTTTATGCCATTTGGAATAATTCTATATATGAAGCTTACAGATTCTTCATATATTGATGGACTCTATCAAGGTATTTTTGGAAGAGTGATTATGACAGTGGCGTTTTATTTGTGGTTTTTAGCAAAATGTATGATAGATAAAATTATTAGGAGTGTAGAAAATGATTAAATATATTGTTTTTTTAATAGTGCTGCTTATTATGGCTATTTTAAGCAGGGAGCACTATAGCAAGTATAAGGGCATTAATGGGGGAATAGCAGCCATGTTCTTTTATGGAATGGCTGAAACTATTTATACAAAATTTGAAGACTTTATTAATCTTGATATGTTGGTTAGGAGGGTTCGAAAGCTATATGTTGTCTCGCCTAAAAAAGCATATGAAATTGCAAAAGAATATATAATAAAAAGTATTACTTGTACCTTGTTAGTTGTATTCTTTGGAGTAGTGTTGGCTGGAATAGTCGAGATAACACGAAAAGAGGATGGATTAAATCTAATAAAAAGAAGTGATTATCAGGGTAACACAAAAGAGGAAAAAATATCTTTGGATGTGGATAATCAAATATACGAATATATGTTACAGGTTGAGCCTGTTGAATATTCAAAAGAAGAATTTGAACAAAAGGCTTCTGATATATTTCTCGAGTTAGAGAGTCAGATTCTTGGAAATAATACATCTCTTGATAGCGTGACAGAGGATTTAGAACTTGTCACAGTAAGTGATGATGGAGAATTTACCATTAGATGGGAATCAGGTGATACAGATTATATTTCCTCGTATGGAAAAATAGAATATGAGCAAAATGATTTACCGAAGAAAACATTTATTAGTGCAACTATATGCTATTTGGAATACGAGCAATCGCACACATACAATATTACAATCTGTAGAAAAGAAACTGTAAACAAATATATTCAAAGTGCAACGGATGCTTTAGACAAATTAGAAATAAATGATAGAACCAGCAAAGAAATAGTACTTCCCAGCGAGATTGATGGAGTTAAAGTATCGTTAGTTCATGGAAAAACCAATACGCTATTTTTCATCATAATAGGAATAGTGGTAGGTGTAGCTTTGATTATATTCCGACAGGAAAAATTAAAGGAAAACGTTGAAAAACGAGATCAGGAATTATTAGAAAAATATCCAGTTTTTGTAAATAAAATGTGGCTTTTAATAGGAACAGGAATGAATATTAAGGATGCACTTATAAGAATAGTAAAAGATAATAGAGAAAAAGATATATTAGAAAAAGAAATTATGTATACGATTAATCAAATTGAATCGGGTTATAGTGAGTTTGCTGCTTATGAAGAACTAGGAGCAAGATTAGGACTTGCACCATACAGCCGAATTATGAATAGGATTAGTCAAAATATTAGGAAAGGAAATAAAGATTTGCGAAAACTAATGGAAGAAGAAGTGTTTTTGGCATTAAATGAACGAAGAGAGTGTGTTAAGAAAAAAGGTGAGGAAGCATCCACTAAAATGTTATTTCCAATGATTATTTTACTTGGAATTGTAATGGTAATAGTTATGTTTCCAGCACTAAGTAATTTTTAATAAGTTAGAAGAAAGGATGAGGTTTATGTTAAGAAAATTTTTCTTTGAGGAAGATGGAATGGGTGTTGTAGAAGTAATTCTTATAATGGTGGTACTTATTGCAATGGTTGCCATTTTTCGTGAGCAGATTAAAGATTTAGTGGATAATATCTGGAAGTCAATAAATAAATCGGCAAAGAAGATTTATTCTTAAATTAATAATTAATTCTTATCATATCAAATATTAATTCAAAATTGATTCAGTAATCAAATTTATAAAACAATAAAATCAAAAAACAAAATTTCAAAAAAGATAAAATCAAAAAAAGAAAAACATAAAATCAAATTAAAAAAATCAAAAACTTATAATAAACAAGTAACTAAATTATTTCAATACGCAGGAACAGCCAGATTTGCTTATAACTGGGCTTTAGCAAAAGAACAAGAAAAGAATTACGTTTGATGGTATTAACTGGTGGATTTCAGTTGGTATTGATATGAATGAATGTAATTATCAGCTTAATAATGAAGGTATTGGAATAGATTTAGGTGTTAAAGATTTAGCAGTATGTTCTGATAATAGCATATATAAGAATATAAACAAATCTCAGACAGTTAAAAAACTAGAAAAACAAAAGCGTAGATTACAACGCAGTATTTCTCGTAGCTACGAGATGAATAAAAAGAAAGGAAAATACTGTAAAACTAATAATGTAATCAAGAAGGAAAAACTTTTATTAAAAGTAAATCACAGACTGACAAATATTCGTAAAAATTATTTGCATCAAACTACTACTGATATTATAAATCGAAAACCAAGATTTGTATGTATTGAAGATTTAAATGTTAGTGGAATGATGAAAAATAAACATTTATCCAAAGCTGTTCAAAATCAAGGATTTTATGAGTTTCATAGACAACTTGAATACAAATGTCAAGCTAAAGGAATTAAGATTATAGTTGCTGATAGATTTTATCCATCATCAAAGCTTTGTAGTTGTTGTGGAAACATAAAGAAAAATTTAAGATTATCAGAGAGGATTTACAAGTGTGGTTGTGGAAATGTTATTGATAGAGATTTTCAAGCAGCATTAAATCTAAAAGCTTACGGAGAACAATTTGCATCTTAGCACATAAAAGCGAATGCAGATATGTACTGATACGTTAGTCAGGAATTTACGCCTATGGAGAGTACTTGAATTTGTGAGTAGATTGATATTCGTATCGTTAAAAGCATACTCGTTGAAGTAGGAATAAAACATAAAAGTTTATAGCTTTTTATAAGTTTTCAGTAACGGAGAATATGAATAATAAAGGAAAAGTAACAATATTTTTGTGCCTTTTTATGAGTGCATTGCTTTGCCTGATTACAACTACATATGATGTCTCTAACCTATATGCGGCAAAAGCAAAGGTCGCAATGGCAACTAGAACAGCCTTATCCTGCGTTAAGGCGGAATACAATCAATATATATTTGACCAGTATCATATTCTCCTTTTTGATATGAATAATGAGGGTTTAGGACGAGGTGGTGTTGAGGAAAAGATAGAGAAGAATCTGCAAGAAAACTTAGGGGATGGATTCACTGTTAATGAAGTGGCAATTATTGAGGAGAAAGGTCTGCTAGATGATGATTATAGTAATTTCAAAAAACAGATTAAAGAAATTGTTCCCTATGTTGAAGCAGAATCATGCATAGATAAGCTGCAGGAAGAAACTGGTGGAAAGGATGGTAAGCTACCTGACGATGTGGTTTATGATATGGATGCAGCTGAAAATGAAAAAACAGAAGAAGCAGAAGAAAAAGAAGAAACAGAAGATAAACCCCATGGAAAAAAGAAGAAGGACCCACGAAAGTTTACAAAAAAACTAAAAACAAGCGGATTGTTAAAAATTGTTGCACCTACTGATTTAGAAATTAATTCTACATGTATAGATTTATCAGATACAGTATCAGTTCGGCATGGAAAAACGTCATCTTTTTTTGAACAGGCAAATATGGAATTTGATGACTATGATGCATTGAAAAAAGATTTAAATAATCATGCTTCTTGGAGTGAACAACTTATTAATGCTGGAGAAGGAGTAATATATGCATCTAAAGTGTTTAATTGTGCAGTTGGTGAGAAGAAAAATGATACAACAGTTTTTGACTTTGAACAGGAATATTTGATATGCGGATATAGTAGTGACTATCAAAACTTAAAAAATGTTGTAAATAGGTTAGTAGCAATTAGATTTCCCTTGGATTATGTGTGTCTTGTTAAGGATGCATCAAAGATGACAATATTATATGACATAGCATTTCCATTATCCTTTTTGACGATGATTCCAGCATCGGTATTAAAGTATCTTTTGGCAGGAGGATGGGCTTATGTTGAAGCTATTGCAGATGTTAGGCAATTGCTTCATGGGAGAAAAATAGAATTTGTAAAAAGATCTGAGAATTGGATAACTGATATTGATAATCTGGGCGATAGCGTAATGAGTGACGTGGATAGTGAAAAAGGAATGGACTATTCGGAGTATCTTCTTATTTTGTTAGCAATTGAAAAATCAAATATTTACAATAGAATGCTTGATTTAATTGAAATGAATACCAGGCTTGTTGACGAAGATTTTTCCTTGGATAATTGTGCTATTTTCGTTGGAGTTGATGTTGAGGTTTCTTTTGGAGGACGCAAAATATATGTAAATGAAAGCTTTGAATATTAGTTGTTGTTATCCCTTGTGCCTTCCCTTGTGATAATAAAAAACCTCTCCAGGTGCTAACCATTAAATATCAATAAATCAAGGAATATAAAGTAGTTTAGTTCTAGATGGCGCAAACGTCCTTAAATAATTGCGTACATAGATTTGTTGGATAAAACCATATAGGTGTCAATAACAAGAGGAGGTGCTAGGAATGATAACAACTACAAACAACAAAGGAAGTGCAGTTCTTGAGGCTACACTTGCTTTTCCAATTTTTATTTTTGCAGTGCTTACAATGTACTTTATTGGACAATGTAAGCTTGCAGAACAAAACGTATACGAAGCTTGCGTTGAAACTGCAGAATATCTTGCGGAATATGGCTATTTCAAGAAGCCAGATACTCTGCTGGCGGGGTATAAATTTTCTAGTTATATAGATGATGAAGAATTAATTTCTAAATATGTTAAGGGCGGTTCTAAGGGGGTTAAATTTTATAGCTCGTATTTTGGAGAAGATGATTTTAAACTTAGGGCAAAGTATAAAATAGGCTTTGATGTGCCATTTGTTGGGGCTTTATCCTATGATAAAACAATAACAATTAAGCAGAGATATTACACTGGAAAACAATTTGAGAAAAAACAAGAGAAGGCTTCGGAGGATGAAGAATATGTGTATGTTACTGATAATAGGGATGTGTATCATTCCTCAAGAAAATGTACACATCTTATGCTCTCTGTAAGTACATGTAATTATGACTATGCAAAAAAGAATGGTTATACTTCTTGTGAAAGATGTAAGGGATATCCGAGAGGGACTGTTTACATAACAGATAGTGGGGACAGATTTCACTGTAACGAGAAATGCAGTGGGTTAAAGAGAACGATATACAGAGTGAAAAAGAAGGAGGTGGCAGGCCTTTCGGGCTGCTTAAGGTGTGTAAATTAAACAAAAAGATAATAAATAATAAGGGTAGTGCAGTACTTGAAATGTGCCTCATAATGCCTGTAGTGATAATTATTTGCTTCGGGCTTATTACTTTATTTTTTGATAACATAAATGATGCTTTAGTAAGAGGGAATATATATACAGCTTTATATTCGTATTCTGAAGATAAGTCGGACAATATATGTGATGAAGTTTATAGTGACATAAGCGAAGAGGCAATTGGGACACTTCGGCTAAATATTTCTCATAATCAAAACAAAAATTCGGTGAGCCTTGTAACGAAGGATGAAGAACAAGGAATAGGCGCATATATTTACGAGAATAAAGGGTTGGAATATAAAACGGAATATGGAATATGTACAAAACGATTGAGAGGATGGCAGTTTTATGGCGATAAATTTTGTGAGTAGAGGGACTGAAAACTATGTTGAAATAAGCAATCCTGTAAATAAATTTAGTAATCAAATTAATATGCTTCAGTCATGTAATATAAGTGGAATGTTAAGACCAGTAGATTACAATATTGATGGGGAAGATTATTTGCGATATCCTGTTTCTGGAATGTATATTATGGAAAGGTATTTTCTTAAACAAAAGCCTAATGGAGTCATACTTAAGAGATTTATTTCTCAGTTAGTAAACTGTATTTTAGAATTGGAAAAATATATGCTTGTTTCAGATGATTTGGTTATTGAAATGAACTATATTTTTGTGGATGAAAAGCAAGAGGAGTTTAAGTTTATATATATTCCAGGGTATGGGGTAAATGCTAAGGAACAGCTTAGAAAGGTCCTTGAGAAGCTTATGGTTAATTTTGATCATAAGGATTATGGCGGTGTAGAATATTTATATAGAATCTATCATGAGATAATAGAGGATAATTTTGTTATTACTAATTTGTGTTCTGCTGTGTGTAAAGAAAGCAAGAATAATTTTTCAGATAATAATCTATTTCGTAAAGAAGGAGAGAGAAAGCTCTCAGATGATAATCTATTTCGCAAAGAAGGAGAAGGAAAGCTCTCAGATGATAATCTATTTCGCAAAGAAGGAGAGAAAAAAATCTCGAATAATAATCAATTGCGTAAAGAAGGTGAGAAAAAAATCTTGGATTATAATCTATTTTGGAAAGAAAGCAGTGTTCTTAAATCAGATAATGTATTAGAGGAACCTTACTATATAAAGTCAGAAAATAATATAAAAAAGAATTTAAAAACTGTAGATAGAAAAAAGAGAAAATCAATAATAAAATATGTTCTTGTTGGAATTAATATGCTGTTTATTATAGCATTATTTACACTTTTTGTAGTGAGAGGGCAAGATAAAAGATTTGCCTACGGAATAATATTTTTAATGACTATACTTATTATACAAATTGTAGGGGTGTCCTTAGAAGAGGATGAAGATGAGGATGTTGCTATGACAGAATACATTATGGAAAATAATAAACGACAAGAAGAAAATAAAACAACGCTTAAGCAAAACAAATTCATATCAGAACAAGAAAGAACAATGTTTAAGCAAAACAAATCCATATCAGAACAAGAAAGAACAATGTTTAAGCAAAATAAATCCATGTCAGAACAAGAAAGAACAATGTTTAAGCAAAATAAATCCATCTCAGAACAAGAAAGAACAACGCTTAAGCGAAACAAATCCATGTCAGAAGGAAATAGAACAATATTAGATGAGTATAATTCAATAGATAATAGTAAAAATTTTGATGTAAAAGAACAAATTAAAGTACTAGATACAGGTTCCAGAGTAAAAAGCTTAATGCCCCTTTCTAATGGAGGTTTATCAAAAATTGACTTAACTAATCGACAGGGGGAGATTACCTTTGGTCGAGAAGAAGGAGAGGTTGATTATGGTCTTAAAACAACACAGATTAGCAGACTTCATGCTAGCCTTATTTGCAAAGAAGGAAGATATTATCTTAGGGATAACAGTTCTACAAATGGAACATATGTAAATAATAAAAGGCTAAGTGGAAATGAATTGATTAATCTGAAAAGTGGTGATTTAATAAGATTTGCCAATGAAGAATTTTTGGTAATATAGCTTATCCTAATAAATTTACAAAGGAAAAGAGAATAATAAATCTGTAGTAGGCAAAATAACATATTTATGACACAAAATAACATATTTAT
>JAQYAV010000164.1 GCA_029338675.1 Lachnospiraceae bacterium
AAGGTGCAAAAGTGTACTTTTACCACTACCACTTTTACCTATTATAGATAAGAATTCCCCTTGCTTAACCTGAAGCTCAAGTCCTTGTAAAGCCATTACCTCTATCTCATCTGACTTATATATCTTAACAAGATTATCACAATATATTAGATAATCCTCCCATGGTTTAGCCTCATCTTCCTCATCATCAAATACATCAGACTCATCCCCTGATTGATTTTCGTAAACCGAATCATCTTCTTCATCGTCGTAAACTGCGTCATATTCTTCTGATTCTTCATCCTGGTCATAGTCTTTATTTTCAAGCTCCACATCTTTTGAAAACGTGTTTTTATTTTTTTTATCTTTTTTATTCTTCTTTCTTAGATTCAACATGAAGCTCACCATCCTCCATTTCATACACTACATCTCCAAGTTCCATAAGGTTTGGATCATGAGTTGTCATTACTATCGTAATATTTTCTTTTTCAATAAGGTCTCTGAATAGTTTCATAACCTTAAGTCCAGTTTCTGTATCAAGGGCACCAGTTGGTTCATCTGCAAATATAACCTTAGGCTTATGAGCCACTGCTCTAGCAATGGCAATTCTCTGTTGCTCACCACCTGACATTTGTCCTGGAAAATGATATATTCTCTCTTCCATATCAACAAGCTTAAGCACCTGTTTTATTCTCTCATGATGATCCCCTTTATAATTAGCTAATCTAAGAGAAAAGTCTACATTTTCAAAGGAATTCATTATAGGAATTAATGCAACCGACTGAAAAACAAATCCAACATTATTTCTTCTCATAATTTCTTTTTCTTTTACAGACATATCCGAATATGAATTTCCGTCAAATGTTACTTCCCCTTCAGTGCAATCATCTAACGCACTTAAAATATTAAGCAAGGTAGTTTTTCCACTTCCACTTCGTCCCTTCAAAATGGTAAGGGCGGATTCTCTTATATCCATATCAACACCCTTCAATGCATAGAAATCGCTACCGTCACCTAATTTGTATTTTCTAACAATATTTCTTGCAGTAATAATATTACCCATACTATTAATCCTCTCCTAACTTAAGCGATTTACTAATATCCATCTTCTTAACTATTCTTCTAAGGCATATCATACATATAATAATCATACCTAAAATAATAACAGCCAGCTTCGTATAATCCCCCATATTGTAAACAAACTTTATAGGAATATTATGCTTTTGTGGAAGGAAAATAATTGTAAACAGCTTAATAAATAAGGCTGATGCAACTACTCCAACCCCTGTTCCAGATAAGACCGAAAGCAATGTACTAAATATATGCTCATTTACAAGCATACTATTAATTTCCTTCTGGGAAATACCCATAGCTCTATATACGCCAAACAAAAGCTGCCTCTTAACAATAGATGAAATCCAATAAATAAGGAAACCTATTGTACAAAGTACTAATGCAAGCATAAAGCTAAGTGTAAAAAGACCATTTGTAATCTGTAACAAATAATTATATTGTAACTCCTGAATACTCTTCTCAACAGAATTATCTTCCTTAAGTTCAATTTGCTTATCACTAATATAAGAATAAACATCTTCCACTGTATGATTGCCTGCAAGCTTCATCCATACACGATATGGCGAAATCTTAAATGTATCTACAACAGTTCCATAATTCATTACAGCAAGATACCTTTCCTGTTCAACCCCTTCTTCATAATAATATTTTGAATATCCTGGCCAATTATCTACAATTGCACATACCTTAGCAGAAATACGACCTCTTTCTTTATCCCTCATATCTGCAAGCTCGCCTAATCTATAGCAAGAAATTCTGTCACCTACTTTTACTCCAAGCTGCTCAGCTAGATTTGTTGAAATAATTATACCATTACTCTTTACAGCCAATGCATTTAAGTATTCATACCAATGTTTTTCATCATTCCACTCTTCTTTAAAGTTAGCTGTTTCACCAAATTCCTTTGTATGTATTCCCATTAATTGAACGTTTTCTACACTGGTTCTATCTTTTGCAACATACAACTTATCTGATACTATAACTCTAGTTATAGACTCACATATTCCTTCATCACAAAGCTTAGTATATGTTGGATAATCTGGTTCAACATATTCATAGTCTACCTTCATTTCAGGTGTTCTGTATAACAAGGCATCCCATTTTTCCATAATTGAAACATCTGCACCATTGTCATAAGTAATTCGTTCGATATAATTTCCATTAATTGTTCTTGAAGAGTTTGCATAAAAGATACCCATTGCAATTGTAAGTGTTAAAAATACAGAGATGAAACACTGCTTCTTAAAGTCTCTATCAATTTGTAGGAAGGATGCATAAGTAGCAGGCTTCCACTTCTTCTTCCCGATAGCATAGACAATTCTTACAATATAATGGCTTAATCTAAGCATGAGTAATCCACTTGCAACTAGAAACAAAATAATGTCCATAAATATCATAGGGTCCATTTTAGATCCAACTAAAGCATTCTTACGAACCATTTCTATACCATTATAATAATTTTTAAGCAAGTACCATGCTACAACAAGTAGCACTACATCAAGAAAATATTTTTCCCATATCATTTTCTTTCTGAAGCTATATTCTGCTTTATGCTCGACAATTGTTACCTTTGAATATTTGAATACTGGAATAATTATTACAACAAGTGCTATAACTGCAGCAATTAATCCGTAAAATATCATTGCTAAACATGGCTTATATATATCAAAGTTATCTGTAGAAAAAGAAAGGAAATTCTTAGAACCAGCAGCTATTTTACATGCGCCATATCCAAGTGGTATACCTACTAATATTGCAAAAAAAGCAACAATACTAGATTGAACTGTATATCTCAAAATAATTTGCCATCTCTTAATACCTCTACTGTAAAGCATTGCCATTTCATTTTTCTCTGCTTCAAGAATCTGTTTAGAAACCATAAAAATAAATGCAAGAACTAATCCAAGAACCGGTATCTGTAAAACCCAAATTGAAATGCCAATAGTACTCTTTCCACTCTTATAGTGCTTTACTATTTCTTCAAAGTTATAATCAAATCCACCATCCTGCTTTGCTATTGTTTCAACACAATTAACTACCATATCCATATTTTTGTTGTTTATGTCATAGAAATCAAATAATTCGCTCTGAGTAAATTCAATTTTATACAAATCAAACTCATCCATAATTTGATTAAAGCCTTTTTCGGTTATGTATATTGCGTTCTCGTCTTGATTAGGTCTGTCTATCCAATATAAATCCTTATAATCACTTGCATCATATACACCTAATACTTTAATCTTAAGATAATCCTTTTTCTCGTTTTTTACGTTAACAAAATTAAGGTATTCGCCAACATTTATCTTATTCTGATCTACTACAGCCTGAGAAACTATACATCCAATCTCATCTGATTCTTCAGATAAATTATCTCCTGATAATATCGTAATATGCTGTGTAATCTCTGGATTATAGCAAATATCAACTGTACCTGCTCTTCCAACTACAGTTGTTTTCATAGGAACTCCCGCAAACTTAATTTTTCTTTGAATAGCTATCGGAGTAATATCCGTAAAATACTTTTCCCATATTGAACTATATCCATCAATTTTCTTTACTAAATCATTAACCGAAGATATTTCGTCAATGTTAGTATTACCAGTTTGAGAAACCTTAAATGGATACTTATTTGTCTTCTCCATATCGTTTTCAAACTCATTCTTAATCATTAAATCTATTGACCCAGCTTCAAACATAGGGAAACAACTAAATGTAGAGATAAGAAAAGTTATTCCCAAAAGCAAACATAATGTGAGCCATATTTTACTTTTTAATTTTTTAATTATCATTTTAAGCATAATATCTAACCACCGTCTTCTTACCCTTCATACATTATTGTTTCACCGTCTTCTAAACCATCAATAATTACACTGTTTCCTTCAAAATCTTGAGCTTCAACATATCTCTTTGAAATCGCGCCATCTTTGCTTACCCAAACATACTTGTATTCATCCCCTAATGTATTTACTTCACTTTGAATTGCTCTTGTTGGAACAACTAAAGCATCCTTTATTGAATTGACACACACTTTACATTTTAATTTACCTACACTAGGATCTTCTGCAATCTGTTCATCACAATCAACACTTATATATCCATCTTTATATGCACCAGAAGTTACATAAACAACTCCGTCAATAGTTGTTAGATAGTTCTCATCCTGAGCATTATACGCAATAACTGTTCCTGAATATTTCAAATCATTCGCCATATAGAAATTAACTTCACTATGAAGTACACCTGTTCTTGTAAATTCTATAAGCGGCTTAACCTCATATCCAAAAGCAAACAATTTTGTTCCATTTTGAACCTCATCACCATCTGAAACATATCTCTTTTTGAGTATTCCATTTGCTTTTGCTTTTACCTCAACCATACCAGAACCATCGTTGTTCTCGCATTGTTTCTCGTAATTATATCTCATCTCACCAAGTTGATATTCAAAATTAACATTACTTAATTCAAGCTCAAGCTTAAGCTGTTCCATCTGACAATTCAATTCTTCAAGATAATATAAGCCATTAAATTCCTCAATAGGAAATTCTCCTTTATCTTCTTCAGGAATATCAAAACTATATCTTTTTTCAAAATCATCAAAGGCATCTGATCTTGTAGCTTTATTCATATCATCCTCGAAATATACTGCCGGATGCTCTCTCCTAAAGGTTTCCTCATTTATTTTGAGCTGTAGAGCCTCCATCTGCTCATTAAGTGTATCTACATATGCCTGATGATCTTGTTCAGCCTCTTGCATCTGAACTCTTTGCTGAAGCAAGCTAGCTGCGCCTTCTGATGTTTCAATTTTGCAAAGAGTATCTCCTGCTTCACATTTGTATCCATCTGCTTCACCACTTTTTACTATACCTGCCACATCTGAAGAACGTATGACACAGTTATATTTGTTGATTATTATTCCGCCACTTTCTTTAACAAATTCAAAATCCTTTCTCTCTATCAGTAACTCTGTATATTCTTCTGGAAGTGTAGTGTTGTTTTTAAGAAACACCTTTTCTCCCTCTTCTATACCTGATTTTACTTCAGTATTGTGAGCATCATGCATACCTGTTTCAATATATCTTTTTTCGTTTTTATCACCATTAATTATGTATACAAAATCGCCCTTATCATCACTATATACACTCTCATTGTTAACTATAATAGTGTCATCTACATATTCTTTTCTACATGCTATATAAATTGTTGTTCCAAGCTCAGGCTTAATCTGCTTGTCAACAAATTCATATCTATTTGGCATATTTACACTCTTACTTTTTAGCACTGCCTTTTCATTAGCAGAGTATTCAATTTCTTTAATTTCACATCTTTTTCCACCAACGATAGCATATACATCAGAGTAATTTGATTCATTAGCATTTACATCATATGGTACAGATAAAAATGTTTCATTATAATCTGTAATAACCGCAACATTACATTCCTTATTAACAATATTAGCTTTTGTTAAATCTAAAGAATATGTTACAACTCCATCATAGGTTGCTAAAAGATTCTCATTTTCTACGACCTCAGCCAAATCACTAAGCTCATCATTCTTATACTTTATTCTATGGTTATACAGTAAATCACTATAAAATTTGTTTTCTTCTGCCACCTTCATGGCATCTTCTGTCTGCTTTGCAACTGATGTATTACCAATCTCATTTGCGCCATCTAAGCGATATTGGTACTCGGCCATCTGCATTTCATATTTTTCATCCTCTACTGCCTTTTGCTCATTTAAGTAAGCAATTTCTCTATTGATTGCAGCAATTTTTTCAGTTACATACTCAACATCTGCTACTGCAAGTACATCACCTTTTTTTACTTTATCACCGACTCTTACTTTAACTTCCTTTATGGCAACACTTGTTTTCCAAAACTGTGCATGCTTTACAGGTTCAATTGTTCCTTGTTTATATACTACTTTACCTACATTACCACGAACTGCACATTGATATGTTTCATTAGTTACAACAGGTTCCTTAAGCTCTGGTATTTTATATTTGTTGCTTCCACATCCCGCGAAAAGAAACACAGATAACAATAATGCAATTGTTGTTTTAATTTTTCTAATCATTTTATCATTATCCTTTCATTTTCACTTAATCCTTCTGAAATAATTGCTACCCCATTAACAATATCAGACACTGAAACCTTCCTTTGAACACCTAAACCATTCTCATCTTCAACAATAACAAAATACTCCTCGCCCACTTTATATACATTTTTTTCTGGGACATATATTACATTCTTAATCGGTTCAAGATTCACACAAACTTCAAGTGTAGAATATGGTGGAATTTCATTATTAACTGCCTGATACTCAAAAATATATTTATTCTTATCAGCCTGATTACCTTCCCCTGGCTCAATATCAACCAACTTTAGTCTATAAGACCTAACTGCGTATTTTCCTTCAATTTCCAGGCCTTCTTTAAGACCACAATCCTTGTCCATATATACATAGTACATTCCGTCGCCATATACTACTGTAAATAGCTGATCATTAGAACTAACTGTTCCGTAATCTACCATATTAGAAACACTTGAAATAATACCTCTGCTTTTAGCAGAAATATTATACATTTCCTTTTGTGCATTTAATTCTTCTAAATAAGCCGCACTTACAGTAATTTGGTCATTTGCTTTATCAATATCTCTTTGCGTGCAAGTTTCATCACCTAGCTCAATTAATTTAGTATAATGATCAACTAAAAGCTGACTACTTTCTAGGGTTGCCTGACATTCTCTAATTTTATCGTTTAGACTATCATTGTCGTATTCTAACAATAAATCACCTTCGTTAACAATATCCCCCTCCATATAGTTAAAGCTTTTAATCTTCATATCATCCTTTGGAGGATAATATGTAACACTTTCCATTACACTAGCAGAAAGAGTAAAATTAAGCTCCTGACTTACATCTCCTCGCATTACATCAACTGTTTCATAAGTAACCTTATCATATGGTTCTATTTCTATTTTATAATTAGTCTTACTGCTTTTTTTGTCGCATCCAGCCAAACATAGACTTGTCAACAAGGCAGCACAAAATATAGTTTTTCTGCCCACTTTCATTTATTAATCCTCCTGCAAAATAAATTCATTATGAAATCTATCAATTATAATCAAAATAACTGCTACAAATTGCTCTATACCAATGTTATTTACAAACAATACTTGTAACCTTTTGTTACTTTTTCTTTGGTAGATGTTTTCAAGCTATTTTCAAGCTATAATTAGCTATGAAAATATAATATATTTCCACATTATTACATTAAATTTATATTACTTTATATTTGTATCATTTTCGCATCATAAACAAAAAAATACTTATATTTGAATTACAAACAATGAATCAAATATAAGTATTTAAATTACGCCCTCTTAATTATTCTCTTTACTAAGGATTTTACCTGTCCATACTCTTTTGTCTTGAAATATATCAAAAGGAACATTACATTTGACATAACTGTACAAATCACCCCTTTAAGAAGCAACGTCAAAATGCCTGTATCAGTAATCATATTACATACCAAAAAGCATACAGCTGATACAAAAGTCGTCACAACTGTGTAAAACAGTAGCTTAAACACATATTCTCTCATACTTCTTTTAAACAAAGTTGTAAATAAATTATGCAATATCCAAGGCATACCTACAAACACTACAGATACTACTGTAGATAAAATAACACCATATAGACCGAGAAAATTAACAGTAAGGATATTAAGTGAAAGATTAACTAAAGCTGTTACTATCGGTCTAAATCTGTCTTCATGCCATATTCCCGCCGCATCTTTATAGGTAATAAATATTTGGTTTATCTCATCTACAAAGAAGTAGACTACAAAGCATATTACTATACTTAAATCAAGAAGTCTTGCCTCTCCTTGCCATATCTTTACAAATGGCTGGATTAGGCAAAGCAGACATACACTACAATATCCTGTAAGCCAGGCAATAATAAATGTCATCTTCTTTAAATCAATGTAATTTTTTTCTTCATCTTCTTCTAATATACTGTTACCAATTCCTGACATACAAGAATCAAAAACAACCTTAACAATACCCATTGCTGCCGTTAATATCATGTAATAATTTCCATATATACCAAGAATTGCAAGTCCCAAAAAGGCAGATATAACAATTGAATCAGACGAGGATACAATTACTATTCCAAGCTTCATAGTAAACAAGTCTTTTATTCTTTGATTAATACTCTTCTTAACCGATATATCCAATTCACCCTTAGGCTGATAATTTGGATATAGCTTACTTGCCAAAATAGCAGTTACAATATTAGTAGCAATCTGAGTTACTATAGCAACAATAAGATAAATATAGTAATCACGAAAAACTGCAAGGGCAACAAACTGCAATGCATACTGTGCTGTATTTGTAACAAGCATCACCTTACTACCAATATCATTTCGCTGATGCGCAATTAATAAGCTGTTCTTGTACGCAAAAAGCCAATAAGTCATAATCGTGCAGAATAAATTAAGTCCATAAATCACGTAAATATTTATATCATCAGGAACGTCTGATTTAATTAGGCTTGGAACAAAAGGTGTGATTATAATACCAACTGTAAGTATTACTGTTCCAATTATTCTATAATACTTTCTATATAGTGCCAAAAGAGCACAAATTGTTTTTTCATCCTTATCTATTATAGGCTTATACATGCTGTAAACCATTGCCGAGCCAACACCAAGTTCAGCAATACTAAGCATCCAAAGCAAAGAACCAAACAAACTGTTAAGTCCCATATAACTAAGTCCCAGATAAAATCCTACTGCCGTTCGCATAATAAAGGGCAAAATAATCTGGTACCCCTTTAAAAACATACCAAAGAAAATATTTCTTGAAGCATTTCCAACTCTATTACCTTCCATATATATTAAGTGTACCTTTCTATATAATATTCAAACAAGCAATGCCTTGCATTTTCATTCTATATCTTGTAATATTATCATTATGATTAAAATTTATTAATGGAGATACTGATTATGTCTATTAAACACAAACCAAATATCACAATAAAGACAAATAAGCTAAAATATAATATACAACATAGTTTTGATTTATGCAAAGGAAAATCTATTGATTTAGCCGTTGTTTCCAAAAGTATATGCGCTGATTCAAGGATTATGGAGATAATCGAAGAGTCCTGCGTAAGTACAATTGCAGACTCAAGACTTGATAATTTCAAGAAATTTACTACTACTAAAACAAAACTTTTAATCAGACCTTGTACACCTTTCGAGGTTGACGAAGTAATCGACCTTTGCGATATCAGTTTCCAAAGCAACATTGAAACAGTAAAAGCACTTTGCAAGGCAGCAAGTGCAAAAGGCGTAACTCACAAGGTTCTTATTATGCTTGATATCGGTGATATGCGAGATGGAATATACCACACAGACAGGGATACAATATTAACCCTTGCTGATTATATTCATCATAGCCAAAATCTATTACTTGCCGGTATTGCAGCAAACTATAATTGCTTTAAGGGATTACTCCCAACAGAAGAAAATATGGGCATTCTTGCAGATATAAAACATATGCTCGAGCCATATTATGATGTTGACCAACCAATAGTTTCAGGCGGAACTTCAAGTTCTATCTCACTATTAAAAAATGATAACATCACTATCCCAAAGGAAATAACGCAATTTAGAATCGGCGAAGCAATTATGCTTGGTCGCGATCCTTCTGATAACTCCTTTATCGACGGATATGAAACTGATGTATTTACAGTAAACGCTCCATTAATTGAAGTGGGAGAAAAGCCTGTAGACGGAAAATCAATGTTAAGAGGAATTTTAAGCATAGGCAAGCAGGATTTAGTCACAGAACATCTTGTTCCTGTAGATAGTAATATCAAAGTACTTGGAAGCTGTTCTGATGAAATGATTCTTGATTTATCTAATACATCTGGATATAAAACTGGAGATATGGTTTCATTTCTTCCAGAATATGGTGCTCTTATGAGTGGATTTGCAAGAGTATTTATTAATAGAATATACGAATAACAAAACACCTTGTTACTTATCATATGATACGTAACAAGGTGTTTTTATTATACTAGCATCCAGTATAGTTTATTCTCTTTTGTTTCATCTTTTCACGAGTATATTTTTTCTTTAATTCTAATGAATTCTTTGCATATTCCATAAACGGAATCTTATCTTCGTTATAATCCTTTAATCTCTTACCATGCTTGCTTAATATCTCATTCAAATACTCTACTGCTAACCATGGATTACATGAGAAAAGTGGTCCAACTGTATTAGTACAATGAAGATTATTATATACAGCCCCCTCGATTCCATCAACGAGATTATTTCCATAACCATATATTAAATCGCCATAGCAATCAGACTTATTCTTAAGATTGATGTCAAATCTCTGAATCTGGCAACCAACAATTTCTATGCCATTTTTAGTTTTCCAGAGAATATCATCACCATATACCTCTCTTGTAACAAAAGGTGTCTTTGTTCTATTTAACTCCTTTGCAGTCATATTAATCAAGCCTAACCCCTTAACCTTAGTACCATCTCTAAGTACATATCCTCTACCAAATACACATCCAGTAGATCCAGTAGCTAGCACATGTCCACCTGCTTTTACATATAACTCCAATTCATTCTTGTAATGAGACATATCGGCAATAACGTTAGCCAAATCCTTTGTCTGACCAGCGCCAAAGAACATAAAATCAATTTCCTTCAAATCAGGAAGCTCTTTATAATTGTTTACCTTCACTATATCCATTCCAAGAGATAACGACTCAGCAATCTTGCAAAGAGCCATTATATTGCCTCTATCACCATGTAAATTGAGAATATCCGGGTACATCCATAATACTTTTATTTCCATAAATGCAATGTCAATCCTCTAATATAGGACTATTCCTTTCTCCTAACAATCTGTTAAGTACTATCTATAATGCTTTATTATATTTTTCTATACTATTCAAACAATCATAATACGAATGCATCCAAGTAAGCAAATATACATTGTCACAATCATACTTTTCCAATTCTTTGAGTAATTCGTCATAGTTATTTGTTGGAAGTACTGTAATATCATCCTTGTTAACACCTTCAAGAATAAGTCTTGTTGCTGTATCATAGCAAACAACCTTAGACATACAAATATATTTCACAACATTGCTATTTTTGAATTTACCAAAATCGCAATCATATGCATAATACATACCAGTATAGTGTGGCATGAAATCTGCAATTTCACTTAAGTCAAGAACAACAATTTTCTCACCTTCATCTGCTGTTGCAACATTAATAGCACTCTGCAATGTTACAGGTGTCTCCTGCTTAATTCTAAGGTAGTTAATTGTCTTTGTTCCTACTTTCATTTTTTCAACACGGCCACTTTGAATCTTAAACTCATTAAATGACTTTTGGATTCCTGTTTTGGAGAAGCCTTCGTTCTTAGCAAATGTCAAAACTGAAGCATAGCAATACATAAAGTCCTTGCTAACATATTTAACATCATATTCTGCACCATCAAATAAAAGCTTATCATTCTTCATACTAACAAGATTAGTATCCTGAGGTGTCTGAAAATCACATTTAGAACAAGCAAATCTTCCTATATTAAGTATGTTTTCATACTGAAAATCAACAACACCATCACATACCGGACAAGGAGTAGCAACGTCGAAGAAACCGTCCTCTTCACCAGTAGACTTCCCTTCTACACCATAGTAGCAAACATTATCTCTATGAACACCAAACGATGCACAATTAGGCTCATTACCATTCAATATAAGTGTAGTTTTATCTCTGCCCTCAATAGCGTTCTTAATCTTCTCCATAATAACGCCTGGCTCACCATTACGCTGAGACTGATCCTTCAAAATATTAGTTACTATGATAACATCAGGATTAATCTGCTTGCACATCATAGCCAAATATCTCTCATCAACCTCTAATACAACATAATCTACATCAATCTTGCCTGACATACTCGATTGCTTAATTAATGTTGTAGAAATACCTCTATCCATGTTTGCACCAACTGCATTAGTACAAATTGTTTTTCCTTCACTTTCAATAAGCTGAGATACCATACCAGTTGTAGTAGTCTTTCCACCAGTTCCAGTAATCATAACAATTCTTGTATTATCGTTAAACTGAAAATTCTCAGCAAAATTCTTTTTAATGATATTCGCTATTCCACCTGGCCAAGTTGTTCCTGATACTCTAGGAATAACCTTAGAGATAAACAAAATCATCTTGCCTACAAACAACGCGATTAGAAACTGTAATCTTTTCATTTTCTCCTCCGATATTGTTTATTATTTATTAAAACATCATTTCTATTCTACTATATTTATTATAAAAGTAAAGATTTTTTTGGTGTGACCACTTGTATATTGCGGTGTGAGCATATATATTTTTTGGTGTGACCACTTGTATATTAAAACTAAATTTCTTTTTCTTCATCTTGAGTTTTTTCTTTTTTCTTAAATAATCTCTTAAAAAACTCAATCAAACCTATGTCGTTAAAGCTTATTATTCCATAAAATATAACAAACATATATCCAAAATAAGAAATAAAATATAACCCCCAGTTAACAAAAATACCATCAGCTGGATCTTCTGTATAATATATAGACACTGTCTTTCTATGGAATTTGTTTATGTATCCACCTAAATCATATGCGTGACTTCTTCCATTCTCCTTATATAAGGCAACATAATTTCCTTCTCTATTTTCAAGTGTTGCTGTTACCTTTGTTCCATTTATCACAACCTTCATATCCTTTATGAATAGGTTTGATACAAACAAAACCAATAATATCCCTATACAAATACACACTTTTCCTACAGTTCTTCTTACACCCTTTTTTTCCTCGTCATAATCAAATTCATAATTTATCTGTTCTTCTTCGTACATTAATTCTCATACCCCATTAAATATTAGTGTCACAATACATTTCACGTTGCTATTATATCACACACTCCATTACAATAAAACCTAGTTAAATTGAACAATAGTTAAAAAAGCAGCAAAAAATGCATAAAAAAACTTCAAGATGAAATCATCTTGAAGTTTTTATTTACTCTAATTAATCAACTACGTATGGCATAATTGCTACGTGTCTTGCTCTCTTAATAGCAACTGTAAGAGCTCTCTGGTGCTTAGCACAGTTTCCAGTAATTCTTCTAGGAAGAATCTTACCTCTTTCAGAGATGTATCTCTTAAGCTTATTCACGTCTTTATAGTCAATAACAGCATTCTTGTCTGCGCAGAATACACAGACCTTTTTTCTTCTACGAATTGGTTTTCTCTTCATAGGAGCGTCATCACGATCGCTCTTCTCTGTCTTATTGTAAGCCATTTTATTTACCTCCATTTTACTTAAATGGTAAATCGTTCTCTATTCCATCTGGAATACTCATGAAACCTTCAGCGCTTGCATCAGCTGGTGCTGGTCTGCTAGCCTGAAATCCACTATTCTCACTATTAGCCTTACTTTCTGCAAATTCCTGTTCTTCAACGATAACCTCAGTTGTATAAACCTTATTACCGTCCTTGTTAGTGTAGCTTCCTGTCTGAATTCTACCTGTTAACGCAATCTTAGTGCCTTGCTTCAAATACTTCTCAGCAAACTCACCTAATCTGCCAAATGCTACACATGGAATAAAATCAGCTGTCTGATCACTATTACTATCTCTTCTACCACGTCTATCAACTGCGATAGTATATCTTGCTATTGCTAAAGGCTCAGCAGCCTGTGAATATCTTACTTCTGGATCACGAGTCAAACGACCCATCAAAATTACTTTGTTCATTGGAATTCCTCCTTATCTTACTCTGCGTCCTGTCTAACACAAAGATATCTGATAACAGATTCCATAATACGAACATTAGCTTCTATCTGAGCAGGACTGTCAGCATTGCCATCGAACTGGATGAAGTAGTAGTAGCCTTCCTTCATTTTCTGAATTTCGTAAGCTAATCTCTTCTTACCCCAATCATCGACGTTAGTAATAGTACCGCCAGCTTTCTCGATAATAGCCTTAGCCTTATCAACAGCTGCTGCTCTAGCGTCATCATCGATCTTTGCACTAACAACCAACGCTAATTCATACTTGTTCATGTTATTGCACCTCCTTATGGTCTAATGGCTTCCAACTCAATTGGAAGCAAGGAATATATAAAATATATCACAGTTTTAGATATTATCATATAAGCCTGTTAATTTCAACTAATTTTTTTATTTTCTTTTTAATTTGGTAAGCTTTCATATTTTTGCTTAGTAATAATTCGTCTTACACATACATATGTTACAACGAATATACTCCATACATACCTACAATTTAAGCTCTTCTTTACTTTTGATAAACTTTTTTGTTCTTTTGATAAACCTTTTTTCACTTGACAAAACCTGACAAGTTGGCTTTTAATTATATGTATATGACGAAAACATTTAATACATTATTAATGTATAATTCAAGTGCATATTATTTGTATTAGTATAAGGAGGCTACAAATTGAAAGACGAAACTAAATGTTTACATGCTGGTTATACACCTGGGAATGGAGAACCACGTGTTTTACCAATTGTACAAAGTACTACTTATGTATATGATTCAGCTGCAGAGGTTGCTGCAATATTTGATGATCCAACAAAGGGTCTTTGCTATTCAAGATTTGCCAATCCAACTGTTATGGCTGTAGAAGAAAAGATTAATCAGCTAGAGGGTGGTGTAGGTGCTATGTGTACTTCATCTGGACAGGCTGCTACTCTTCTCTCAATTCTTAATATATGTCAGGCAGGAGATAGTATTGTGAGTGTTCCTCAGATATATGGTGGAACAATCAATCTTTTCTCTTACACCTTAAAGAAGCTTGGTATTGAATGTATTTATGTAGACGCAGACTCATCCGATGAGGAAATCAAGGCTGCTTTTAAGCCTAACACTAAACTTGTATTTGGTGAAACTATTGCCAATCCAGCTCTTAGAGTTTTCGATATTGAAAGATTTGCGAATATCGCCCATTCAATGAATGTTCCACTTATTGTTGATAATACATTTGCTACACCTATTCTATGTAAGCCTTTTGAATTTGGTGCAGATATTGTAATCCATTCAACAAGCAAATATATGGATGGTCATGCTGTTCAGGTTGGCGGTGTTATTGTTGATAGTGGTAAGTTCGATTGGACAAACGGCAAGTTCCCAGAATTAGTCGAGCCAGACGAGTCATACCATGGTATTTCATACACTAAGCAGTATGGTAAGATGGCCTACATCATTAAAGCTAGAATGCAGCTTATGAGAGACTTCGGTGTATACCCTGCTGCTCACTCAGCATTTTTGCTTAACCTTGGTCTTGAAACACTCGCTGTTCGTATGCAACAATACTGTGAAAACGCAACTACAGTTGCTAAATTCCTTGAAGCTTCACCAGCAGTTGAAAGTGTTTTATATCCAGGTTTAGAATCAAACAAGGATTATCCACTTGTACAGAAATATCTTGACGGCAAGGCTAGTGGTGTTATTTCCTTCATTATTAAAGGCGGAAGACCTGCTGCTGCTAAATTCATGGATTCATTAAAGCTTGCTTCCAACGAGGTACATGTTGCTGATATACGTACTTGTGTACTTCACCCAGCTAGTGAAACTCATCGTCAGCTTACAGATGAACAGCTTGTTGCAGCTGGTATTGATGGTGGAATGGTTCGTTTTTCAGTTGGTCTCGAGAATATTGATGATATTCTTGCTGATTTAGAGGCAGCTCTTAAGGCAGCTTGTAACTAATTAAACTGACGATATAAAACATAAATATAAACAATTAATTATTTTATCTAAAATGCATGTTGCATTTTCAAAAACAACATGCTTACGCAAAAAAGATGTAGGCAATTAATTATTTTATCTAAAGTACATATTGCATTTTTCAAAAACAACATGCTTACACAAAAAAGATATAGGCAATCAATTATTTTATCTATAATACATGTTGCATTTTTCAAAAACAACATGCTTACGCAAAAAAGATATAGGCAAAGAATTATCTTCGCCTATATCTTTTTTTCTTCTTACGAACTATTTTATTGGGATTTTGCAGTTGCCTATACGCTTTAATTTCCTCAGCAATTGTACTATAATCTCTCTCAAACAACTCATAACTAATCAATTCATTAAGCTTGTCCCCATCTATTCTTTCAACAATAACCTGCCTAACAAAATCTTTGCTTTTACCCTTGTATGCCGGCAGCCCACACACACTTTGTATATGAGCTATTTCAGGTCTCCATAGCAGCCTTACCTTTTTAAACATATCAAGATTAGGATTTTTTGAAGCATCACGTAGCTTATATATATCAACCCTATCCTCTAAATATTCCACAGATATTATTCCCCAATGTTCTGGCACATGATCACATGCTGATTTGGCATGGGTACTTCCTACAACAAGATAATTGTAGTCAAAAAACAAATCATAATCCTTAACTTGACTTTTTAATCTTGTGTAGGAATCCGCATCACTTTTTATTTCTATTCCAGCTACTTTATTAGGCATTACCATAACAATATCAGCTCTAGAATCTCCCATATTTTTTTCTTCAAATATTCTAACCTTGCCAAATTCAGTTTCCAAATAATCAAACAAAGGCTCTCGTATATCCTTATCCAAAAGCTTCATATAATAATACTACTCCCTATATAATTCTTGTCTTGTTTGTCAACTACCAATCAGCTAAAGATAAGCAGCTTTACATCTACTAGGAACAAAAGAATTTATTCTATTAATGAATAAGATATCAATTATCTGTTGTCAAGAAAGATTCTGCATAAGCTACTTCTCCCGTAAGAGCATTTATGCTAAACGCATTCTACCACCTTCTGATACATAAACTGCAACATATTCCTCGTTATATATCGGATACAAAATACCTGTTATATCATCAAATAAATTTGGTCCATAAGAAATGAAATTTTCTGCATCATCCCAAAATTGGTTTGTACTAGATGCGTTTTGGATTTTATGAAAGCCATCAATATCTTTAGAAAATATAATTCTATATCCACAATCCTCTTTTATGTCCTCTGCGCCTTTAGCATTGTCATCTTTAATGCGATAATCATTTATCAATGAATCAACAACCACATAATCAGTAAGACTTAACTCCTTCATATATTTCTTTGCCATTTCTTCAGCTTCTTCATTTCTATATACCCCATCCGTAGTATCAATCAATTTAATACATTCCATATAACTACTACAGTTATTAACTTCTGAATAATTCACAAAGGTTAACTTATACATTTCATTTTCACGAATCCCCTCTAAGCATTTAATTTTATAAACATTTAGTAAATATAATTGACATTATATAATACAACCTTCGATTAGTCTATTTTTTTTGATTATTTATAATAAAATATCTAAGTGAAAAACATCCTCACTAATATATAAACCAATGTTTCCTAACATACAAATTATACTTATAAATAATTCTGTATATACAAAAACCCCCACACCATCCAATGATAATGCAGGGGTCTTTATTAATCTATATTAAACTAGAAGACAAAATTATTTATCTTCTGGAGTGTGCCATACCCACTCACGTACTTCAGGAAGATCCTGACCGTACTCAGCGATGTACTGATCATGTGCTACTAATGTATCACGCATCTGCTGAATTAAGTATGAACCACGGTTACCAAGCTGTGGAAGGTTCTGAAGAACATCCATTACTAAGTGGTAACGATCGATTTCGTTCTGAACACGCATATCAAATGGAGTAGTGATTGTACCTTCCTCCTGGTATCCATGTACATGAAGGTTACGGTTGTTACGATTGTAAGTCAACTCATGTATTAATGTCGGATATCCATGGAATGCGAAGATGATTGGCTTATCCTTAGTGAACAAAGCATCATATTCTACATCAGTTAATCCATGTGGATGCTTGCTATGTGGCTGTAATTTCATCATATCTACAACATTTACAAAACGAATCTTAATCTCTGGAAGGTTGTCACGTAAAATTGTAACAGCTGCAAGTGCTTCCTTAGTTGGTGTATCACCACAACATGCTAATACAACATCTGGCTCTTCACCCTGGTCGTTACTTGCCCAATCCCAGATACCAATACCCTGAGTACAATGCTTAACTGCCTGTTCCATAGTTAACCACTGATGACTTGGGTGCTTAGAAGCTACGATAACGTTTACATAGTTCTTACTCTTGATACAGTGATCAAAGCATGAAAGTAAACAGTTAGCGTCTGGTGGAAGATACATACGTACAACGTCCGCCTTCTTATTAGAAATGTGATCAAGGAAACCTGGATCCTGATGAGTAAATCCGTTGTGATCCTGCTGCCATACGTTTGAAGTTAATACTAAGTTAAGTGAAGCAATCTTTTGTCTCCATGGAAGCTCACTTGTAACCTTTAACCACTTAGCATGCTGTGCACACATTGAATCTACAACACGGATGAATGCTTCATATGAAGCGAAGAATCCATGACGTCCAGTTAAGAGGTAACCCTCTAACCAACCTTCACACATATGCTCTGATAAGTATGAATCCATAATTCTTCCTTCTGGTGCAACATCCTCATCAGCCTCGTGAATGTCACCATTCCAATCACGCTGCTCAACTTCGAATGCTTTGTAAAGACGGTTAGACATAGTCTCGTCTGGTCCAAAGATACGGAAGTTCTTAGCTTCTTTATTTAACTTGAAGATATCACGAACATATCCACCAAGCTCAATCATATCCTGCTTCTCAACTGCACCTGGCTTTGGTACATCTACAGCATAATCTCTGAAATCTGGTAAACGAAGATCTCTTAATAACTTACCACCATTAGCATGTGGGTTAGCTGAAATTCTTTGATCTCCCTTTGGACAGATATAACGAAGTCTCTCAATAAGCTGTCCGTTCTCGTCAAATAACTCTTCTGGCTTGTAGCTTAATAACCAATCCTTTAAAAGGTCAAGATGCTCTGGCTTCTCCATAGTAATAGGAACCTGGTGAGCACGGAATGAACCCTCAACACGAAGTCCATCAACGAACTTAGGACCTGTCCATCCCTTAGGGCTACGCAATACGATCATTGGCCAGAATGGTCTCTTAGTGTTTCCATTCTCTCTAGCATCCTTCTGGATAGCCTTGATCTCTTCGATACACTTATCAACAGCCTCAGCCATTAACTTGTGCATAGTCATTGGATCGTCACCTTCTACGAAATATGGCTTCCAACCACAACCATGGAAGAAGCTTTCTACTTCGTCATGTGAAATATGTGAAAATACAGTTGGGTTGCTGATCTTATACTCATTCATATGCAGGATTGGTAATACAGCACCATCGTTCTTAGCATTTAAGAATTTATTTGAATGCCAAGCAGTTGCTAAAGGACCTGTCTCAGCCTCACCATCACCAACGATTACAGTTGCGATTAAGTCTGGGTTATCAAATACTGCACCAAAAGCATGAGCGATAGAATAACCAAGCTCACCACCCTCATTGATAGAACCTGGAGTTTCAGGTGCTACGTGGCTTGAGATACCACCTGGGAATGAGAACTGCTTATTTAACTTCTTTAATCCCTCTAAATCCTGGCTGATATTTGGATATACTTCACTGTAAGTTCCCTCAAGGTATGAGTTAGCTACGAAGAAGTTTCCACCATGTCCAGGACCTGAAATTAAGATCATGTTCAAATCATACTTGTTGATTGCACGGTTCATATGTGCATATACAAAGTTCTGTCCAGGAACTGTTCCCCAGTGTCCTACGATCTTTTTCTTAATATGGTCCATTGTTAATGGTTCTCTTAACATTGGGTTGTCTAACAAATACAACTGAGTAGCTGCTAAATAATTAGCTGCACGCCAGTATGCATTCAAGTCAGATAAATACTCTTCTGTTGAAAACTTGTCTGCTGACATTTCTATTCCTCCTATAATAACGTGTTCTCGTTTCAGATATAATTCTAAATCATAATTCAAATAAAAACAATGTTGAAATCGAAATTTGTAAATTCTTGTGCAAAGTAATAAAAGAACTCTATAAACAAACATTTTTATCGTCAAAATGTAGATAAAAAAATCATGTAAAAAAAATAATTTCATCCCTTTTTTGAACCAAATTACTAAAAAAAGCCCTAAATATTAATTTCATTGTGCAATTCGTCTTTTCATCGTCATGAAATTTATCTTTATTATGAAGCCCTTTATCTTTTCTTTTTATTATTTCATTTTTTTACTATTTCATCCTTTCTTTTGATTATTTCACTTTTACTATTTCATCTTTTTATTATTTTGTCTTTTTCTTTTTATTCTACTTTTTGTATCCGTCTTATGTGAACTACATCGGCAATTGAATTACCGAGGATTCCCGCTTAACATCCTAAAGAAAAAAGCCAACCATTAATCCAAAAGGATGTATGATTAGCTTTTATATATTTCTACATCAGATTTTATTAAGACGTTTATTGCTCAAGATTGATGCTTGAACAAATAGTGCGATAATAGCCATAAATATTTCTGTGATACATTGTGCATATGCTATTCCCATTACCCCTGCCATACTATTTAGCAATAAGATAAATGGTATCTCCAAGAAGAGCTTTCTTACAAAGGAAAATCCAAGTGCATATTTTCCCATTCCAAAAGATTGAGAAATTGCAACAACCATAAAATCAATACACATAAACGGAAGACTTATTCCAAAACCGCTTAGAAACCATGCACCAGTTTTTACAATCTCATCCACATTCATAAATGCTCTAATAATCGGTTGTCCTGCAAAATTAAATAACAACAAAACAACCATTAATGTTGAAATTGTAAGTATATATGTTTTCTTAATAGTTTCCTTCATTCTTGGATAATTTTTACTTGCAAAGTTATAGCCAATTAGTGGCATTACTCCCTGTGTAAAACCAAATACAACCTGAATTGGAAGTTGATTAATCTTGTTCGCTATTCCTACTGCTGCTACAACATTTGCACCATATTCTGCAACAATATTATTTAGTATAGTCATACTAACAACATTCAGAATATTCTGAAATATCCCTGGCACACCAACAATAAACATATCCTTTAATATATATTTCTTAAATGTAACAAATGAAGGTTTAATGCATACATAAGTATTATCCTTTGATTTCACAATAAGAATAATAAAGTACGTACATGCAACACAATTTGCAATAAAAGTTGCAAGTCCTGCACCTGCTGCACCAAGATTAAGTCCAAAAGGAAGTATGAAAAATGGATCCAAAATAATATTAAGTATACATCCACTCATCTGCCCCACACTAGCCTGCATTGAACGACCTTCCGCCCTTAAAAGATAACTAAACATTATACTCATAATTCCTGGAATAGCTCCAACACCTACTGTCCAAAACATGTAATCCTTAGTAGCCTTAAATGTTATATCATCTGTTCCTAAAATATTAAGTGTCTGAGTATTAAATATTAAAGTTATTGCCGAAAGAAGCACTGCTGCTATAAGGGCAAAGTAAAGACCTGTCGCAGACGCTCTTTTTACAGTATCAATGTCCTTTTTACCCATGCTTCTACTCATTAAGCTTGAAGCACCTATTCCAAACAAATTAGTAATTCCGTAGAATAGCGTCATTGCTGGCGCAGCCAGTGTTATTGCAGCATTTTGAATTGAATCATTCAAAGCACCTACAAAGTACGTATCTGACAAATTATAAACCATTGAAACAGCAGAACTAATTATCATTGGAATTGTAAGTGTAATAATTGCATTCCAAACCGGACTTTTTTCAAATAATTCTTCTCTGTTTAACGTTTTCGCTTTCAAAATATTACCTTCTTATCTATTATTTTTGTTAAGAATTGCAAGCATCACTAAACCAATAGAAACCATCACAATAGAAATAATCTGAGAAGTAGATAAAAATCCTATACTTCCGCGATAATCATATCTAAGAAATTCAATTGCAAATCTTCCTATTCCATATAAAACAATGTACATTGCAGCTGTTTTTCCACGACTTGGCTTTTTGCTGCTATATAGCATTAATAGACCAAATATTACCAGGTCACCTGCTGAAGATATAAGCTGTGTTGGTATCATTTTAATATTGTTAGGTCCATGAGTGCTATTCTTAAATGCTATTCCATACCAAGCATTTGTAGGTTTTCCGTAGCAGCATCCCGCACAAAAGCAGCCAATTCTGCCTAAGCACTGTGCAAATGAAATAGAAGGTGCAACCACATCAAAATAATCAAGGAATACTACTTTTTTAGCCCTACAAAAAATCATACTGGCTAAAATACCTCCAATTATTCCTCCATAAACTACATAGCCATTTCTAAAATCCCACAAAATTGACGGATCCTTCAATATACTTGGAAATTCTGTAATATAATACAAAATTCTACAACCTAAAAATCCACCAACTATGGCACAGTAAAATATTCCTGTAACAATATCATCATTCAAGTTTCTGTTTTTTGCTCTTTTTGAGCTAATTACCAAAGCGCTCAAAAAACCTAAACCAATAAACAATCCATATAAATGAATTGTAATTGGACCAATATTAATATCGTTAAACATATTATTCTCCTACTATGACGCTCCCCTGTGCTAAAATATAGGGGTTTCTGTTGTCCGCCTTACCTATCAAATTTCATATATATTGAAACATATTTTATCAACTATCCATCACCAAAAGTAAGTCTATTTCCATCTGCAAGAAACGAAAATATTTTATTTATGAAAATTTGGTGTGTATACAGTCTTCTATTAATATTATGTACTTCACAAAAAAAGAAACAAAAATACTATTTCACATTTATAATTACGTACTCTGATTTGCAGCCTGATTTAAATTTAAGAGCCCAGTCAGATATTCCTGATGTAACAACAAAATCAACATCTCCACGTTTTTCGTGACCATATACCAAGTCATTCATACCTGTCCACTTGCCAACTTTATTGAATGGAAAAAGCTGTCCACCATGAGTATGTCCTGATAACACTAAATCTGCCTTGCTATTTGCCTGTGAATAATAATCTACAGGTTGATGGTCAAGAACAACAATATACCTATTAGGATTTAAGAAAGCTGTAAGCTTATCCATATCCATTCTGTCTTTGTTTTCCTTATCCATTCTACCAATAACTGTTAAACGATTATCAATAGTTACTATCTCATCCTCAAGAACGATAACTCCATTTTCTTCAAGAGCTGATACCATATCTTCATAAGAGTAACCTTTGGAATTATTATAATATCCGCCATCATGGTTACCCTGAACATAGTATATTCCATACTTTGTTTCAAATTCCGAAAGTGCTTTACAAGCTTCAAGCATATCCTCTTTTGATGTTCCATCATCCGCGAAATCACCAACAATAAATAAAACATCGGGATTTTCTTTTTTTATCTTATCTAATTGCTTTGCAAAGCCTACTCCGTCAAAGGTTGTTCCAACATGTGAATCTGCTAAATAAGCAATTTTAATACCAGCCCCTATATCCTTTGAAGTATCAAGAGAATATCTGGTACAAACCGCATTATGTGCTGTAATCCATGCACCTACTAGATAAACGATAGTAATACAAACAGCACAAAAGCCTGCAATATATGTTTTTTTCTGCTTTGGTTTCGTGATTTTCATAATAATAAACGAAACCAAATCACATATTAGCCATATAAGTGTAAGATAAATCATACATACACCCATATTAATTACATTAAACAAAAGAGCAAGTACTATGCTGACAAATACTATCAAACCAAGAGACAGAAGAATTTCAAGCCATTTTTTATTCTTTGAAGCTTTCTTAAATACTCCGAGTTTAATTACTCTCGAGGTCAAATAAAGCACGCTAAGTACTAAAGCAATTAATGCTACCAAAAATAAAATTATCCAAAAGTACTTCAATTACTCATCCCCACCTAAACGACAAATCATATCCCATAAGCGCTTAGCTGAATTAAAATTATCAGGAACAAGCTCTGCTGGTGAAATCTCAATATCAAACTCATCTTCAATCTCCGAAACAAGAGATAAAATAGCAAACGAATCTAAAATATGATCGTCAATAAGAGTTTCACAATTCTCAAAATCCTCACCTGGTGCTAAATCCTCTAAAATCTCTAATAATTTATCCATTATTTTCCTCCTTTGATATAACAACTCGTCTTAATTGTGCAACGATTCTTCTAAAATATTAATATACTTCTTTAATTAAATATCTTAAGCTTCTGAATTAAATACATTAGTTTCAATCTTGCTACGAAGTTCTTTAACTACTCCATCTGAAACTAAATATACATATGGAAGCTCTCTACTAAGGAACATACTCATTCCTTCTGTAACTGAATATCCTCCGCAGCGTTCAAACAATAGTATGTCGCCTATTTGCGGATTAGTCAAGTCCACATCTCTGGTAATTACATCATTCACCGTACAAAGCGAGCCACAAATGGTCCATTTTGTATCATTTAAAGATTTATCTTCATCCTTTTTGAGTAATGTAATATAAGGCTTCTTCATTCCCATCATCTGACCATAATAACCAAGCTGATGAATCCCACCATCTGCAATAACAAACGCAGCTTCATTATTAACCTTCTTATCCATAATCTTAGTTACATAATAGCCGCACATAGAAGTAAGGAATCTGCCCAATTCTATAGTAATATGGTCATAAGCAGACATTTTGGATAATTCCACATTAAGTTTCTCTAGCTGTCTGCAAGGATTTGCCTGTTCTTTATCTTTTTCGCTATCATTTTCAAAATATGAAACAATAAGTCCAGGTCCATACTCTAGTAGAAAATGTTCCAATTTGTATCTTTCTTTAAGCATCACACCGAACTCTTCAAGCATTAAAAGCTCACTAGATATCTTCTTAAATTTTTTCTGAGTTCCAGAATAATAGTGAAGACCAATTAAATTAAGATAATCCGCTTCCATAACCTTATCAGCTATAGATAAAAATTCATCTTTATCAACACCAAACTGATTTCCACTTGATAATCTAATTATTACATCTATTTTCTTTCCAAGCTTTGCTGCTGCCTTCGAAAGAAGTTCAAAATGAAGCATAGACTCAATAGTGTAAGTTCCACAGCCTTTGCTATATTCCATTATTTTTGTAACAGAATCAACTGTTTTATTAACCCCAGAGACAATTATCTTACCTGGTAATATGTTATTTCTAGTACATATCTCATATTCGCCTGGAGAACATACCTCCAAATGGTCTACGAAACTATCCATAACTGACACTAAAAATGGATTAGCCTTCATAGCGAAACAAAGCTCTATATTGGAAGAAAGCTTTTCTCTAATTAACGAAACTCTTTCCTTAATATCTTCCACATTAAAATAATAAGCAGGAGTATTAACACTAAGTGCAGCATAATTCATATTCAGCATATGTCTTCCCCCTTCTCATACTTTTCAATAATAAGCTTCCTATCTGTTTTACCATTCTTATTAAGAGGCAATCTCTCTACGCACTTAAATACATTTGGAACCATATAATCAGGAACTCTTGATTTCATTTCATCAATAATTTCTTTCTTATTATCCTCACCAACATAGTATGCAACCACTCTGTTTTTCTTTGCATCAAAGAAACAGCAGGCATGCTCAACAATAGAAACACCACTTAAAACATTTTCTATTTCTTCAAGTTCAATTCTATGTCCCATATGCTTAATCTGGAAATCTTTCCTGCCTGCAAAATAAAGCAAACCATCTTCGCCATAATATGCCAAATCACCAGTTCTATAAATAATATCTCTATATCCAGAAACTAAAGGATTTTGAACAAATGACTTATCAGTAGCCTCTTTGCTATTGTAGTAGCCTAATCCAACAGACCTTCCAGACACACATATTTCAGCTGGCTTGTTAACATCATCACATGTAACTTCACTATCATTATCATCTAACAAGAATACTCTCTCATTGGCAAATGCATTTCCCATAGGAATCTTCATTCCCTCTTCAAATTCCCTGTTTACAATATAATAAGTACAATTACAAGTAATCTCTGTTGGACCATATAAATTAACATACATTGCATCAGGATAGTATGATTTCCACTGGTTAAACTGCTTAATCGGCATCATTTCACCTGAAAACATAATCTTATTAATATGCTTTGGCACAATATGCTTCAAGCCATGTAATCTTATTAATAAGCAAAGAGCAGAAACCGCCCAAATTAAAGTTGTAACCTTCTCATTCTCAAGCATTTCAACCACTTGATTAGGGAACATAAAGTAAGCCTTAGGTATCATAACAAGAGTTGCGCCTACTTTAATAGCACTATAAATATCCTTAACTGAAACATCAAAATCAAATGGTGCCTGATTACCTATTACATCTTCATTTGTAATTCCAAAAGTTTCTGTAAATACATCAATAAAATCAATAACCGAATTATGACTAATAAGTACCCCCTTCGGAACTCCTGTTGATCCAGAAGTAAAATTACAATATAAAGGATCTAAATCTGTCATTGTTCTTCTAATTGCCAACAATTTGTCTTCATTTATATCAAGAATAATATTCTCATTGCTATCAGTAATATCTTCCTTAATTATAATTTCACCATCAAATCCAGCATCTAGTAGCTTGTCCTTATCAGCCTCAGTTGTAATAACTACTTTTGTATTAAGCACGCCTAAAATCTGGCACACCCTATCCTTAGGAAAGGATGGATCAAGCAAAGTATAAAAACAGCCCGCATAGACCGCACCAAAAAAAGCTTTAAGTGTAAACACACCTTTATCCATAAACATAACTATAGGCTTTTTCGAAACAGATTTTTCTGCAATTAAGCTACCTATCTTCCTTGCATCGTTGTAAAGTGCCTCATAAGTACATCTTGTAAAAGCATCAACCGCCGCAATTTTATCTGGATAGAGCTTTGCACTATTTTCTAGATATTGCAATACATTATTCATGTTTTCCTCCAAAACTAATATTTTGACAATTCCTCAAAGAATTTTTTTGCTCTCTCATCCCACACTTTATATTTCTCATCGCCTCTTCTATCAGGCAATTCATAGTTATCCTTCAAGTATTTTTGCAAATATTTTGTCATCTTAACCGTCCCATAAACATTAACATGATCTCCACCATCAAGCATATCATCACTCATGCTAATGTTTAATTCATCAAGTAAATTCATATCAATAAAAGGAACATTTAACTCCTTTGCATATTTCACCATAGCATTGTGCTTTGGGTAAGTAAAATGTTGCGGTGAAGGTGCATTAACCAACAAAATTTCAATATTATTTTTCTTACATAATTCAATTGTTTTGTCAAAATAATGCTTAATTAATTTATCAATTGGTTCAACTTCATCGGAATAAACCTTGTAATCCTCTCCTGTATACGGCATAATATTAGGTCTTATCTCAAAGCCACAATAATGCATTTTGTCTAGCTTATCTTCTTCAAAATAATTCTTCCACAAACCATGATACTTAATAAGTGGAACATAGTAATAAATGGTAGTTGCTAGGTCATATTTTAATTCTGGCAACATACCCATATTATCGAAAACATTATTTGTTTCAATAATCACGAGCTTAGGCTTTTGCTTCTTAAGAATCTTCTTTAACGAGTAGTATTCCTCCACAGTTCTAAGTCCACCCTGTCCTGCCATAAAAGAAGTTATTCCATTATCTCTCCATAAATGCATTGGGGATAAAACACCAAAGGATTCACTATCACCTAATATCAACACATCAATAGTATTTTCTTCCTCCTGCAAAATAGCAGACAAATATTGTTCTCTCTCATATGCCGCTGTACTATCCAAAAATCTTTCTGGATTAAGCACATACGAAAAGATGGACATAATTAATACTACTATAGTAGTAAAGGCCACTACTTTAATAACGCCTTTTTTATTTTTTGTATTAGAAGCCTGCATAAATCAAATCCACCTCCTGATAACCTGGTCCATATGCACCAAAAATAACAACGCAAACAATAAGTGTTATATATATAGCCCATCTTACAGGAAGCTTCATACCGCGAATACTTCCAAGCATATCTGTATTTTTTTCTCTTATAATACCAACAACAAATACAACAACAGCACCAATCATAGCCATAACTAAATCAGCTCTTCCAAGGCCAAGTGAAAATATACTGCCATCAACAAATGTTCTTAAATTAAAATCCCTAAACATAGCAAAAAACATTTTAAATCCATGTTTAAGAGAACTGGCATTAAAGAACAACTCACCTGTGAATATAATAATCCAGGTTTTTACTAACAAAAATCCGTTCCATATCTTATTCTTTTCGCCTATTTTAAATCTACTGGTAAACCCATTTCTAATTGGCTCCATAATCTGTTCCAGCATAATAATAACAAAATAATACATTCCATAGAAAATGTAATTCCACTTTGGGCCATGCCACAGTCCATTGCAGAACCAAACTGGGAAAAGCGCCATGGCAGAAAGTCCTATTCTCGTAAAATATTTATTTAACTTATCTGTACCAAATTGTTTCCATTTTTTTGCCATCTTAGACATAGAAACAGGATAAAAAATGTATGTCTTAAACCATACGCCAAGAGAAATATGCCATCTTCTCCAAAATTCAGAAGCATTTTTAGCAAGAAATGGTTGTCTAAAATTCTCCATAAGGGTAATTCCAAATAGCCTTGCACTTCCAATTACAATATCCATGCAACCTGAAAATTCCATATAAAGCTGCACAGTATAAGCAATTGCGGCAATTGCAATATAAGCCCCATTGTAATTTGCAGAGGCATCAAATAAAGTATTAACAATCACATACAATCTATCCGCAACAATAATCTTCTTAAATAGTCCCCATAAAATTCTTACATAGCCATCGGATAAATTCTCACTTCGTACATCTTCTCCAGAAAAAAGCTTATCCT
The DNA here is from genome assembly GCA_029338675.1 of Lachnospiraceae bacterium. Lineage (GTDB taxonomy): Bacteria > Bacillota > Clostridia > Lachnospirales > Lachnospiraceae > Coprococcus_C. The sequence continues at coordinate 29,018 of JAQYAV010000164.1, forward strand.
TAATATCAACATAGCTACAAATTGGACCCTCCATAATAGTTGGAAAAAACGCTAAAAATAATGCCAGCTTAAAGAAATTCTTCTCTGGTGCTGTCTTTTTCCAGTAAACATCTGTAAGATATCCAATCGCCTGTAACGAATAAAATGAAATACCAATTGGAACAAGCAATTTAACCACAGGTATGGGACTTGAACCATTGATTAAATTAGTAACGTAATTAACACTTTCTGCAAAGAATCCACAATACTTAAGTACTGCAAGAATAAGTATTATCACTACCATTCCAAAAACAAGCACACGCTTACTTTTCTTATTATATATGGATTTTATCTTCTTTTTTAGTTCTTTATCCTTCCTCGCCGAAGCAACCTCTGCCTTACATTTATCATTCACAGAGCCAATTGCTCTTCCAATTGTGTAAACAAATGCTGATGTAATAGCAATAATAATAATCTTTTTGCCTGTAATTAAATAGGCAAAGCCATAGCTAACTAAAAGTAACAACAAGTAACGATATTTTTTATTTAACAGTTGATATATTATTAATGTAAATGGCAATAACAAAAATAAATATATCGGATCCTGATATGACATATAACTCCTCCAAAATAATAGTTATACTAATTAATAATATAGCCAATTTTCCAATACATTTTTTCGTATAATATAATTCATTATACATAAAAATCCCTATTTTTAAATATAAAAAATATTGAATATTATAAAAAAGTATTACTTTTTTAGTTTTTTAATTTTTTTAAATTGTTTTTAAATTTTTTGTTAACATTTCAGCAATAATATTATATAATTAGCACGAATGTATACTCATTTATTGTAGACTATCGATATAACTATCCACAAAACAGGAGATTATTATGAAAATGAAAGCTCTTTTAGTTGCTAATTCAGCATCTATGATTGACCATTTTAATAGAGATAATATAAAGATATTGAAATCCCTTGGATATGATATCGATATTGCTGCCAATTTCCAATCCGGCAATTCAAGCAGTCAGGAACGTATAAATGCCTTTAGTAATGAACTTAAGGAAGATGGTATGTCAATAATTGACCTACCTATTCCAAGAAGCATCTTTAGCATAAAAGACACATTAAAGTGCATTAAAACTCTCAAGAATTATTTAAGCAGTAATCCCTGTGAAATAATCCATTGCCAAACACCATTTGGTGGATTAGTCGCAAGAATTGCAGCAAAAAAATATTTCAAAAGAGAGCAAACTAAGGTAATCTATTTTGCCCATGGTTTTCATTTTTTCAAAGGGGCTCCATTAGTAAACAAGCTTGTGTATTATCATATCGAAAAATATTTATCAAAATATACAAACTGTCTTATTACTTTAAACAACGAGGACTATACTTCTGCAATTGAATTACTCGACGCCGAAACAGTCCGTTATGTACCAGGAATTGGTGTTGACTGCGATTACATTAGCAGCATTACAATAGACAAAGAAGCAAAGAAAAAAGAGCTTGGAATTCCTGTAAACAACAAAGTTATACTTAATGTTTCAGAATTGATTCCTCGCAAAAATATTGAACAGACAATAAATGTATTTGCCAAGGCACACAACACTGATTGTACTTTATTGATATGTGGCAAGGGTGCGGAATTAAATAAATTAAAAGAGCTTGCCGAAGGTCTTGGTATAGCAGACAAGGTGTTATTTGCAGGATATCGTACTGATATCCTTGAGATATATAAAGCTTGTGATATTTTTCTTTTTACCAGCCGTCAGGAAGGTCTTCCAGTTTCAATTATGCAGGCAATGGCCTCTGGACTTCCAGTTATCGCCTCCGACATAAGAGGGAACAATGACCTTTTAACTGAAAGTGGCAAAGATTACAATTTCAACTGTCTTGTCCCATTAGACAAGGAGGATGAATTTGTAAGCAAGCTCAATCAATTAATATGCAATACTGAATTAAGTAAGGATTTAGGTGTCGATAATAAGATAATCTGCAAAGAGAAATTCGACATCAAAATAGTCCACCGATTAATGGAAAAAATATACAGAAATTTATTATAAAATATATTCTATATGAAGGAATAAATATCATGTACAAGGTTCAAGTTCTATTATCTAGTTATAACGGAGAACGCTACATAAAAGAGCAATTAGATAGCATCCTTTATCAAGAAGGTGTAGATGTTTCTATTCTTGTTCGAGATGATGGCTCTACAGACAATACTCTTAATATCCTTTCTGAATACAGCAAAACTCATAACAATTTTTCATTTGTATCCGAAGAAAACATAGGTGTTGTCGCCTCTTTCTTCAGGCTTTTTGATTTGGCTGATTCATCAGCTGATTATTTTGCCCTTTCTGATCAAGATGACTATTGGGACAAGGACAAGCTATATATGGCCTGCAAAGAATTAGAAAAAGACATTCCTTCTATGTATTGTTGCGCTTCTAGAGAAACTGATGAGAAGCTCACAGAGATTTCCTCAAAAAGCCAACCTCTTAGAATTAAACCCTGCTTTGAAAATGCAATAATTGAAAATATTGCCCGAGGTGGCGGAATTGTTTTCAATAATAAACTTCTTGGCTATCTGCATGTACCTGCAACAAAAGATATTTACATGCATGATTGGTGGGTTTATTTAGTTGCGTCTTGTTTTGGAACAGTCCACTACAGCGAGCAGCCTCATTATAGTTACAGGCAACATTCAGATAATGTTTTGGGAGCAGCCTCAAATAATCTATTAAGCAAATTCAAAAGACGAGCAAAGCAAAGTAAAACAAATAAAAATCATATATCCCGTCAAATGATTTTATTCAACAGAATATATGATATTCCAAGTGATAAACAAGCTTCGCTTAACATTATCACTAATTATAGGCACAATCTGAGACTAAGATTAAAGGGCATTTTCGGGCACTATTTTATTCGTCAAAGTAAGCTGGATAATCTAATTTTCAAGCTTTTATTTTTCACTAATCACCTGTAAATTTGCTGTTTTTTTCATCCTTCGCCTAATTAATACAAAACATAAAACATGAACTAAAGATGTCACAATCCAACTTACAGTATATGTATAATAAAGCGACTCTAGCGTATGGAATCTTTCCATTCTAAAGAAAGTAAATATCCAAATAAGTCTAAGTCCACAGGCTCCACAGAGCGAAACAAACATAGGAAGTACTGAATATCCAAGACCTCTTATAGCACCAACCATTACATCCATAATTCCACAGAGGGCATAAGTTACAGCAATAATAGAAAGTCGTCTAAGACCTGCTTCTATAACTTCATCACTTTCAGAATAAAATCCAAGAAGTTCTCTACCAAAAATATTCGCAAAATTACCAAGAATTAAGCCAACAACAGTGACACACGCCAAGGAATTAAATAAAATCTTATTAATTCTCTCGTATTTGCCTGCTCCAACATTCTGACTTGTAGAGGACAGACAGCCTTGATAAAACGCATTCATAGCAACATACACAAACCCCTCTACACTTGCTGCTGCTGAATTTCCAGCAAGAATAACATTTCCAAAGGAATTAATAGACGCTTGAATTATTACATTGGAGATTGCAAATATCACTCCCTGAAAGCTTGCTGGTAGTCCTATTCTAAAAATCATAATAAGCTTCTTTTTGTTCACAGTAAGCTTTTTCAACGAAAATTCTACATCAGGATCTTTAATCATACATCTAACAACTAAAATTGCTGAAATACACTGAGATGTCACCGTGGCAATAGCTACTCCTGCTACTCCTAATTTGAAGCCTATAACAAATATCAAATTAAGTATTACATTTATTACTCCTGCAAAAGATAAGTAATAAAGAGGTCTTCTTGTATCTCCGATTGCTCGCAAAATAGCACTTCCAAAGTTATATATCATACAAGCAGGCATTCCTAAGAAATATATTCTAAGATACAAAGTCGAAAGTGGCAAGACAGTTTCTGGAACACTCATCCAAATAAGTATCTGTCTTGCGCCAAGCACGCCAATTAAAGTAAGAAACAAGCCACTAAACACACTAACAACCATAGCAGTTTGTATTGCCTCTTTTGCATCCTTTGTTTCCTTCGCACCAAAGTATCTTGCTACTAATACGTTAGCTCCAATGGATAAACCAAGAAAGAAATTAGTAAGGAGATTAATCAACGGAGTATTTGAGCCCACCGCCGCAAGTGCATCATCACCAGCATATTTTCCAACTACAATTATATCCGCTGCATTAAATAAAAGCTGCAGAACATTTGAAAACATAAGTGGAATTGTAAACGCCAAAAGTTTCGGTAGTATTGTTCCATTACACATATCAATTGAATATGATTTTGATTTGTTTTCTGCCATATACGTCACCTCACTTACATAATTATATATCTACTACATTAACCGTAAACTCTCTAGGTTGTATTCTTCATAAGATAATACTTATTTTTTGATATGTCAACAACATTTTTCATTAATTTATTTTATAATTTTTCATCAATTTATTTTTTGTTTTTAATGGATTTGTTATATGTTTTCTGATTATTTTTTATTAATGGATTTGTCATATGTTTTTTGTTTTTTATTAATGGATTTGTCATATGTTTTTTTATCTTTTTATTTTTTCTTTAACGTTTTTTTATA
>JAQYAV010000165.1 GCA_029338675.1 Lachnospiraceae bacterium
TCAGTCAGCAGTAAGAGCAGGCCGAGGGGAGGTTGAAGGAGATGTTGTAATTCACACCTATCTGCCAGAGCATTATGCTATTTTATCTGCTTCAAAACAGGATGATGAAAGCTTTTTTGATATGGAAATGTCATATAGAAGACTTCTTAAATATCCACCAGTATATAATATGATGGTGGTGTTAATGGTTTCTGATGATTATGATAGTGTATGTCAGGCTTCTAAAGAATTACACAAAATAATTAATGAAAAGGTATGCTCTATATACAATAATAAGGTTAGACTAATTGGTCCAAGTGATGCAACAATTTGTAAGATTAATAATATTTACAGACGCGTATTATATGTGAAGTTCATGGATTTGCAAGTGATTGATTCAGTAAGAAGCATCGTAGAGCAAAATGATAATGAAAAGGTTAGCATTATGCTTGATGTTAATCCAGAGAATATGTATTAAAATATAGCAACAGAATATAAGAATAATGATGGAGGAAATGAAGATGGCAATTAGAAAAATAAGATACGATGGTGACGATGTATTAAGAAAGGTTTGCAAGCCTATTGAGGAAATTACTCCAAGAATAAAGACATTGATTGATGATATGTACGATACAATGTATGAGGCTAACGGTGTTGGTCTTGCTGCTCCACAGGTAGGAATACTTAAAAGATTAGTAGTTATTGATACAGGTGAAAGTGGACCATTAACATTAATTAACCCTGAAATAGTATCTTATGACGGAGAGCAAGAAGGAGATGAGGGCTGTCTTAGTCTTCCAGGTTTAGTTGGAACAGTAATTAGACCATATCACGTTGTTTGTAAAGCATACGATGAAAATATGCGTGAGATAATGGTTGAGGGAGAAGAATTGCTTGCAAGAGCAATTTGCCATGAGCTTGATCATTTAGATGGCATTTTATATAAAGATAAAGCAATTGATGGATTATATAGTGTTGATATGCCGCAGGAGTAATTAATATATAAGAGGGTGGATGAAGATATGAAAATTGTTTATATGGGAACACCTGAATTTGCAGTTCAGGCACTAGTTAATATTATAGAAGCAGGACATGAGGTTGCTGCAGTTATTACTCAGCCTGATAAGCCACAGGGAAGAAGCAAAAAATTAGTATTTCCTCCAGTTAAGGCAAAGGCAATTGAATATGATATTCCAGTATATCAGCCGGAAAAGGTTAGAAATGAGGAAACATTAAATATATTAAAGGATATAATGCCAGATGTAATTGTAGTTGCAGCTTATGGTCAGATACTACCAGAGTCAATTCTTAATTTACCTAAATTTGGCTGTATTAATATTCATGCGTCGCTTTTGCCTATGTATAGAGGTGCTGCACCAATTGAATGGTCTATAATTGATGGACAAAAAGAAACTGGTGTAACAACAATGTATATGGAAAAAGGCCTTGATACAGGCGATATGATAGACAAGATAACAGTTCCTATTGAGGATGATGATACAGGAGAAACACTTACTAATAAGCTTTCAAAGGCTGGTGCAGAGCTTATAATAGTAACTCTTAATAAGCTTATTGATGGAACAATAACAAGAGAAAAACAAGATGATAGTAAGAGCTGTTATGCCAAAATGCTTAGTAAGGAGCTTGGCTTAGTTGATTTTACTAAGTCTGCTGAAGAACTTGAAAGATTAATAAGAGGTCTTATTCCATGGCCTTGTGCATACACATACATTGATGGAAAAAGTGTTAAGCTATATAAGGCAGAGGTGTTTGATAACAATGATAAACCTGGAAAGCCTGGAGAGATAATAGAGGTAACTAAGAAGTTTTTCTCTATTGCATGTGGCGAAAAGGCACTTAGAATAAGAAGTCTTCAGCCAGAGGGTAAAAAACAAATGGACACTGCATCATATTTGAATGGAAATAAATTAGAAGTCGGTATGATGGTAGGAAAGGGAGAATAAATAGTATGCTTAATACAAGAGATATTGCTCTTAGCATATTAATGGATGTTGATAATAATAAGACATTTTCAAATATAGCAACAACAAAGGCACTAAGACAAAATCAATTTAGTGATAAAGTTGAAAGAGCATTTTTAACAAGACTTGCAGAAGGGACAATTGAATACCAGATTAGATTAGATTATGTTCTTGATTCATTTTCAAAAACTAAAATGAAAAAATGCAAACCTCTTATTAGAAATGTGCTTAGAATGGGAGCATATCAGATACTATTTATGGATACAGTTCCAGATAGTGCTGCATGTAACGAGTGCGTTAAGCTTGTAAAAAAACATGGCTTTGCTAGCTTGTCTGGCTTTGTAAATGGCGTTTTAAGAAATGTATCGCGTAATAAAAACAACATAAAATATCCAGATTACGAAACAGAAAAAATAGATTATTTATCTATATATTATTCTACACCGAGATGGCTGGTTGAAAAAATTATATCTGACTATCCGAAAGAAGGAGAACAGATAATTAAGGCTTCATATATAGATAGAAAAACAACAATTCGAGTTAATGAAAATAAGATTTTGGTTGAAGACTTTGCAAAACAACTTTTGGATAAAGGAATAAATGTAGCTAAGGGCAATTATAGCAAAAAAGCTTTATGTATTGACAATTATGATTTTGTAAGAAGAATTCCAGGGTATAGAGAAGGGTATTTTACTGTACAAGATGAAAGTTCAATGTGCGCAATAGAGGCAGCAGGAATAAAAGAAGGCTATAGGATAATTGATGTTTGTGCTGCTCCAGGTGGAAAAACAACAGCGGCAGCAGAAATGCTTAATGGAACAGGAAGCATAATTTCAATGGATTTATCAAGTGATAAATTATCTCTCATTGAAGAAAATGTGAATAGATTAGGCTTCGACAATATAACAGTGGCTGAACATGATGCAAGGGAGCTTATTGAAGATTACATAGAACAGATGGATTTAGTAATAGCTGATGTGCCTTGTTCAGGACTTGGAATTATTGGAAGAAAAAATGATATAAAATACCGACTTACAGAAAAACAGCTTAAAGAGTTGGTAGAGCTTCAAAGACAGATTCTTTCTACTGCTCATAGATATGTAAAAAAAGGTGGAACATTACTGTTTAGCACATGTACAATTAATAAAGAAGAAAACTATGAAAATGTAAAATGGTTTTTAGCAAATCACCCTGAATTCAAGATGGAAAGTCAACGATTATTTTTACAGGGTGTTGATAAATGTGATGGATTTTATTACGCAGTAATAAAACATCAATAAAAAACATCGATAAAAAACATCAATACAAAACATCGATATAAAAACATTAATAAAGAAACAACAATAAAGAAACATCGATATAAAAACATTAATAAAGAAACAACAATAAAGAAACATCGATATAAAAACATTAATAAAGAAACAACAATAAAGAAATATCGATATAAAAACATCAATAAGAAACATCAATAAAATACATCGATATAAAGAAACAACAATAAAGAAACAGCAATATAAAAATATCAATGAAGATAATATTTACAAGAATTATGGATGAGGTTTTGGTATGGATATTAGATCAATGTATCTAAATGAATTAGAGC
>JAQYAV010000166.1 GCA_029338675.1 Lachnospiraceae bacterium
ACCTATTTCGATCCGGTAAAATAAGCGAATACAAGCACTAAAAGACAAACAGCAATGGCAAATTCATATTCAGACATACATTGGCAGGAGAACGGCAAGCTCAAACTCCTCATCATTGTCGGCACCCGTCCGGAAATCATACGTCTTGCAGCGGTCATCAACAAATGCCGCAAGTATTTCGACGTGATCCTCGCCCACACCGGCCAGAACTACGATTACAACCTCAATGGAGTCTTCTTCAAAGACCTCAAACTTGCAGACCCTGAGGTGTATATGAACGCGGTAGGTGCAGACCTGGGCGAGACTATGGGCAATATCATCGCGGAGAGTTACAAGCTGATGGTCGCAATCAAGCCTGACGGAGTTCTTGTTCTGGGCGATACCAACAGCTGTCTCAGCGTAATCGGAGCCAAGCGCCTGCATATTCCTATCTTCCACATGGAAGCCGGTAACCGTTGCAAGGACGAATGTCTGCCGGAGGAGACCAACCGAAGGATTGTGGATATTATTTCCGACGTGAATATGGCCTACAGCGAGCATGCACGCCGCTATCTTGCCGACTGCGGACTTCCTAAGGAGCGTACATACGTCACGGGCTCTCCTATGGCTGAGGTTCTGCACGAGAATCTCGCCGAGATCGAGGCTAGCGACGTTCACAAGCGACTTGGACTCGAGAAGGGCAAATACATTCTGCTCAGCGCCCATCGTGAAGAGAACATCGACACCGAGAAGAACTTCCTCAGTCTCTTCAACGCCATAAATGCAATGGCTGAGAAATATGATATGCCAATCCTCTACAGCTGCCACCCGCGCAGCCGCAACCGCCTTGCCGCATCAGGATTCCAGCTTGATCCAAGAGTGATTCAGCACGAACCCCTTGGCTTCCACGACTACAACTGCCTTCAGATGAATGCTTTTGCGGTGGTGTCTGACTCCGGCACTCTCCCAGAAGAGTCGTCGTTCTTCACCAGCGTAGGCCATCCATTCCCAGCCATCTGCATTCGCACCTCTACCGAGCGACCTGAAGCCATCGACAAAGCCGACTTCATCATCGCCGGCATCGATACCAAGTCTCTCCTTCAGGCGGTTGATACTGCTGTCGAACTCTGCAGGGATGGCAGTCACGGTATTCCCGTGCCGGATTATGTAGATGAGAATGTCAGCACGAAGGTCGTGAAGATTATTCAGAGCTATGTTGGTATAGTCAACAAAATGGTGTGGAGGAAATAATGTTTTTAGGTTCAATTCGCATTTTTTAATATGGATCAAACAATTAGAATTGTATTAATAAACCATTCATTTCAAGTTAAATATTTCTACACTAGGTGGCAAAAATTTGCACATGAGCATCCGAATTTAGATGTTACTTTATTGGCACCTGATGAATGTAGATGGTATAATTCCAAGACATATACCTATGGTGGAGGAGGCTCAATTATTAAAGGGAAGGAAGTTGAAGATGGTAATTTTCATATTAGATTAGTAAGAAAAAAGGATATCCATGGTTCAGATTGGTACTCCCCTGATTTTAAAGCCGCTTTTAAGAAATTACAACCAGATATTATTTATCATATTGGTGGACATACTCAATTATCTATGATTCAAACTATCTTTTTGGCTAAGAAGTATTGTCCAAAGAGTTTGATTATAGGTTTTTCAATGAGAGGCCCTCATCATAATCTACATAATAGAATTATTAAAGGATTCTCTATTCCTGCTATCAAGAGTTGGCTTTCTTTTTTGAACTCATATCCAAGATTAAAATATGTAAATAAAAATGTCGATGCTTTTTTTTGTCATTATCCAGATGCATTAAAAGCATTTAAAGATGAAGGTTTTACTAAGCCAATCTATATGCAGACTCAAGTTGGTTTTAATAAAGAGTGGTTTCATCCAGATTCCAAATCAAGACAAGAGATTCGTGAGAAGTATAATCTGGGCGATGCATTTGTATTTGGCAGTGCAACAAGATTTACTTGGGATAAAGGACTTGATGATATTTTAGCTGCTCTTCCTGAGGATGGCAATTGGAAATATTTGATGATGGGTTCCGGAAATGAATCTGACAAAATACGTCTTTTGGATACCATCAAAAAAAGACAACTTGAGGATAAGGTTATTATGACTGGGTTTGTTGATTGGTATGATATAGCGAAGTATTGGAATGCAATAGATTGTGCGTTACATGTTCCTCGGACGACATACCATTGGGTTGAAACTTTTTCTCTTTCCGTGGTTCAAGCGATGGCAACAGGAAAGCCAATTATTGGAAGCGATTCAGGTTCAGTGCCTTATCAGATAGGACCGGATGGAATAATAATTAAAGAAGGGGATATTTCACGGTTATCAGAAGAAATGAGATGGGTGATGAATCATCCTGAGGAATCAAAAGAAATAGGAAATAAGTTAATGACTAGAGCGATCAATAGTTTTGAGATTTTACATCTCAATGAGTTGTTTTATGCTACGATTATTGATTTGCTCAACGGCATATATGATGAAAAGAAGGTCGATATGGCCAAAATCTTTTAAATATGAACAATAGAAATCAAAACAAATGGGGGGGGTATTACAGGTTTTATATAAGAAACTTGTAAGGGCTTGTTATATCCCACTTTTTACAATAAGATTCCGAGAGAATATATGGAAATTATATAATTCCTATCACGAAACTCCAAAGGAATGGAAGAAATTTCTTTGGAATAAATATATGGAATTACATTCAGCTAGCATTAGCATCGATGCCAGGTTGGGAGGACCACTCGTTTTACCACACGGGGTGAGCGGTATTTTTATAACTCAATCTGCCGTTATTGGGAAAAATGTTGTAATATTTCAACAAGTAACAATCGGGGCTAATACTGTAGAAGGAAGTAAGTCATATGGGGCGCCTGTCATTGGAAACAATGTTTACATTGGTGCTGGAGCAAAAATAATAGGAAAAGCTGAGATCGCAGATAATTGTCGAATAGGTGCTAATTGTGTGGTGGTAGATAATGTTCCTTTCAATTCTTTAGTGGTAACAGATAAACCAAGGATTATTCAACGGAATCAATTACAAGACAATACATTTAACCCATTCTTAAAGTAGTTGAGTATTATCAAATTATTTAACTGCTTTAAGCATTTAAGTAATTTGATATGAAATATGAAAAAAGTCATTTTGTCGGAGTTTCTTGATTTAGTGTTTGAATCTAGTTCTAAGGATTATTCTGAATGGTTTGGTTACTATAATTATGATACATTAGATTCTTCTCATAAACGCCTTTTATGCAATAGAGCCGATTTCGATGGTATTAAGCCCAATAGAGAATTAATAATTGAGTTAGGTTATTATGACATTGTGGAGAAAAAATGGCATCATATTGACTATACTAATTCTTGGAACTGGCAACAAGGAGCTATGCTCCAATGGATGCCTGGTGAAGGTAATAATGACACAGTGATATATAATTGTACTCTTAATGGACATAATAAAGCGAGAATTTGTGATTTGTCCACCGGAGAGAAAAAACAGATTGATTGGTCAATATATGGAATAACGTCAGATGGCTCAAAATCAATCTGTTTAGAAATGGAACGCTCTCATTGGTGTCGCGCATATCATTATGAGTCCGTTTCAAATCTTGAGTGGGAAGGAAGAGTCATAGATGGTGATGGCATTTTTAAGTTGGACCTAAATAATAATACTAGAACCCGAATCATTTCAATCGAAGAAATAATACATACGGACTTTAAGACATATTTCGACAAATGCAAACATTGGGTGGAGCATATTATGATTAGCCCATCAAGCAAAAGGTTTTGCTTTCTTCATCGTTTTTCACCAATAGATAACGTATATAAATATGAGACTCGATTATTTATTGCTGATATCGATGGACACAACCTACAACTGATTTCGGGCTGGGAATCATTTTCTTGGTCACATTTCGGATGGAAAAATGACGATGAATTTGTAATATATACTCAAACTCCATATAGATATTCTTTAAATGGAAATTTTCTTGATTTTATTAGGCAGAGGCCTATTAAGTTTAATAAGTTATTTGAAAGCATTTTTTATAAGACTACCGGAAAATTACCGTATAAGGTCTCTAAATTTCTAGGAGGGAAAAGGCATATATATCAACACTATAAGATGGTTAATGGATGCTTTCAACTTGTGGATGAATATGGCGGGAAATTATTAAATATTGACGGCCATCCCTCTTTTACATTGGATGGAAGATATATGATCACAGATTCTTATCCGGATAATAGAAGAATGCAAAGGCTTATTGTGTATGATACGGTAACAAAAAAGTCTTTATTACTAGGAAAGTTTTATGCATATTATTACAGACAACCCTCAAGCTGTGATTTGCATCCAAAACTATCCCGAGATAATGAATATTTAGTGGTTGACTCAGCATTTGATGAAAAACACCATATGTTAGTTTTTAAATTGAATTGGCAAAAGATTAAAGACAAGATTTCAAAAGAATGAATGATAATAAGAAAATAGCGATTAACAGTATAATAATTTATGTGAGACTATGCGTAGTATCACTTATATCAGTTATATTGTCGAGAGTAGTCCTTGATGCCTTAGGTGCATCTGATTTTGGGCTATACAATGTAGTTGGAGGTATAGTACTTTTACTAAATGTCCTGAATTCTTCCATGACATCAACTACATATCGATATTTGGCATTTGAAATAGGAAAAGGAGAGTCTGGAGATCCTAATAAAATCTTCAATACGAGTAGATTCATCCATTTGTTTTTTGCCATACTAATAATATTAATTGGTGAACCAATTGGAGAATATTATATTCTGCATTATCTTAATGTACTACCTGAAAGTATTCCAAATGCTCAATTTGTATTCAGACTTTCAATTATATCCGCTGCGGTAAATACCTTTTTTGTACCAAATCAAGGCCTTCTTGTTGCCTATGAAAAGTTTAATGTTACAGGATTTATAGATATTGTTACAAACATTGTAAAGTTATTATTGGTCTTTCTATTTATCTATTCTGAAGGCAATAGACTACGTATTTACTCAATAATAATGCTTTCATATACAATATTGAATTCATTATTCTATCATTTCTATTGTACTCGGTACTATGCCAAAGTAACTTCATATAAAAGAGTTCGCGATAAAGCCTTATATAAAGAAATGATTTCCTTTTCTGGGTGGACTTTATTTGGCGCGTTTGCTAATGTCGGTAAAAGTCAAGGAGCAGCAATCATTATTAACTTCTTTTTTGGAACGATAGTAAATGCTGCCTATGCTGTTGCAAGGCAGGTTGAGTCTTTCATTATGATGTTTGCAAGATCATTAAATAGTGCTGCTGTACCTCAAACAACAAAAAGCTTCAGTGCAGGCGATATTCATAGATCTATTTCTTTAACAAGTAGAATCTCAAAATATACCTTTATATTAATGGCCTTAATATCTTTTCCCGCAATATTGGAGATTAACTTCTTATTGGAGTTGTGGCTAATAGATGTTCCTGATGGAACAGCCATTTTTTGCAAATTAATTATCTTGGGAAATCTTATAGGGTGTCTTGGCGAAGGAATTCCCAATTTGATAAATGCTTGTGGTAAAATTAAGGCATATCAAGTTGTTGTCCATTCTGTTATGATAGCTGGACTGCCAATTTCTTTCTTATTATATAAAAATGGCGCAAATCCATATACTATTTGTATTGTCTATTGTATAGTTAATTTTATAAATAGTTTCATTAAATTGTTTATGCTGCGCAGGGTCGTCGAATTCAGTATCCCTCAGTTCTTAAAAATCTCGCATTTAAGAATAATCCTTATGTCCATTCCATTAGTTGCATACTACTTCCTTGCCCCTAAGCCCACTTCAACCATTTTTCATTGTGTTAATATAATAGTATCACTCATCTTCTTTACTATTGTTCTGTTTGTACTCGGTCTAGATCATTCAGAAAGAGAAAAAGTAATTGGATTTATCAAAAGAAAAATAGCAAGGTGATATGTATCTATCTTTAATTCTCATATGTATATTATTGTATTACGGCATAAAGAATAAAACAGATAAAAGAACGATTAAGAAGTATGTTGTGTTTATCACTTTCTTATTGATTCTTGTTTCCGGTCTGCGTCATGAAGCCGTCGGTAATGACACTTATGCATATATGAATCATTTCGATAGACTATCATCTATGAAATGGTCTGAAATATTAGATGGTTTTTGGGGGGCTTATTTACATCCAGGGGAAAACGGAAATGGGAAAGATCCTGGAGAGCTGATAATTATTAAATTGCTAACATATATCTTACCTGGTCCTCGGTCCTTCATATTTATTGTTTCTGCATTACTTCTAATTCCTTTAGGCATATTTATATATCGGAATTCCGACAATTTGGCAACGACATGTTTCTTTTATGTGTTTTACATAACTATGTTTTACCCATATCTACCGAATAGTGCAGTTAGACAGTCGTTCGCTTTAGCATTGCTTTTGGTAGGATATCTACTTCTTCAGAAAGATAAGATATGGCAATTCTTATTTTGCCTTTTCTTGGCAACATTTGTCCATAAAAGTATTATTATCTCCATCTTGATATTGCCATTCTATTTTTTCAAGAAAACAAAAGTACTTTATAGATGGAGTTTTGTCCTTTTTATTATAATGCTATTTTCATATCAATTTGTGGGAATATTCTTAAGTATGCAGAGTGAAATATATGAGATGTATGGTGACAACTATTTTACTCAAGGACAATCAGCTCCATTTATGGTAATCATAATGATGGCGGCTCTCTATATAATTGGTTTATTAGGATTAAACAATGATATAGATGCACATAAGAATAGATTGATATATGGAGGGGCCGCTATGACATTAGTTTGGGTGGTTATGGTAAGGTTGGATCCATCTATTATTCGTTTGACTGCATATTTTGGCCCTTGGATGGGATTAATGGTTCCTTCTTCGATAAAATTATGGGATAAACGAAACTTTAATCTAATTTTTCTTATTGTGCTTATGGTATTTGTAGCTAGAGCAGTTATTACACCAGATAATTATCATTTCTTGTGGCAAGAAATGGCACTTCATGAACGATACTAAATAGGGACTGTTCGGAAATACTTTGCATTTTCTAACAAATTGATTGCTAATGTGTTAGAAATTTTGTATCTTTAATATGGATATAAAAATACCTCTAACAGGTCCTGAGAAGCTGAATTTGTAGGTATCGCAAAAATTTATCTGCATGTCAAGAATAGGTACGAAATATAGCTGAAATAGCACCAAATATTGGATTCACGGAGTACGTTTTTTATGACCTTTACAGGTCGACGTTTGATGAAGAGAGAACTGGGCAGGATAAAGAAGTTGCTTCCACTGCGGAAGATGGCGGAATACTTCAGGTTGGTCAAAAAAAGCCTGAGGCCGAAACTGGGATGTCGTTCATACTTCACGCTGGAAGGTTAGGTGGCCTTGATGTTCCTGAAGATGTACACCGGACTGAGCTGCCCGAAACTGATGGAATAGTTGAACGGCAACATTCACTACCAGATGTTTTGCGATGTGATAATTGAACCGGCGAGGCCGTTGACGAACTACAAGTTGCAGGATGATATTATGATGGAACTCGCAAGGGTGAGAGCGGCATTGATGGAAGGCTCGTTCGGGACTCGGAAAGAACACTAT
>JAQYAV010000167.1 GCA_029338675.1 Lachnospiraceae bacterium
CAATTGATAACCAAACAGTATCATTTTCAAATGTAGCCTCAATCTTCGTAAGTCCATCTTCAGTTGTATACATTAATATATTTGAATTTGGCATTATGATTCACCTCTTTCTCTCACAAGTTCCTCATACTTAAGCTGATAAGCAATCAATCTTGGTATATATTCCGGTGGAGTTCTTCTTGCGGCTTCCCAGTCCTCTAATGTACGAACAGGGATGCCCGTATGCTCAGAAAACTCTTTGCGGGACATCCCTATACTTTCTCTTAATTCTTTTATGGTCTTTGCTGTATCCACTTCTGTAATATACATAACTTCTACCATTGGAATTGCCTCTAGATATAATCCATATCCTCCAGCAATAAATCCATCCTTATTCCTCAACATATCTATTGCTTCTTTTAAGCTTTTTGCTGTATAAAGATTTTCTCCTGAATATTCCTTGGTACGTGACACAACAATTGTTTCTCTATTAGGTAATGGATGTCCCATTTCTTCATATGAGCGTCTTCCCATTATGACAACGTTTCCAGTTGTGAGCTCTCGAAACTATTTCTGCTCACCTTTAATTTTCCATGGAATCGCCCCTTTTTTTCCTATAACATTATTCTTCGACCTAGCAACAATCAATCCAACCATTTACTTTTCCTTCTTTCTACATACAATTTGCGCACGCCCTAGTATCTAAAATTCTCCCAACGTCCGCGAATCGTTTCTGCCACCCCTAAGTTAAAAATTAAGTTGTGGAACATAATAACCAGATAAAAACACAAGTACATAATCGCAGCAAAAGCCCTAAAACCCGCTTAAACTGGAGCTTTACGTGACAGTAAGCACACCGTTTCCACATGACTTGTAAACGGAAATTGGTCAACACAACAAGCCTTTTTAACCTCATAGCCCTTACTTGTAATTATCTCCAGATCTCTCGCTAATGAAGTTGGTTTACAACTTATATATACCATCTCATCGACTCCAAATGATAAAATCTTATCTAATGCTTTTGGATTTATTCCATCTCTAGGTGGATCTAAAATAATTACATCTGGTGTGTCCGAAACTAAGTCAATTGCATTAAGCACATCTCCTGCAATGAATTCACAATTAGTAAGTCCGTTAAGCTCTGCATTTTTCTTTGCTGCCTCAACTGCCTCTTCAACAATTTCAATTCCAATTACTTTCTTGGAAACTGCTGCCATCATCTGGGCAATTGTTCCTGTTCCACTGTATAAATCAAACACTATCTTTTCTTTAGAAGCACTATCTGAATCGCTCATAACATTACCAGACATAATGTATTCTCTTGCTTTATTATAAAGGACCTCACAACCCTTTGTATTTGTTTGAAAAAATGAGAATGGTGAAATCTTGAATTTTAATCCAATTATTTCTTCCATTATGAAATCTTTGCCATAAAGACAGATTGTTTCATCACTTTGAACAACGTCCCCCAACGTGTTATTTTTTGTATACAATACTCCTGCTATACTTCCACCATCAAATGATTTGGCAAGCTCCAACAAACCATTTTTATACTCTTCAATGACATCCTTGTAGTCTACTTCGTTGTTCCATTCCTTCCAATTATCTGCTGCCACTAAATTAATCAAGAATTCTCCTGTTGCCTTAGACTGTCTCACAACAAGATTTCTAAGAATTCCTGTGTGACGCATTTTATGATAAAAAGGAATCTGCCTTTCAGCAAAAAACTCCGTTGTATAAGTCAATATCTTTCCCCAATCAGAATTAATTATCTTACAATTAGGTACCTTTAATATATCGTGAAAGCTTCCCTTTTTATGTAAGCCTAATGCAAGAGGACCGTCCTTATATTCATCACCAAAGGTAAACTCCATTTTATTTCTGTAATTTTCATATATTGGAGATGGACAAACACCCTCAAAGCCATATTCACTACTATCTGTTTTTCCATCCTTAAGCAAAACTCTATCTAGTAGCTTCTTAACCATTTCTTCTTTTAAAGCAAGCTGGTTCTTGTATGAAAAAGTCTGATAAGTACATCCTCCGCAAAGGCCAAAATATTCACAAAAAGGCAAGGCATCTTCCATACTAGATTTTTCTAGTACCTCAAGAAGTCTTCCCTCTGCCATACCACTTTTCCTTTTGGTAACCATATACTTAACTTTCTGCCCCTTAAGTGCACCTTTAACAGTTACCTTTCTATCCTCATAAAAGAAGCTTCCCTTATTAGGAAATTCATAATTTTCTATTACCGCTTCGTATATTTCACCCTTTTTCAAAATTACCTCCTAGAAGGTGTTACCCTTCATTTTCTACTCAAACTCTTCTAAGGAAAATGACACCTTATCGTTGTCATCTATTTCCATTATAATAAATGTCTTTTTATGACCAATTTGCCTAGGACGCGATACGCTTCCTGGATTAATTATTGTCACATCCTCCTCATGGATATCTATTACAGGCACATGTGTGTGACCAAACATAGCAATATCACAACCATTTTGCAAAGCGTTATATCTAAGATTATCTAATCCCATATATACCCCTTCTCGATGGCCATGTGTAACAAAAACCTTGTGACTTCCAAACTGAAGTATCATTCTATCCATTAAAAATCCGCCATAGTCATTATTTCCCGCTACCATATAAACTGGAACCTTGGACATTCTTTCAACTGATAAATAATCATACCCCACATCTCCTAGATGAATCATCTTGTCTATTTTGCCTGCCTTCTTAATGGCTTTTTCCACATTCTCATTATTGCCATGTGAATCACTTAATATCAGAATTCTCTGCATTCTACAATACTTCCTTTATAAGCATTAGAGCCTTGCCCCTATGACTAACTTCATTCTTTTCCTCTGGTGAAAGCTCTGCTGTTGTTTTGCCAAACTCAGGCACATAGAATATTGGATCATATCCAAATCCATTTTCACCTGCTGGTGCTTTGGCAATCTGTCCTTCAATTGTTCCTCTTCTAGTTTCTACTCTTCCATCTGGGAATACAGCAGCAATAACGCATACGAATCTTGCACTTCTTTCTTCCCCTTCAGTTCCTGCTAATCTGTCAATAATTATTTGATTCTTAACTTCATAAGGAGTGTCAACTCCCTCATATCTAGCAGAATAAATTCCTGGCTCCTTATTGAGATAATCAACCTCAAGACCACTATCATCTGCTAAAACTATGCATCCTTCAGCCTCTTTAACCTTGCTTATTGCAGTTGCCTTAATTATTGCATTTTCCTCAAATGTCTTTCCATCCTCAACAATATCTATATCAATTCCTGCCTGCTTCATAGATAAAATCTCATATCCACAATCAGCAAGAATCATTCTAATTTCTGTCATTTTATTTTCATTTCCTGTAGCGAAAATAATCTTTTTCATATCTTATTTGTCCTCCTCATTATCACCAATCTTGTTTGTAAATGCCTTTAAGCATACATTGCAATTCTGTGTTTCTTCAGCACTATGCCAAGATTCACCATAAAGACTAATATAGCCTTCACCATCTGTTATATCAAAATTAGCAGTTCTTTCATCTGCATTATATTCAATTGCAATAGGATGCACCGCTCCTGGTGTTTTTATTTTTACTGCAACTGCGAACTTACCATTGTCCGTAAGCTTTACAGCCTCTGGAAATCTCACAGTATAGTAGCCTGCATACTTAGTTGTACCAGCCACAACAAACTGTCTGTCAGCCAAAGACTTCTGATCAACAAACTCTGGAATAACATAAACCTCAAATTCAGTATTCTTATCCGTTGCATAAAATGATACTGCCTCAAGCTGTTCATTCACTCCCGCTGTATAAGCATTTGCGAAGAAGCCCTCTTCCTTACCAAATCCCATCAAGCCAATCCATCCAAGCAAATCCGACTGGTATATTTTGTCAAAGTTATCCTTATCGCCAACCTTCGTATATACAACAGACTTATTACATATGTTCTTATCGTAATAAGAAACATAAAAATATCCATTGTCACCAAAGCTATCTCCCCAGCTATTTTTGCATATAAATGCACCATCTGCTTCTGGCGTATTTGTAAACATTTCCTTTGGGTAGTTATCATCCCAACCAACAACAACTACATCGTGGTTAGGTGCTTCTTCTCCATCATAGTAATACGAATTATTCTCTTCTGAATAATAAACAGAATAACTATCCACATATTCCATTTGAGTATACAAAGAAGTTTCTATTGCACCATATCTAAATATAGCGCTCTTAATCTTCTCGTAGTCTCTTTCATTAATAATTAATGCCTCTTCAAGATGCTTCACTGCCTTAAGATTTGGATTACTCATGCCATCGCCGTAAGGATCATCCTTCTCTAATACTGGTCCCTGCCAAGCTGCAAGATATGCAATACTCATAGTATGCTCCCCACCTTTATTAAGATCCAAATTATAGCTATTACACATACTCATATGATCTGTAGAGAACTCCTCTTTATCCATAGGCAAAAGTGTTGTTTCAAGTGCACCAAGTGATGCAAATGCCCAACACGTACCATATCTGCCCTGATCTCTAACATTTGATACTCTCTGATAATCTCTCATATCATACGCATCTGGAAGCATTTTTTCTCCCGGAAGCTTAACCATATCTATCCATTGACTTTGTATATGATAATCAACCCTGTAACTAAAATACTCTGCTATATTGTTAAATGGGATATAAAGCTTATTATCTTTCTTCTTAACCAATGATCCCATATCTATTTTATCAAACTTATTTACAACAGCTTCACTAGAATCAATTCTTAGCAAAACCTTGTTGTCGCCCTTCATAATTAACACTTCACCATTTGGATATTCCATTACAGAACAACCAATGATGCTTTTTAAGAACCCCCCCTCAACTATAAAATTCATATCTGAATCTACCGAAAATTCAAAATCAAAGTCTTCTACACTGCCACCTTCAATTGTTATTTTAGTGTTTTCAGAATTAAGTGTAGATACAATATTGTGCTCAAATATTTCTGCACATTCCATAAACTCGCTAGATTTTTCTATTGTAATAAGAGGATTTCTGTTGATTAAATATCCAATTGTCGCAATGAGTATAATAGCGGCTAAAATGCCACTTATTTTCTTCATTATCGTGCCCTCTTTCTAATCGGCATAACTACTTAATGCTACCTTATGCCCCATGTCATTTAGTGATTATTTTTAGGAGGCTTTGGCCCCATAAACTGATAAAAATATGATTTTATCATTCCATTATATATCTTTCTATTTTTGTCTGCCTTTCTGCCAATATGCTTTTCAGCATCCTCGTATGAAGTAATGAGGTACATAGACCAGTCAGACAACATAGAAAAGCTTTCACCAATTGTTTTATACAGTGCTGGAAGGGCTTCCTTTTCTTCAAGTCGCTCACCATAAGGTGGATTTGTTAGAATAAATCCATAATGCTTTGGATTACGCAAATCCTTAACGTCCCTTGCCTGAAAATGAATATACTGGTCAACACCAGCCTCCTTTGCATTTGCCATGGCAACCTTCACCATATCACTATCTAAATCATAACCCTGAATGTTCATTTCAACATCCTTACGAATCATGTCATTTGCCTCATCATACGCTTCATACCAAGGCTTTCTGCCAACAACCTTTGTCCACGAATCTGAGATAAATTCTCTGTTCATACCAGGTGCAATATTGGCCCCTATCATTGCTGCTTCTATTGGAAATGTTCCACTACCGCAAAATGGATCCACTAACACTCTGTCTTTATTCCAAGGTGTCAACATAATAAGCGCTGACGCAAGAGTTTCTGAAATAGGTGCCTTTCCAACTAACTTTCTGTAGCCTCTTTTATGCAACGAAACACCTGATGTATCTAAACCTATGGAAACCATATCTTTATATATGAACACTCTGATTGGATATTCATCCCCATCCTCATCAAAATGTGACACTCTATATGTCTGTTTCATTCTTTCAACAATTGCCTTCTTAACAATTGACTGAATAGCACTTCCCGAAAACAAAGCGCTCTTATTTGTTGTTGCCTTTGTTACCCAAAACTTTGCATCTCTTGGAAGAACCTCCTCCCAAGGAATTGCCTTTGTTCCCTCAAAAAGCTCATCAAAATCCTTCGCCTCAAAGCTACCCATCTTAAGAAGTATTCTTTCAGCGGTTCTAATAAATATATTACTTCTTGGAATAGCAGTTTCATCACCCTTAAATGTAACTCGTCCATCCTCAACAGATACCACTTCATATCCAAGCGACAATATTTCTCTTTTCAAAACTGCCTCTAAGCCAAAATGACAAGGCGCAATTAATTCAACATAATTTTTATCCATATAAAAATCCCCATCTAATTCTTATGTAGCCTCTTAATTAACTTTAAAAAGCTTTATTTTTTCTATTCAAAATCTCAGCGAAGCGCATCTTCACTGAGATATTTCTGCGAAAAATGTGCCTAATTTAACAAATTAATTTTAATTGCAACTAATTGTTATGTCAACAAGCAATAGCCTGTAAATTTAAACATTTTTGGCATTTCTTGTAAGGGAACCTCTGTACCTTTTCAGCCCTCCTACTGCATTATATACTTTGAACCCTGCTTCGGCTAATGTACGAGCTGCCATAGTACTGCTGCCACCAGTTTCACAATAAACAATAACTGTTGCACCTTTTTTCAAATTGTAGTTATTATCCAAAATGTTATCTAGTGGGATATTAATAGCCATAGGAATATGACCACGCAAGAATTCCTCTTCGCTCCGTACATCAACAATAACTCCTCCAGTAAGCATTGACTCTCGCATAATATTTCTGATATTGATGTTTTGGAATCCCATTTTCGCTCCTAATTATATTTGTGGTTAATATAAAATATTCCTAAAAAAATAAATTGTGCAACTTCCTGACATTTATTTCTTACTGAATCACTTATTGTTTTTCTTATTTGTATAAAAAAAATTTAGTACCCAAATCAGAACCACCGGCTTAGCCGGTGGTTTGTTCAAGCCCTATAAGGGCTTATTACCGGCTCTGGAGTCTAAAGACTCATTGAAAAGGTTCGCCAGCCGCAACATCATTTACTCACTGAGCCCTAAAGGGCTCTATTTA
>JAQYAV010000168.1 GCA_029338675.1 Lachnospiraceae bacterium
TAGTATTCCTCCTTATGTCATGGTTTAAAAGCTTCTTTCTATATTTTGCAAACTTCACATCATACGCACAGATTCTAGAATTCATCAGACCATCTTTCATGTATATAGTATATCATATTTTCGACTCCACATCAACAAAAATTCGAATATATGTTCGTTTTTTGTCAAAAAAATTGTCCGTTCATATATGCGAATGGGCAATTTAATACATTTATTCACCAATATCATTTTCGCATACGATTGGACTTAACGCTTTCATCTCGGCACTTGAAGAACCGAGGATTCCCGCTTGTCATCCTAAATTAATAGATACGATTTTTGCAAATTTCATTTTACATTATATCAACCAAATTACCATTTATCTACACAAAATTAAGTTGAATTTTAGCCGAAGAATCTATAAAATATAATTATAATTTAGCGTTTCTAATCGCTTTATTTCCGTATATTTTAGCATAAATAATCTTTTGAATAATAAATAGGGAGGTGAGCCTTATGAGTAAGCTACAAACTCATTTCAAAGCAGAAGCAGAACCCGATGAACAACGCGAAATTCCAAGCACTGTTAAGACGAAAGCAGCACTAGCGTACAACCAAAATCAGATGGCATTAGAGCGAACTGATCTTTCGAAATATCGTACAGAGCTTGCATTTATTAACAGTAAATTAGCAGTAGAACAGACGCATCTTTCCTACCTTAGAACTATTGTTTCTCTTATTGGAACTGGTGCCACAATAATTAAAGCGCTTCCTCTTATAGGAATTTCACAAACCTTTTCCACTGCTTTAGCTATTTTTCTTTTTAGCTGTGCTGCATATTTTATATTTAAGGATTGCACCACATATCCTAGTACAAAGCGACACATTTTCAACCTTGAAAAGGAAGTAAGCGAAAAAACAAAAGACACCGAAAGTAAAATATATGCAATAACACAAACAAATCCATCTTCTAAGAAATAATTTTCTACATTATATAGTACAAATATTTTCATTTTTACCTTGATTTTTTTATGAATACTTGCGATAATATATCTATCAGTTGCGTAACTGACGGATATGTGGGATATAACCCACAGGGAGCGCAACACCTATTAAAAGCCGACCGTCTGGGCAACCGTTTAGGTACCTAGGCGGTTTTTTTGTATTCAAAATCACTATATTCTAAGGAGGTCCATTTTTATGGAAATGAAATCATTATCAGCAGAGCTTTCTTCTACTTCATATCCTGGTAGAGGAATCATCATCGGTAAGACAGCCGACGGAACTAAGGCAGCTATTGCATACTTTATTATGGGACGAAGCGAAAATAGCCGTAACAGAGTATTCGTAACTGAAGGTGAAGGCATCCGCACAGAAGCTTTTGATCCATCTAAGCTTGAGGATCCAAGTCTTATCATCTATGCTCCAGTTCGTGTACTTGGTAATAAGACAATTGTTACTAATGGAGATCAGACAGATACTGTTTACGATTTGATGAAGGACGGTCTTACTTTCGAGCAGTCTCTTAGAACAAGAGAATTTGAGCCAGATGCTCCAAACTACACTCCAAGAATTTCTGGTTTATTAGAGTTTGAAGACAAAGCATTCACTTACCAGATGTCTATCTTAAAGAGCAACAACGGAAATCCTGCTCAGTGTAACAGATACACATTCTCTTATGATAATCCTGTTGCTGGTGAAGGTCATTTCATTCACACATATATGGGCGACGGGAATCCACTTCCAAGCTACGAAGGCGAACCAACATTAGTTAACATTCCTAATGATATGAACGAATTTGCTGACACTGTTTGGAACAGCTTAAATAATGAGAATAAGGTTTCCCTTTTCATCAGATTTGTTGACCTTAACACAGGCAATTACGAAACTAAGATTATTAACAAGAACAATTAATTTTGATTTAATTATTATCTTATCAAAGGAGAAAACAATAATGAAAGAATACGAATTAAAGTATGGTTGTAACCCTAATCAAAAGCCTTCTAAGGTTTTCATGCAAGATGGCGAGCTTCCAATCGAAATCTTAAATGGTCGTGCAGGCTACATCAATCTTCTTGATGCGTTCAATGGTTGGCAGTTAGTCAAAGAGTTGAAGAAGGCTACTGGTCTCCCAGCAGCTACTTCATTTAAGCATGTATCACCAGCTGGTGCTGCTGTAGGTCTTCCGCTTACTGACGTTGAGAAGAAGATTTATTGGGTAGATGATATGGGTGAGCTTTCACCACTTGCAAATGCTTATGCAAGAGCCAGAGGTGCCGATAGAATGTCTTCATTTGGTGATTTCATTTCACTTTCAGACGTTTGTGATGTTTCTACTGCTTTACTTATTAAAAGAGAGGTTTCTGATGGTGTTATTGCTCCAGGTTATGAGCCAGAAGCTCTTGAAATCTTAAGTGCTAAGAAGAAGGGTAACTACTGTGTAATCAAAATCGATGAGAACTATGTTCCAGCTCCAATCGAGAGAAAAGATGTTTTTGGTGTTACTTTTGAGCAGGGAAGAAATGAATTAGTTATCAACGACGAATTATTTGCTAATATCGTTACTAAAAACAAGAATCTTACAGAGCAAGCTAAAATTGACCTTGCTATTTCTCTTATTACTCTTAAGTATACTCAGTCTAACTCAGTATGCTACGCTAAAAATGGTCAGGCAATTGGTATCGGTGCTGGTCAGCAGTCAAGAATTCACTGTACAAGACTTGCTGGACAGAAGGCTGATAACTGGTTCTTACGCCAGCATGAGAAGGTATTAAACCTTCCTTTCAAGGATGGTATTGGACGTGCAGATAGAGATAACACTATCGATGTATACATGAGCGATGATTACATGGATGTTCTTGCAGATGGCACTTGGGAGAAATTCTTTACAGTTAAGCCTGAAATATTAACTCGCGAAGAAAAGAGAGCATGGCTTGATCAGATGACTGATGTTTGTCTTGGTTCAGATGCATTCTTCCCATTCGGTGACAACATTGAAAGAGCTAACAAGAGTGGTGTAAAATATATCGCTCAGCCAGGTGGATCAGTTCGTGATGACAATGTAATCGAGACAAGTGATAAGTACGATATGGTTATGTGCTTCACAGGTATCAGATTATTCCACCACTAATTTGCACATAATATAATATAATATAATATAATATAATATAATATAATATATTAAGTATTATATTTATCAATTTAACATGCCTGCTATAGTCACTATAAGCATCTGATATCAGATGCTTATAATGACTACAGTGGG
>JAQYAV010000169.1 GCA_029338675.1 Lachnospiraceae bacterium
GCTTCGTATTAACAAAGGTTTGTACAACATCAGGCATACCACCTACAACCGTATATTGCAATAAAAGCTGCCTCATTTTGTTATGAATCGCCTCCTGAACAGTTTTCGCCTCTTCCAGACACTTTCTTAACATATTTATCATTGGTTCTCCAATAACATTTGCCCAAAGAAATTCCTCAAAATATAAAACAGGCATATTCAAAACCTTTGAACACGCCTGTTTTAATTACACACATCTATAAATCCATTAATATTTCCATCTTCTCTGCCTTGTCCCAGTCCTTGCCATAATATTTTGCAAGATAAGTTAATGCGCTTGACATATTCTGTAATATTTCTTCATTCATAAATATATTTTTCCTTTTCTCTTCAACATTAATGTTCCAACATATTTTCAATAAATATTTGAATGTGTCAAGCAAGGGACAAAATAGATTTCGCAGCCTTGTAACTATTTCAGTAATCCTCCATGAAAATAACACTCATATACTAATTCATTCTTACAATATATTTCCTCATGTCCCTGAAACCAATTAAAATCCCCGGAAACTTTACACTTATACGTATATTCTCCGACCTGATAATACTCTGGACCGCGATAAGGCATTTGAATATCCGCCTTCTTAAGTGCTTCCTTCAAGAAATTACCACTGAAATTTTCTCCCAGAACTCTCCCCATATAATTCATTGCATAAACTGCTTTACCCTTTTTCCATATAGCCTCTTCTCCGGCAAACTGTTCACCACCAACATAGGTGTCATGATACACATACTCGTCATTCTCATATCTGAAGTCATGCGAATCAAGCCTTGTAGAATCTGTTTCATTCATAAATGCAGCATAAGTATTCACATTTGCTTCTAACCTAAATGCTATTATTTCCTGCACATTATCCCATTCTAAAGACGTAGGTGAAACTGCACATTCCTGATCTCTTACAAGATAATCTATGGTAACGTTCATTATGTTACTGATTTGAATCAAATTCGCAATATCTGGATATGTTTGACCGGACTCCCATTTTGCCACTGCTATTCTTGTAACATTTAGTTGTTCTGCAAACTCTTCCTGTGTAAATCCTTTATTCTTTCTTAGCAATTTTAACTTTTCCGAAAAATTCATATAATATCACCTCCAAAACAAGGATATCAACTAAAAAGATATTTTTGAATATAATACAGGTTACAGTTTTGTTATTTATAATATACAAATTGGCACCGCCAAACTATATAGAGTAGTTTTTATAATGTTCTCCCCTACTTTATAGTGTAATTGATTAAATAAACGGTGTCATATAAACAGGAATATAAGTTATTCCTTCTTCATACTTCAAATCTTTGGTATAAATAATATACCTATCTTCCGTTTTTAACTGGTACTTCGTTAATAAATAGTCAAAGGATTTGTGTGATTTATAATTAGATGATTTAACTTCTATAGGGCATATTTTTTTCTTTTTTACTGTTATAAAATCAATTTCATATTTCTTTTCTTTCTCATTTCCCTCCGGCTTATATAAATATTCATGAAAATATAATTCGTGGCCCGAAGCCTTTAACATTTGCGCCACTACATTCTCAAGAATCATCCCCTGATTAATCCCCAAATCGTCAATAATAAGGGCTTTATATAAATTTTCATCTGTTTCATCTCTATTTTTCATAATCCGGGTTACCAATAGACCTGTATCCCCCATATACAATTTGAAATTACTTCTATCCGAAAACAATTCTAATGCAACTTCCGGCTTTGTTACATTAATACATTCATTTCCAATCATGGATTCTGCTATAAAGCTGACTGCATCAACATAATTCTGATACCGTGCATTTTTATCCACCAAAGAAAATTTGAAATGTGAATTTTTATTTTCCAATTGCTCCGGAATCGTTTTATATATTGCAGAGGCTTTCTCTCGATTATCCGTATCATACTTTACCAAGTCCTCTTCATACAATTGTAGAATATTACGTTTTACAAAATCAATTTGTGCAAACGTTTTCCCATTGACGTAAGCATCAACAGCCTGAGGCATTCCTCCCACAGCCATATACGTGCGAAATACCTTCATAATTTTTCTATGAACGGCATCCCCTAATGCTTTTCTCTTTTCAAAAGCATTCTTTATTGCAGTATATGTGACATCATCACCTATCGCCCATAAATACTCCTCAAAATCCATAGGATACATCTTAATTCGATATTCTTCAGACGGAATCAGAATATCTTTTACATTCTTCCGAATAGAAATCAGAGAACCTGTTTCTATATATTCATATCTTCCATCCGCAACAAGATACTTAATCGCCTGCCTTGCCAGCGGAAAAAGTTGTACTTCATCAAAAATGAGGACACATCTTTTTCCTTTTAAACTTCTTCCCTTCAACAAGAATAAGTTTCTAAAAAAAGTGTCCATATCATCTATGTTTTCAATAAAATTATTCTTTATATCTTTATTCTCTTTGGCAAAATCAAGAATCATATAATCATCATATTCCCGTTTCGCAAATTCTTCTACGATTGTACTTTTTCCAATACGTCTTGCACCTTCTAAAAGAACAGCCGAAGTACCCGCAGATAATTCTTTCCACTCGAGTAACTTATCATATACCTTACGTTTAAAAACCATAATAATCCTTCCTTTTCATTTTATGTGTCTATTATATCACGAATTTCCAAAATGTATTCATTAATTCTTAACGTTTTATCAAAATGTTGATTTTAGATAATTTGCGAAATTTCATTTTTTATATCAAAAAAAGACTTCATGAAATGAAAGTAACCTTTCCAGAAGTCTTTTTCTCGTCCCACCGCACGGACTCAATGCTCCAGCATATTCTCAATAAATATTCCGTATCCCCTAGTTGGGTCGTTAACTAATACATGTGTTATTGCTCCAACAACCTTTCCATTTTGAATAATAGGTGAGCCACTCATACCTTGCACAATTCCGTTAGTGTACCCTAGCAGTTCACTATCTGTTACCTTAATTTCAATCCCCTTTAACCCATCATAAGTGTCATAATTTATCTTAGTTATATTAATGTCATATAATTTAGATACGCCTGAAATAGATGATTTTATAGAAGCTTTTCCAATTTTTATCTCATTTTTTTTAGCAACAGGCATCCAATCTGCCTCCGATAGCTTTTTAGCTCCATTTTTTGTTATTTTTCCAGAAATTCCAAATAACTGATTTTCATCAATTCTTCCTACAATATTACTTTTTGAATAATCAATCATTCCCTCTAATCTTCCTGGCATATTTTTGTTTGCCTTAACTATATTAATTAATTCAACACCATATATTGCCCCTTCTGAAATATCCACAATTCTTCCTGTATCAATATCGTTAATACTATGCCCTAATGCTCCAAAACCATTTTTACTAATATATGTCAAAGTACCTATACCCGAAATATCATCCTTTACCATAAGTCCAAGCATTTTATTTCCATTTTTAGCTGTAACCGCATTAACATGGGTATCAAATATGTTTTGATTTCTTCTTACAGTAATATCTATTCCATCGCCATAATCACATTTTATGGCGTTTACTAAATCACTTTTGCAATTTACCTTTTTACCATTTATGCTGTCAATGTAATCTCCTTTATATATGAAGCCCCTGCACGGCGAAATCTTATTCTCATATTTATCTGTTATCTCACACACATCAACAACCATAACCCCTGATGCCTTAACATATATTCCAATAGGCTCTCCCGATGGAATTATAAGATTTGTTTGTTCATCATTTACGATTGACGAAGAATCTGCATTAACCTGGTCTGCAATTTCTATATCTGCTGGCAAATTATCAATAATTGAATTATTTGTAATAAGGCCTATAGTAAAAAGCAATGTAATCAAAATAGTATTTCTAAATGATTTATTTATCATATAAGATTTCCTCCTACATATTAATTCCAGCTAAATAAAACAATAAACACATATAAACAAAAAAGAGTACACGAATCATTTCATGTACTCTTATTATTTTGTTTTTTACAAATAAATAATCAGTATTTTCTTTCTTTATTTGCCAATTCTTTCATCTCAATTGCACTCTTAATTGTTGTATCAGTAATCTTTGCTCCACCAAGTAAACGTGCAATTTCTTCTATTTCTTCGTCCTTGTTAAGCTTTCTAATTGTGGAAATTGTTTTGTTATCTTTAACAATTTTTTCTATTATGTAATGCGAATTTGCCATACTGGCAATCTGAGGTAGATGTGTAATACAAATAACCTGATGCTGCTCTCCTATAATGGAAATTCTATTTGCAACACTTTGTGCTGTTCTTCCACTTATTCCAACATCAATCTCATCAAATACTAATGTATTTGTATCATCCTCATAAGCCAAGCTTGATTTTATTGCAAGCATTACTCTTGAAAGCTCACCACCTGATGCTACTTCATAAAGAGGTCTTTCTTTTTCTCCAACATTTGTTGAAATCATAAATATTGCCTCATCATTTCCACCAGCTGAATATTTATCAAGCTTATTAAAATGCATATAGAATTTAACAGACATAAAATTCATTTCATTAAGGGACTCACAGATTAATTCACACAAGCGCTTAGACTGTGCCACCCTCTCATTTGTCAATTCATTGCATTTTGCTTCTAATTTATTTTGAACATTAGTTAACTTCTTCTTTGTTGATGTAATATACTGCTCATATGATTCAAGATGTTCATATTCTTCTTTAAGCTTAATAACTGAAGCATTAATTGCTTCAATAGATGAGCCGTATTTTGACTTAAGAAGATTAATTGTATCTAGTCTTCTCTCAAGCTCATCAAATTCCTCTTGTGTAAACTCCATACTATCCATACAAGAAGACAAATCTCTATTAAAATCATTAAGCATACTATCAATGTCTAGCAACGCACTATACAAATCGTTATAATCCGAATCTAAAGAAGCAATGTGCTTCATTGAAGCTAATGCATAACCTATTGAATCTGATGCTGAATTAGCTCCACTTCCTGTAAGCTTGGTTACCTCATTAGCATAACCAACAATATCCTTTGCATTAACAAGCTTCTTATATTGGTTAGTTAATAGCTCATCCTCGCCATCCTTAAGAGCTGCAGCTTCAATCTCATTTATCTGATACTGCAGATAATCCATCTGCTTTGCTCTCTCACCTTCATCTAACTGACCTTTACTTAATTCATCTGAAAGTGAAACATATTCTTTATATAACAAAGCTACTTCTTCCTTAATAGGCATAATTGTCTTAGCTCCAAAATGATCTAATATCTCAAGATGCTTGGAAGCCTTCAACAAAGTCTGCTGTTCATGCTGAGCATGTAAATCAATTAATAGTGCTGCTATTTCCTTAAGCTTAGCAGTTGTAACAGTTTCATCATTTACACGATTAGTTACTCTTCCAGAAGCACTAAGTCTTCTCGATATAAGAAGCTCGCCCTCTTCACTTACATTTACCAAAAGCTCTTCTAATTTATTTTTAACAAAATCATTATCAACAGAAAAAAGAAGTTCCACCAAGCCATCCTTTTCACTATCTCTTAGCATTTCTTTTGGAAATTTACCTCCAAGGCATATTCCTAAAGAGCCAATAATAATTGACTTACCAGCTCCAGTTTCACCTGTAAGTATGTTAAGATGTTCCTCAAATGCTATATCAATTTCATCAATAAGAGC
Source organism: Lachnospiraceae bacterium (assembly GCA_029338675.1). GTDB lineage: Bacteria > Bacillota > Clostridia > Lachnospirales > Lachnospiraceae > Coprococcus_C. Next base: position 5,680 of record JAQYAV010000169.1, read on the forward strand.
AATATTCTTAATATGCATATTTAGCAACATTTTTTATTTCTCCAATTATTTCTTCTGCAAGGTTGCTATCTTTTATTGCAAGAAAAATTGTATCATCTCCAGCAATACATCCCATAATACCTTTTATGTCCAAATTATCAATAGCTGCTGCCGCTGCCATTGCCATTCCCGAAACAGTTTTCACAACAATAATATTATTAGCATAATCAATTGATGTTATACCATTTCCAAGTATATGCTTATATGACTCATTATTTTCATTATTGTTTGATGCAACTCTTACAGCATATTTGTGTCTATTTCCATTGTAGGAAATCTTTTCTATTTTTAGTTCCTTTATATCTCTCGAAATTGTTGCCTGAGTAGTATTAAAGCCCTTTTCACGCAAAAGCTTTTGTAACTCCTCCTGGGTTTCAACATTTGTTTCCGTAATTATTTGAATTAACGCTTCCTGTCTGCTTATTTTCATTATTCACGTCCCCCAATTTTATCACGTAAAACAGAATAGAAATTCACATCATACATTTTTATTAAGCTAACTTCTTTGGAAGATATGCCTGCGTTAACAACATCTCCTGCTGAAAGCTCCATATTATTATCCCCATCAAAGGAAACAATTGCCTCAGTATCCTGTGTTTTTCTCTTTTTAACAATTTCAACCGAAATATTATCCAAGCTATCAAAGACAACACTTTTTGCTGAAAATGAATGTGGCGAGATTGGAGTTACTACTATTGCCTTTGTTCTAGGACTAATAATAGGTCCTCCTGCAGACAAATTATAACCAGTTGACCCTGTAGGTGTTGAAATTATTACCCCATCAGCCTCATATGTATCAAGTAACTCACCATTAACATATACTGCAAGACCAATGATTCTTGAAAAGCCTGCTCTTGTTATTACTATATCATTAAGAGAATGATATACTTTATCTCCTACTCTTCCCTCAATCATCATTCTTTTTTCAATTCTATAATCATCTGCCAAAAGCCTGTCTATTGCTTTATATAAGTTTGCAACCTCAACTTCAGCTAAAAATCCAAGCGTTCCAAGATTAATCCCAAGGAACGGAATATCCTTGCCAACAGTTCTGGCCGCACGAAGCATGGTACCATCGCCGCCTAAAACGATGATAGCCTGTACATCCTGTAGATATTCATCTTTGATAAGGTTATTCTCATAATATTTTGCATCATCGCTTACTATAAGTCCTTTAGCATTATGCTCCTCAAGATAATTCAATATATTATTACTTAATTCTAAATTAATATCCTTATCAGCATTTGCGATTATAAGAAAACTATTCATCTGCTTTTCCTTTCTAATCACGAGAGTGTGTTATGCGAAGCCTCTACAACTTCATCTATATCAATGGATGAATTATCACCCAATGCTTCCTTATCCTTAAGGTTTTTGCTTAAATAAAGAAGATATTCTATATTACCTTCTGGTCCTTTTACAGGTGAAAAGTCAAGCATAAGGGGATATAAATCAATAGTGTTTGCATAAGCGATAACCTTTTCAATTACTTCCTTATGAACCTTCTTATCCCTTACTACTCCCTTTTTGCCAACCTGCTCTCTTCCTGCCTCAAACTGTGGCTTAATTAAACAAACTATTCTTCCAGCTTCTGTTAAAAGGTTCTTAACTGGTTCTAAGACCTTTGTTAACGAAATAAATGAAACATCTATAGAAGAAAAGTCTATCCAATCCTCAATATCATCTCTTACAACATATCTTATATTTGTCTTTTCCATGCATACTACACGAGGATCATTTCTAAGTTTCCAATCTAACTGTCCATGTCCTACGTCAACAGCATAAACCTTTGTGGCCCCATTTTGAAGCATACAATCTGTAAAGCCACCTGTAGAAGATCCTACATCCATACAAGTTAATCCTTCTAACTCAATTGGAAATGAATTCATTGCTTTCTCAAGCTTAAGTCCACCACGGCTAACATATTTAAGAGTTGAACCCTTTACTTCAATATTAACATTCTCAGGAAATGTACTTCCTGCCTTATCTTCCTTATTTCCCTCAACGTATACTATTCCTGACATAATAATGGCTTTAGCCTTCTCCCTAGAAGGTGCAAGACCTCTATCAACTAACATTACATCTAATCTTTGTTTTTTTACCTTGTCCTGCATTACTGCCTCCAAACTTTCTCTATCTTCTTGCATATACCAGCACAATCAATTTCATATTTTGCTCTCAGTTGAGCAATTGAACCATGCTCAACCTTTCCAGCATCGATAGAGCCATCTACATATATTTTGTCTGCATAACCTAGGTCAAACATCTTAGCCTTTAACATCTGACCATATCCACCTATCTTTACATTTTCTTCCATGCTAACAATAACCTTATGTTTGTCTAGCATATCTTTTAATGTTTCTTCATCAATTATATTCACAAATCTAACATTTACAAGGGATGGATTAATTTCTTTTTCTCTCAAAGAATTGCAAACCTTTTCTGCTTCAGCAACCATATTTCCACAAGCAAAAATACAGATATCACTTCCGTTATATATCACTTCATTTCTGCCATATACAATAGGTGCATCATATTCCTTTAGTCCTGCATAAGCATCTGCTCTTGAATACTTTATGGCAATTGGACCATCAAATGCTACAGCATAATCGAACATCTTCTCCATTTCATATCTATTTTTAGGTGCCATAACTGTAAGTCCAGGCATATGCGATAAATATGAAATGTCATATATTCCCTGATGTGTTTCACCATCTGGACCTACCAAACCTGACCTGTCAATTGCAAATATAACATGCAACTTTTGCAAACATACATCATGCAATATCTGATCATAAGCTCGTTGTAAAAACGATGAATATATGGCAACTACAGGAATAAGTCCATCTGCTGCCATACCTGCTGCAAATGTAACTGCATGCTGTTCTGCAATACCCACATCAAAAAATCTATCTGGATATTCTTTTGAAAATTTATTTAGACCTGTTCCAACAGACATTGCAGCTGTAACTGCAACAAGCTTATCATTTTCTTTACCCAATTTAAGCATCTTATGAGCAAAAATATCTGTATAAGATGGAACTTCCTTTTTCTCTATTACATGACCTGTTTTAACATCAAAGGGTGATACACCATGAAAATACTCTGGATATTTTGAAGCATACTTATAGCCCATTCCCTTTTTGGTCTTAACATGAATAATAATCGGTCTATTTAAATTAAATGCCTTCTCAAAGGTTGATACCATAGCATTAACATCGTGTCCATCAATAGGACCAACATAAGTTATACCAAGTTCCTCAAAAAACATTCCAGGAACAAGAAATTGTTTAATTGTATCCTTTGATTTCTTAAGTGTCTTTGCTACTACTTCTCCAGCCTTTGAGCTTAAAAGACTAGATTCCACACCCATTTTGATTTCATTGTAGGTTGAACCCACTCTTATATTATTAAGATATTTTGATAAACCACCTACATTTTTATCGATAGACATTTCGTTATCATTTAGCACAATCACACAGCTTGACTTAAGCTGTGCTAAAGAATTAAGAGCCTCGTATGCCATACCGCCTGTAAGGGAGCCATCACCAATAACTGCAGCAACACGACCTCTCTTTTTACATATATCTCTTGAAACTGCAAAGCCCATTGCAGCAGAAATACTTGTTGAGCTATGGCCAGTATTAAAGCAATCGCATTCGCTCTCTATGGTCTTAGGAAAACCACTCATTCCACCATATTCTCTAAGTGTAGAAAAGCCTTCTCTTCTACCTGTTAAAATCTTATGTGTATATGCCTGATGTCCAACGTCAAATATAAGCTTATCCTCTGGAAAATCCATGCAAAGATGTAATGCCATAGTAAGCTCAACTGCACCTAAATTAGATGCCAAATGGCCACCCTTTATACTTACTTTACTAACAAGGAACTCTCTTATTTCTTCTGCAAGCAAATCATAATCATTTTTATTAATTTTTTTGATATCATTTTCACTAATGATTTTATTTAACAAATTCATATTATTTATCCCTATTAATTAATGCCAAAATCAAATCCTTCATCTCTGATTTTGCCTTTTCATTCTTAACCTTAAGTGTATCAAGCATAGATACCGCTTCTTTAGATGCAGAACTCACATAATCCTTTGCTGAATCCATTCCATGAATTGTAACATATGTAAACTTGTTATTCTTATCATCACTTAAAACTGGCTTGCCAAGTACAGCCTCATCACCAATTATATCTAATATATCATCTTGTACCTGAAATGCCATTCCAACATTACGAGCAACCATACATAGAGTATCAACATCCTCCTTAGAAGCTCCTCCCAAATATGCACCTATCATAAATGCACACTCAATAAGTGCAGAAGTCTTATTTAGATAAATATATTCTAGCTGTTTCTCATCAACTTCTTTTCCTGACATAATAACATCAAGGACCTGACCACCAATCATTCCATATATTCCAGGCTTTGATGCAAGAATTGTATAAGCCTTTTCAATCTCAACACTGCCAGGCTTCTCACTAAATGCTTTGGCAGCAGTTTCATAGGCATAATTAAGTAATCCATCTCCTGCCAAAATACCAATATCCTCACCAAACTTAGCATGTACAGTAGGCTTTCCCCTTCTAAGTTCGTCATTATCTAAAGCAGGCAAATCATCATGAATCAAGGAATATGTATGAATCATTTCAATAGCAGCCATGAATGGAGAAATAATCTTGTCTGCATCACGATAATCCTTATCAATAAACATATCGTAACAAAGCTTCATCATCATTGGGCGAAGTCTCTTTCCACCTGCCATAAATCCATAATTCATGGCTGTCAAAACTGTAACAGGATATCCTTCTTCCTTTGGTAAATACTTATATATTATATCTTCAATATCTTTTACACTATACTTCATTTAAAATCTGAATCTCCTTCTCAACGCCTTCTAAATTAGTCTTACATGCTGCTAATAGCTTAACTCCTTCAGAATAATAATCCAAAGAATCCTTTAAGCTTGTTTGTGGATTTTCTAACAAAGAAGCTATTTCTTCAAGTCTCTTAAATGCATCTTCTATTACAATTTGTTCTTCATTATTTGAAATATTATTATCCATATTATTCCCTCACTAAATATCCTATATAGACTCCTTACTAACACTACTTACCTTTGCATCAATTATTCCATCTTTAATTCTAATAGAAATATCATCGCCTGTCTTAATGTCATCTACTGAATTAACAGCCGAATTATTGCTTTCAATGTATCCAAAACCATTTACAAGCTTGGCTGTTGGAGACAAGCTATTTATCTTAACTGTGTATAGCTCTAATTTATGTTTTACACTAATAATTTCATTGTCCATTGCACGCTTTATTCTATCATATAATTCTGATAAATACTGGTTCTGGTTTTCTAGCTTTCTCTCTGGACTAAGCATAGATATTTTTGAATAAAACTTGTCATACTGATATTTTGCAATGTTATATTTGTTGATTATGTTGTTTCTTAATGATCTCTTATATGTCTCTAACTGGTTAATAGTTGACATTACATCTGGAAGTGCTAACTCACACGCAGCAGATGGTGTGGGTGCACGCAAATCAGCAGCGTAATCAGCTAACGTTATATCTACCTCATGACCTGTTCCAGAAATAATAGGAGTCTTTGCCTCGTATATCGCTCTTGCAACAATCTCCTCATTAAATGCCCACAAATCCTCAATTGAGCCTCCGCCTCTACCAACAATTATTGTATCCACGCCTAAATTATCCAAGGCTTTAATACCATTTACAATTGTTATAGCAGCGCCTTCCCCCTGCACCTTAGCAGGATATAATATAAGCTGTACATAAGGATTCCTTCTCTTAGCAATATTAATAATATCCTGAATAGCTGCTCCTGTCTTTGCTGTGACAATACCAACCCTTCGTGGATATTTTGGTATAGGCTTCTTATGTTCAAAATCAAACAGACCTTCTTCGTTCAGTTTATTCTTAAGGCGCTCAAATTCCTCAAATAATTTTCCAGCACCATCCATTGTTATCTTGTTTGCATAAAGCTGGTATTTTCCATCTCGTTCATATACACCAATACTTCCTGAAACAACAACGGACTGGCCCTCTTTCATAGTAAAATTAAGCCCTGATGCCACGTTACTTTTAAACATCACGGCTGGAAGGGAGCCAGTCTCATCTTTTAATGAGAAATAAATATGTCCCATACTATGATACTTACAATTAGATACCTCACCACGAATAGTGATACTCTTAAGCATATAGTCTTGGGAAATTATATTCTTTATGTAATTGTTAACCTGTCCAACTGAAAAAATCTTCATTACTATTCTTCAACCTTTGCAAGTAAAGCGTTAATAAAACTCTTAGCTTCTTCTCCACAATAAATCTTAGATAGTTCAATAGCTTCATTAATAGCAACTTTAAATGGCACGCTCTCATCATACTTCATCTCATATATTGCAAGTCGAAGTATAGCAAGCTCAGCCTTTCCAATTCTCTCAATTCTCCAGCCATCTGAGATGCTCTCAATAAGCCCATCTATATCATCAATAAGGTCAATAATACCATTGACCTTATCAATAATATAATCTCTATCCTGATCCTTAATCTCGCCTAATTCATCTAATGAAAAGAACATCTGCTCTTGCATTTCATTCATGTTATTAAACTCAATCTTAAAAAGTATACGAAAAATATTTTCTCTTAATGCTCTTCTAGTCATAACAAACCTGCCTTCTTAACTTAGTTCTTTTCAAGCTTAATTCCTGAAATAACTACATTTACAACAGCGACCTTAAGCCCAGTCATGTTCTCAACGGACTGCTTAACCTTTGCCTGAACTTCCTCTGAAACCTTCTTAATGCTATAGCCATATTCAAGTTCAAGTGATAAATAAGCCACAACTATTCCGTTTTCAATCTCAATCTTAACGCCATTAGCAAGATTCTTTTTGCCTAACTTGGCAACAAGTTCATTAGATATATTTCCTGTAAGCTTAGAAACTCCTTCAACCTCAATTGCAGCAATGCCTGCTATTGAAGCTACTACTCCGTCTGCTATACTTATTTTACCAATTTTGTTTTCTTTAGCAATTTCTCCCACAAAAATGCCTCCTTATCAAAATATCATTTAAATAATTATACCCAATTATAATTGATAATGCAACAAAATCAATTTTTAGTATAATTTTCTTGATTTTTTGATACAATTTGTAACATATTCTTTTTTTATTAACGTTTTTTATTCCATTATTATATTACGTTTCTTACGTTTCTTTATTAATGTTATTAACTTTTTCGTGATATTACTTTGTAATTTAGCTATAGTTAGAGTGTTTTTATATTACTTTCTTTATTAAGCTATAGTTAGAGTGTTTTTATATTGCGTTCTTATTCAGTTACAGTTGAAATATTAATTTTATCTACACTACAGCCAGTTTTTCTAACAACTATATCCTCAATTTGAGCTCTTTCAGTATCATCTAATTCCTTTGCGGATATTACAACATCAACATTTTCATCTCCAATAGAAACAATTGCCCCAGCAAAGCCTTTGGCACATAGAATAGTTTCTGCTTCAGCTTCCTTTTCCATATTCTCTGTAAGTCTTATGTAAGCATCTGTAGCAGACTGAACAGTATCCTTGTCATTTCCTTCTTTGTTAATTATATCCATATAGTATTCTTTGGACTTTGATCTTGTTTGTTCTCTGATAAGCTTCATATTAGCAAAGCTTATCTTTGTGGAATCTGCAGAAGTAAGCACTACCTCACCAATATTATCCTCATCCAAATATAAATCCTCATCATCAATTACTTCTTCAATATCTAAATCTGCAACAGTAATTTTTTCATTTATTTCATCTAAATCGCCATTTGCAAAAGCCTGTTGATTTTCATTTTCGTCAGATAAATCAAAGGAGGATACTCCCTGAAAGTTGATATATCCTGCTATTCCAAGCAAAACAGTAAGAACTGCAATAATCAACTGATTTTTCTTAGTTATTTTTGAGCTTACTTTAGTATTTTTAGTCTCTTTTTCTGTAGACTTGGAATTGTCATTAACATCTTTGTTTAATAACTTATTATTCTTCTTTTCCATACTAATATAAATCTCCTATTTTTTGATTATTACTGCCACCTTATGCGCTGGCAAATCAAATAAAGCTGCTACACAATGGGATATATCTGCAAGTGCTTTTTCATCACCTACCTTTGCAATAATAAGCACCCCATCAACTACATATTTTGTTTCACTTTCCTTATAAAAGCCAGTGCTGTTATTCATTGTTGAAAGGTTTATCATTACATGGATATTCCCAGCTCCATATGTTTTCTCTAGTGTATCCTTAAGGCGATTTTCATAATACATAACCATATCCTGTTCATGATTGCTGTAACTAACCTCATCCATTTTGTAGTCATTTGACATCAAGCTTTTTTCATTTTTATTACTGCTTGGAAAAACTACAATTAAAATAAGCATTCCAATTAAGATTATTGTTATGTATTTAGTAGATTTTTGATTCTTTTTAATAAAGCTTTCTTTACTTAATTCAATCCCCATTTTTTCACCGCTTTGATATATATATATTACCGAATTCAATATTATAGACTTTAGAAATATTCTTTTTTAATATTTTTTCTTTTTCCTTGCTTAAATCACATGAAACATACACTATACACGACAAGTTCATTCCATTTTTATCTTGAATTAATTCTATTTGAGAAATCTCTGCTAGTATTTCCTGATATATTGCTTGTTCATTATCATTCTGATTTTTATCATTCTCACTTTTATCATTGTCCCTATTATCTATGTTACTAAATAAATAATACTGTTCCTGTAAATCAGCTAATTCATTACTTTGTTCATCACATATATACTCAAAATAATCATAGTATTTGCTTAAATCACTAAGCTTTTTATTTCTTAGGCTTGACACTGGTTCCAATATAATCAAAAGAATTATTAACCCATTAAAAAAAGACACATACTTTTTGTATTCCTTACCAGGTACAACATTATTAGCAATTCCAGCAATAATCAAATATATAACTATATTTTTAACACAAGCGTAAAGCACTATCCTCTACCCCCATAAGCCATTATGGCTATTGTTAACAAAAACATTGCAACACCGCTAATCATTGCATTAAGCAAAATATCCATTCCTCCTGCAAGGGCTTCTATTGCATTCACATATCGTTTTTCTCCAAGGGGCTGAATAATAATCATTGTAAATCTTACCATAAGCATAAGAATAAATATTCTTATCACTGGAAATGCCACCACAAATATAATCAAAAGCATTCCTGTAACTCCAATACAATTTTTTATAATAATTCCTGAGCCAAGTAATGTTCCAGACAACATATTAATCATATTTCCGCCTGGAATAACACTAATCACTCTTTTTACAGTATCCCTTCCAATAGCATCTAATTCAGGATTAATTAAATTCTTCACTATATTAAAACCAATAATAACAACAACCGAGGTTTTTAATATCCAGTTTGATGCCTGTTTTAAAAACTTAGTTAACTTAGAAAATCTATCTAACTTATTAATGTTATTTATTATGGTTACCATCACATAATATTTACCAATAACCAATACAATATTCTTAATAACAAATTCAACAACTAATATCCCCAACATAACAACCTGATACATTCCCGATGCCATAATAGATTGTCCAATATAATTCATAGCTAAGCCATATATTGGAATAATTATTTTTAGGAGTCCAATAAGCTTCGTCATACAACTCTCAACTATACCAACTGATATGAAATAAGAAGCCAGCAAAACACTTGTTAAAAGCATATATGTAATATAAAACCCATTTTCACTAATAAAGCCATCCCCTAGTGAATTCGATATATTCGAAAATACTGTACCAATTAGAACAATAACTATTACTTCCAGCATTAACTTTTTATTTTCTGAATAGTCTTCAAAGATATTATTTCTTATTTCCTTTGTTATGGTGGATTTTATGTAGTCCTTATCTCCTTTCGCTATAGCCTTTACAAGCTTTGAAAAGCTAAATTCGCTAAAGCCTTGGCGATTTAAGATTTCATCAACGCTCCTCAAAGGCAAGTTATTTAATATATAATCATAGTCATTTTCCTTATCATAATAATCCATTTTTTTATCATATAACGCAGCCTCTTGTTTTTCTTGTTCTTCTTGTTTTTCTTGTTCTTCTTGTTTTGATTCATTAGCATTCTTCATATCTTGATCCAAATTAGCTTGTTTACTAGTATTATCATTTTGGCATATGTCAAAATAATTATTAAACAATGTAAATATATTTTTATTTAATAAATCATCGTTGTAATTTCCTATTGTTAAAAACATGCAAATTACAATAGCAAACTTATTGAAACACAATCTACACTCTCCTTATATTTACTTTACTTTGCTATGTTAGAATTATTTTAAATATGATTTGCTATAACAAAATATCTTTTTAAATCATCTTTATTATTGTATCTACAACCTGCATTAATATGGGTAACGACACTAACAACATGGTTAGTTTTCCAACAATTTCAATTTGAGATGCAACTGCACTATATCCTGCGTCCTTACATATTCCAGAGCCAAATTCACTTACATAAGCTATTCCAACCAACTTAAGAAGCAATATCAAATATATCTTATCAACCTTTACATATCGAAAAATCTCTCTTATACCCTCCGACATTTTTCTAACTTGTCCAATGGCAAAAAGCATGATAAAAATGCATATTGAAATGCTAATAACCGTACTAAAAATAGGACTATTACTCTTAAGGAGAATTGCTAACATAACAGAAACAATTACAAAAAACACCAATAATGTAATCTCCATTTTAACCTCTACCTCATCATAATTTCATATAATAAAATATAAATCACATATCAAGCAGCCTGTTTATTTCCTGAAACAATTCATATATATAGGGAATAACCCACGACAAAACAACTACTAAGCCAACCATACTTACTAAGTATGCCTGATCATCTCTTCCAGAGTGTTTTAATATCTGATTTAAAATAGAAACTATTATTCCGACAATCCCTATCTTAATTATAATCTGTATCGACATACTTACCTCCAAAATGTTTTTTCAGATAACCACAATATGTATTCTTATTTTACAAATTAGTTTGCAAGCTATATATTCCTACCACTCACACAACAGAAATAATAATCAAAAGACCTGCCAAAAAGCTCCCAATATAAGCTATTTTCATCTTGTTTGTTAATTCATTTTCCAATAACAAAACCTTCCTATGAATTTCATCTAATTCAAGGTCAATATTAACCTTCTGTGTTTCTTTATCATAATGACCTAAGGCTTGTCCCATTTCCCGTATTAAGTCCATATCATTTGTTTTTAAACTGGAATTTTCATATAAAAAAATCAATTCATATTCCCATATTTCATAAAAACTTTTTTTACCCTCTTCCATATTCATAAATATATTATTAAGCCATGCATTATATGGGTATATACATCTTAAGGAAGCGTTTTTACACGCCTCCTTAAGAACAGATTTCTTATAAAATATTTCTGCTTTTAACAGGTTAAACAATCTAACAATATCTCTTAAATTAGTAATTCTTTTCCTCATAGATATAGCAAAGCTGTTACCCAATGCGCAGCTCCCAAATAAAACTAATAAACCTCCAAATATTCTTCCGTAGAAAAAGGTTTCTTTAATAATTCATTTCCCCTTTCATCGAAAATATTATTAATTGTTCCAACACCCATGCTTTTTCCTAATATTATATATCTGTCAAATACTCTTTCATCTATCAATTTGCGTATTATTGGTCTTGTCCTAATTTCATCTATTGAATCCCCATGTATTGTCGCAATAATTGTGCAGCCGCAATTAATTACATATCTAATTGCTTCTACATCCTTACTGTCTCCGATTTCGTCAACTGCAATAACCTCTGGATTCATGGTTCTAAGTAGCATCAGCATTCCTGTTGCTTTAGGACAATTATCTAGCACATCCGTTCTAAAGCCTACATCATTTTGAGGAAGTCCCATATAGCATGCAGCAATCTCGGACCTTTCGTCTACAACACCTACATCTCTTCCTGAGTAATTCTTATCCCCATCTGAAATAGTTCTAATAATATCCCTAAGTAATGTAGTCTTGCCACATCCTGGTGGAGATATAATTAACGTATGTAAATATTTTCTATCAGCTTGTATATACGGCATAACATTTTTCGCACAACCCTTTATCTGATGAGCTATTCTCAAATTTAGAAATGAAATATTTTTAATATTCTTCACTCTATCCATATCAATTACAACCTTCCCAGCAATACCTACTCTATGTCCGCCTTTGATTGTTATATAACCCTGTCTCAAATCATCTTCAAATGCATAAAGAGAATAGTCTGATACTAAATCAATCATTTCATTAACATCCTCTAAAGAAGCGCATAAATATTCACATTTATTATTTTTATCAAATAAGGATGCATCCACAAATGAATTATTTATGTAAATTAAATCATGCCCACTATTCCGAAATATTATTGGCTTATTAATTCTTATTCTTATTTCAACCAAATCATTGAATATATTATTTTGATTTAATTTATCCTCCTCATATCGAAATACCTCTTTAATCCTATTAGGAAGAACGTTATATATATCATCAGACAAAAGTATCACCTCACTAATATATATATTCAAATAAAACATATATATGACAAAAAAAGAATCCGAAGAATAAATCCTCGGATTCTTTTATATAGTTTATATTCTGTTATAAAATTAAACTCTTGAAAGATATTCACCAGTTCTAGTATCAATCTTAATTGTATCTCCCTGGTTAACAAATAATGGAACATAAAGAACTGCACCAGTCTCAACTGTACAAGGCTTAGTAGCACCTGTTGCAGTATCACCCTTAACACCTGGCTCACACTCAGTGATTAACAATTCAACGAAAAGTGGTGGCTCAACAGCAAAAACAACTCCGTTATGTGAAGCAATCTTACACATCTCGTTCTCTTTAACGAACTTTAATGAATCACCAATAACATCTGCGTTAATTGCAATCTGATCAAATGACTCTAAATCCATGAAGTAGTATAAGTCACCATCAGCATATAAGTACTGCATATCCTTTCTATCAATGTGTGCCTTTGGACACTTCTCTGTTGGACGGAAAGTCTTCTCAACTACTCCACCACTCTTTATATTCTTAAGTTTAGTTCTAACGAAAGCAGCACCCTTGCCTGGCTTTACATGCTGGAACTCTATAATCTGATAAATATTACCTTCTAATTCAATAGTCACACCGTTTCTAAAATAGCCTGCTGAAATCATAAATTTCCTCCTTAAAATTACATATAGATTGATTTTAATATAAAATATTGGATTTTTCAACCATTTTTATTGTAAAACTACAATTTATTTATTATAAACTGTATAAGTTATTTGTTCTAAAATCAATAATTTAAATTCTTTATAACATAATCAAAGGCTTTGGAGAAGAAGTAAGATTTCTATATCCATCCTTCGTTACAACAATCAAATCTTCTATTCTTACTCCAAATTCTCCTGGAAGATATATTCCAGGCTCAACTGTCATAAGCATATTTTCTTGTAATATATCATTGCATTTTGGAGATAACCTAGGTTCCTCATGAATAAACAATCCAACACTGTGACCAAGACCATGTCCGAAATAGTCTCCATAACCTGCATTTTTAATAATATCCCTTGCGACTTTATCAATATCTGAACAAACCATACCTGGTTTAATCATTTTAAGTGCTTCTCTCTGTGCTTCTAAAACAACACTATAAACCTCTAACTGTTTACTTGTTGGTTCATCTCCCATAATAACTGTTCTTGTCATGTCCGAGCAATATCCATTATATATACATCCAAAATCCATTGTAATAAAGTCACCATGTTCAATTACTTTATCCGTTGGAATAGCATGTGGCATTGAAGAATTTTTGCCTGAAGCAACAATAGTATCAAAGCTAAGAGCTGTAGCACCATTATTCTTCATAAAATATTCTAATTCAAGAGCAATCTGTCTTTCAGTCATACCCTCTTCAATAAAATTAATTATGTGAAGAAATGCCTCATCTCCAATTTTTTCAGCAATTGCAATATTCTCAATCTCTTCCTCAGTCTTTATGGATCTAAATCTATTAACCTTAGAATCAAGCTGCACTAACAAAATCTTATCTCCAAATGTATCAACAAACTGTTTATAAAAGCTATATGATATATGTTCATTCTCAAAACCAATTAATATTTTATCGTTTGATTTTGTATGTTTAGATTCATTCAGAACCTCTTTACTTTTTATTTCAGTTACGGCTTTATCAATAAGATTCATTAATGTTTTTGAATAACCTAGCTTAGCAATATCAACACACTCAAAGCACTTAGCCTCTATACTAGCCTGTTCCGTATATCTAGAATCAGTAAGCAAATATTGTTTATCAAATATATAAAGAAGACAACCTGTTCTACCTTTAAAACCTGATAAATATTCCATATTATACTCATCTGTAATAATAATGCCATCTAAATTATCATTAGCTATTAAATCCTTAATCATCAAAAATACCTTCCCATCATAATTTATATAATTATACATTTTTTAATGTTACAAGCAATTATACTTTTATTCATATTGCAAGTAATTATACTTTTATTTATATTAAAAGCAATTAATCTTTTATTCATATTGCAAGTAATTATACTTTTATTCATATTGCATGCAATTATACTTTTATTCATATTGCAAGCAATTATTCTTTTATTCATATTGCAAGCAATTATTCTTTTATTCATATTGCAAGCAATTATTCTTTTATTCATATTGCAAGCAATTATTCTTTTATTCATATTGCAAGTAATTATACTTTTATTCATATTGCATGCAATTATTCTTTTATTCATATTGCAAGCAATTATTCTTTTATTCATATTGAAAGCAATTATACTTTTATTCATGTTACATGCAATTATTCTTTTATCCAATTTACAAATAATTATATTTTTATTTGTATCACAAATAAATTAACATGTATATTACATATATATCCACGTGTTTGTATATATCTGCTTGATTAATTATATATCATATAATAATTAATTTGAAGTATTACTTTGGGATTACAGAAATTTATATACAAAAAAAGAAGCGGAGTAAAACTCCGCTTCAATTATATTAAGTTAAATTGAACAATGTTTCCTTAAGCATAATCTTAAGTCTCTGGTAAACCTTGTTACCCTTTGAGTCAGTTGCTTCAATTACTATATATGTATGATATCCATCATACTTATCAAAGTATTCTTGCTGCAACTGAAGCATTGTTTCATGAGTCTTAATTGTTTCAGTTCCAGATACATATTCAGCAGGAATTTCTTTTCCGTCTTTGTCGTATCTAGTAAATAAATCCTTATCATATCTAAATACTGGGACGTTCAAATTAGATTCTACCTTATCAGGATTATCTTTACTGTTCCAATCAGCAATAAGCTTATGATTCTCATCCTTAGAATATGCACTTGTTGTATTCTTTTCACTATAATCTAAATCATAGTAGATTCTAATGCTCTTAAGTGTAGCACCATTATCACATGCAGCTCTAAAGTTAAAGTCAGTATAATCTTCATCAGACTCAACCTTTGTATAGTACATACCTTCTTCGTTAATCTTAATCTTATCACCACAAGTATCTTTACCAAAATCATAAATACTGATTGTTGGCTGTTTTACAGATTTACGAACTGAATTACAAATAATGTTGATATATAACTTACGCTCATCATTATTCTCTTTTGCACAACCTGTAACCTTTGCATGACCAGCACCACAGTATGTGATGTTTCCATAAGAGTAGATGAAGTAGTTATTCATACCATCTCTTGGATCAGCTGCATAAATTGATGAGTTGGAATCTGAATTAGTTGTATAACCATTATATCCACCTGCAAATGAATACCATACTGTTAAATTATCATCTTCAACATCACAAACAAATGACTGGCTATGAGTTGGAGAAATACTTAACTCTGATGATAATGTAAATGGATACATTGTTACAATACCAACATTATTCTGACTAGCAGCATTAGTACCATATTCAGTAGCAGATTTCTGATTAAACTTAGCATCCTGCTGGTTTCTATTTGAAGCAACACTCCATTTAAATGTTGAATATCTATATGGATTACCGTGTCCATTACTATCTTTTCCAGCAATCAATGCAAAATCAGTATATGCATATCTACTTAAATAATAATCATACTTCCTTTGATAATATATAGGGTTGTATGATGGATCAGCAATCTTTGAAATATCATTTGCAAACTCGCTATATCTATCAGGATCGTCTATTGATCTTGGTGATAAATTAGTCATAAAATACTTATTATCGTCTTTAGATACATACTTAACATAATTACCCTGTTCTCCAATAGAAGAATCAACACTCATATGATATCTATCCATACCAAAATCTTCAATTAATGTAGATGTAAGAACTGAAGCTAACTGATCCTTATATGGACTCATTGTATCATGGAAGAACAATAAGCTACCGTCATTATTTACATATGACTTTAAGTCTGCAAGAGCTACAGCATCTTTAATATCATCACCAGCAAAGTTTTCTGAAGCACCTATAAGAACAATGTCATAACAATCTGATAACCAATCATGACCTGCTGCATATCTTGCATACTTCTTATATTCTTCATGTAACTTTACCTTAACATCATTATGAACAATGTAATCTTCGTAGATATCCTTTATTGACATATCTTTTGCTTCACCTGTATCAGAATCCTTTACAAGACCATGTACATCCTGAATTGATGTGCTTCCACCTGGATTTTCCATTATATTTACACTAAATAAATCTGAATAACATCCATCATGGAGAATCGCATCTACTTCTTGTTTCAAGGAAATTCTTTGTCTTGTTCCATCTTTTTCGATGTGATCTGCTTTACAGTTTGGATTTGCATCAACAATAGCATTTAATCTCTTGATAAATAAATCTTCAGCTTGCTTTGCAGTTATATCAATTGTCTTCTCTTCATAAACGAACTTATCTTTATCTTCAAGTTTTTCTGTCTTCATGAGCTGATACCACTGCCAATACTGATCTGCTAACTGCTTATATTCATCTTTAAGAATGAACTTAACCTTGTCATCAACTTCTGTTAGTGTACTAAATTCAGCATATTCATCACTTGATTCATCAAATTTGTATTTATCAATCTTAGCTTTCTTTTCAGCTTCAGTCATCTTTGAAACATCATATGCTTCATCTATTTCATTTGCATACTCTTCAAACTGTCCACGATACAGAATATCAATATCGAAATCATACAAATCACTTACTTCATTAGCTAAATTCTCTTCCCAGTTATCAGCACCATATCCACCACCATTAAATGAGAATGGAAGACTACTATCATAAGGAACAATACCAAATGTATGTTCATGAAGTCCTAAATAAACATTTCTTGAGCAAACACCATCTGTATCACGATCATCATAATATTTTGCATCATAGAAAGTTTCGAAATGGTTTCTAGGGTTTCCTAAATCATGGCTGACAGGATTATATACTAATTTACGTAATGACTTCTGACAGTATTTACAGAAGTATAATGTATTCTGACCTGTTCCACCTTCACCCTGTAATAATGTTCCACTATATGAACCACTTGACATCTTTGTTTTACCATCACCTGGCATAATCTGAAGAATTCTAACTGGTTGCTTTTCAATAGTATTACTCTTAATAAAAGCAATACCTGTAGTATAAGCATTTAATCCAGTAGCATTATCAACAACCTCAATCATCCAATAAAGAGGACCATTAAAGGAATCAGCAACCTTATATGTCAATGTGTCTTTATTACCAATAGCAACATTCTCAGTACTTCTATCAAATTTACTATTGCCATCATCATCAATATAAAGTTTAACTGAATAATTAGTAGTACCTGAAACACGATACTTGAAAGTTAAATTTCTATTTGATAATTTTGTAGTTTCATCATACAAATTATATGTAGCTGGCATTGAAGTAACAGATAATTTAGGTCTTGATTTAGTAACATTTTTATTTGCACAAAGTGCTACAAGATTATCAATATTACCTGTAACAACAGTCTTAGTATCATCATTATCGCTAATTGCACCTGTTGATGGAGCAAATACAGAAACATATCCTGTCAATGTATCACCTAATCTTCCACCATCATTATCACGATAAACAACTTTATCCTGTTCAAAATCCCACATAACATTGAGCTTATCCTTACAAGCATTTAAGAACTTAACCATGTTAGATTGAGGATCCAATGCATTCTGCTTATTATCTTTTTCCTGATAAATTTTATATGCAGCTGAAACATCTTTACTAATTACAACTGGCAATCCATTTTTAACATATTTTGCCAAATCTTCATAATTTCTATATGAAATATCATTACCGTTTAATAAAGCAACAGTCTTCAAATTACCTTCTGTTGGCTTTCCGATATCTTTACCTTCAACAACTCCTAAAGCAGCTGTACTAGTTGGACTTGAATAATCTTTTCCTGTACTATCATATAATGGGAAACCATTACCAATCTCTAAGTTAACCATATCTCCTGAATGTGTATACATATCATATATTGGAACAGAAGCTAACCTATCCAAATCACCACTTAAACTACGATATAATGTTGAATCACTATTAAATTCACCATGATATAATACTTCATAGTTCTTTCTTTCATAAGCATTAGTTAAAGCTGAATTATTACCACCGACATAAACCAAATCTACATTACCATATATTTCTCTCTTGCTTGAGGCAAGTTCAGAAGAAGACATCTGAAGAAGATTAACCTGTTTTACATCAAGACCAAATGCATCAGCGATCTTAGCTTTAGATAATTCCCATTGATAATACTCACTACCCTCTAGAATCTGTTCTTTTGTCTTACCATTTATTACGTCTCTAGGGTAAATATAGTAGTTACCTTGGTCATCTCCATCTTTTGTTTTTACTTTCTTTTCCTTCTTAGGATATGTTTTACCAATTTCAAGTGCTAACTCTCTATCAATTGGATAACATGGTTGAATCTCAAGAACTGTAAACATACTTGAAGATGAACCTGTAGACGAACCACCAATTCCTCTAAAAGTAGAAGCATTAATTAAGTCTACAATAACCTTAGCAGTACCTTTATCTTTACTTGAAAAGATTTCACTCATCTTTGAACGAGTAGTATTAAGTACATTATCATACTTTGTTTCACCCTTAGCAGTTACTAATAACTGATATAACTCAACATAGTTACATACTTCTATATCAGTAGTTCCTGACATATCATCTGAAGCAGCAGCTCCCTTGAAATTAGCAGGATATACTATTGATTTATTAGCATAGAAAGCGTCAACAAACTTAATATAACAATCCTCTGTAATTTTGCAACCTTTACAACTATCATCAAAAATGATCATATCGTATTGATCAAAATCAACAGAACTATCAATCTCTGACAACAACATAGTATCTAACTGAACATAGTCAGGTATATGATATCTATTATTATAACCTTTGCTCTGGAAAGTAGTTCCTGTAATATCATAGATATTATCTGCTGAAACTTCTTCTCCCTTGTTGTCATAGAATTTATTTGTAGTAAAATCAATCTTTGTTGCTCCACCTAATAAAGCGAAAGCATTATCATGACTAGAAGTAGCATTTGAAGATACAGATAATACCTTACTTACTTTGTAATTCTTTGCACCTTCCTCAGTACTATCTTCCTTATCAGAAATTATGCTCCAATTCTTTTCAAAATTAGTACCATTAATACCTAAGTACATTGATCCATTTGCATGTCCAAAGAACTGCTCAACTGTTTGAGTACCTTTATCCCAAGCAAATGTATATCTATATGCACCCATTGGAGCAAAATACTGATCTACAAGTGTTGTAATAAGATATTCTTCATTCTTATCATTCTTACCAGTTGTTGCCTTTGGTGCATCAATGATAAGTGGTTTGAATGAACCTACAACATATGACTTTAATACATCCTTCAAATTCTCATCAATATCATTAGTAAATGAGAACTCGCCCTTAGCGTCATTTGAAATATAAATCAAATCTGCTTTAGAGATAGCAGCAAGATTTTCTGTATTATCTACGAAATCAGAAGGAGCAAAAAGCTTATACTCAACCTTTCCTTCTGCCATCTGCATAAGCTTACCCTCTGCATCTTTCTTTGTAGAATAAGCATTAAGCACTAATTCTTCAAATCTCTTTGTTCCACTATCTGGATCTGATACATACTTATCAAGTCCACAAGAAACACCAGAAGAACTAATCTCTACAATATGATATACAGGATCCGCATCTGTTCCCGATGCATGAGAATTAGCTATGATATTATCAATGTTTGTATAAGTATCAGCTAATGAGCCATCGGCAAATACAACTTCGTGTGCATCAGTAAGAGTTGCTTTTCCATCCTCTCTACTTGCGTATGAGAAGGATAGAACTGACACAGCTATTGCCATGACAAGCATCGTACATAATGCAGCAATTGTAATCTTTGTATTACGCTTCATTTTTCTACCTCCTCATTTTATTTCTTATTCATAACATTTTTGTTTCTAACACTAATCTTACCATCAGTTGTAAATGTTGCATTTTTATCAACAAAATATATTCTGAAATCAACTGTAGCATCTTCACTATTAATTGAAGCAACACAACCTGTAATCACTTTGCCTGAAACAGTTACATATGATATAGATTTAGAAAACTCATGCTTCTTTTCAGAATCACTATTTCCCAAAATAACCTTATCATTAAGATTATCCATAAATTCATACTGCTGACCATAAAACAATTTCTGACCACTAAATACAAATGAATCTATTAATGTATCTTTAACACCAATTTTATCAGTTAAAGTACCATCTGCTTCCTTATGATTCAACAGTGTTTCTGTACCAGTTATAGCACTTTTGGCATATATTTCAGAACCACTTGTTCTCTTAGTAGAAGAATTACTAGCATCTAATGGCACTGCACGTCTAACACCAATATTAGTAACATACAACTTCTTTGCTGAATTAAATTCGTTAAAATATTTAACCTGTGAATCAGATATTGTCTCGCCTGCTTCTAGCTGAATTCCAAATAAAGATGGATTAGCAAGAAAATCATTTTTTGTTTGTTCATCTAATACATAGAATTTTCTATCTAATGTAGCACTAACCTCTATACCACTTCTTGCAAAAGAAATGTCATCAGCACTCTCATAACCACCTATAACAATACTCTTAGCCTGCATAATAGAATCAGTTATTCTATTGTAGGTATCTTGCGAATTTGTCTGCAATCTAACATCTGCTTTTGTTCGTTTATAATTAAATACCCCTGTTCCCATCAAACTACTAATTATAGTCATAAGTATCGCTAATATTGCCATTGCAATAATTAACTCAACAAGAGTGAAACCACTATTATCTTTTTTCTTTTTAATCACAGTCATCACTCCTCACTTAATTCACATTATGACTACCATTTTTATTGATGGTAACTTTTGATAACAATGAAGAATTTTTACCATAAAACTCGAAATCACCATCACCATATACACATCTACCACTGGCATCATAAATTATTTTTTGTCCTACGTTATCAATTAAAACTGAACCCGAACCATCGTTATATTTAATGTCTACATAAGATGTAAGACTTACGCCTTTTCCATCTTTCCCGTTTTCAGCATCTACATAAATATCTCCTGAAGCACCAGTGTATCCACGTTTAACATAATATGATCCATCAGCATTCTTATAAACAAGAATAATGAATCTATCAGATTTGTGAACACTTTCACCTGTTCCATCTCCATTATCATACTTACATGCTTGGTTACGGGCTCTATTTAATAAATTACTTACTTGGTTATCTAATGTAACAGAAGCTTCTTTTGCTTTTGCAGTCTTAATATAGTTCAAGCTCAAGAATGAAACTGTCCCTAATACCATAATTATAGCGATAACAATTATTAACTCTACTAATGAATAACCATCATTATTAACTCTTTGTCTTTTCATAGTTGTCACCTCTATTCTACATTCTTCATCCAGTTATTGAAGCTTACTACATCTGAATAATCAATTGTATCAATTGTTCTTGCAGTTTCACTACTACCTGGAGTAACTAATGTATCTGCCTCTTGTCTAAACAACTCAAGAATCTTCTTTGCAGCTTCATTGTTTGATAACCGACAGTTTCTTAAGAATGACATACAAGTCTGTGGACTCGCCTGAATTGTTTTAAGATTATTAGTAATATAAAGCTTTCCACCACAAACAATTAAGCCATTAAAATGCTCTACATTACTTGCGAACTGTACATCACCTTTAGTAATTACAACACCTGTAACAGTCTTATCTCCATCATCATCCGAAACAATAACATCACTATTAGATATCCATACGTTAGTATCTGCAGTTATCTCCTTAATGTCTGTTAATGATGAATTATAATTTGTAGATGATGTAATCTTTGAAAAATCAAGGTACTTATTAATTGGAGTAATAATTGCATCACCAAAATCTCCATTATTAACAAGTGCATCTACATATGATTTTTCTCCTGCTTCAGCATCCTTGTAATGATCCAAATTCCACTTCACATACTCATATTCTTTACCAATTTCTTTTGAAATTGAAGAAGCTGATGTAGTAGAAGTAACATACGCATTACCGTCGAACAATGATTTTAAATCAGTAACAGCATCACTAGTCTTAATTGAGAATTTTGTTTCCTCTTTTGAAGTAATTGCACCACTTGAATAAATCTTTGATTTTCCTTTAGGTAACACAATCTGTCCAAGCTTGAAATCTTCAAAATTACCAATATCAACTAAATACTCTTTAATTGAACTTGTTGTACTATTTAATTCATTTGAATAATCTTCAATAAATGAAGCCGCATATGATTCTGGACTAGTATTATCACTGATTAATAATTTTGTTTCGTCACTTAATATACCAGCATAATTCTTTAATTCCTTATAAGCTTTCTCAAAGTGTAAATAGAAATATTTCTTTCCAGAAACGCTTTGCATAATACATGGTATCTTGTCATCAAATACCTTCTTAGGGAAATACTTTTCAAATAATGCAGATCCCTTTAATCCATCACATAATATTGCTTCGTAATAATCTCCTAACTCAGGGTCTGGAGTTGCAGCCTTTTCAGGCATTGTTTTGTAAGTAACAGGAACGTATGCTTTCTGGTTTGCAGCACTTGAAATACTTTCACCAGTCTTATAATCTCTTATAAATACTGTATCTTTACTGCCATCAGCCTTTTCAATACTTTCCTTAGGATTATATTCATATGTCTGAGTAACACCATCTTCACTAGTAACAACATTACCCTCAACATCATATAAATTTACATTTGAAGTAGTTCCATCAGCAAGCTTTCTCTTTTCTTCAAAAGAAGCACTTGAATCTCTATCTACTTTCTTTGAAAGCTCAATGTAAGATCTACCAGCTAAGAACAAATTATCAGTTAATGAAAAATCTAAATCTGACTTCTCACCATTAACAATAATTGCACTACTGTTATAATGACCTCTGTTTCGCTTTACTGTTTCACCAGCATCATCTTTCTCTTCAATAACAAAATCATCAGCATTTACTGTTGAGATATATTCTCTTGTATCTTTAGTAGTACTATCTCCATAACCATAATATCCACCATTTAATACAAATTTTGAACCAGCAGCATTAAGCTCTGTATCATCTCTTACATATAAATCACCTTTGATAATTGCAGAAGATCCAGAATAAATTGGATTCTTTTTAGTAGTATCATCTGAACTATATGTTTTTGAACTAAATCCACCTAATACAATGTTATCTGCCCATATCTCAGATACACTTGTAAGCTTACCATTTCTACTATTAACAGATAATGTACCTCTGTCCATTACTGCTATTGTACCTGGAACTATTACTCTATCTGCGATAATAGAAACATCTGAATGCTGGATATAAAGTCCTGAATACATACTGTTGGCATTTTCACCATCAAAGTATTTTGCAGCACTTCCTCTATACTTAGAATCAAATGCATTGTAGTAATCATTTCTTGTTGAATTCTTTACTTTAGAAGTAACAGGAATATGCTTATACTTGCTATATATAGCATCTGCACCTGGTAACGTAGTTTCTTGTTTTGCTGTATCATCATACATTGTTACATTATACTTCTTGTTGTAAAAGTCGTTTGCAGCGTATAAGTTACCGTTAATTGTAAGTGGAGTTAACGGCTGATTAACCTCAACACCCATATCAGCAATCATTGCATAATTAAATAAGTTTGAATAATCTGAATTAGTTGAGTTGAATATAACCTTGAAATCAGGTCTACCAATAACGATATCAGCTGAAAGAGTCTGTGTAAATGTTCCATTTGCAACTGACTTCTTGTATTCCTGAGTTCTATTTAGTGTAATATTCTTAAGAATAACTGTTTTTATATTACCAGATTCTTTCTCATATTCAATTAATAACTTACTTGGATCAAATTTTACAGTATCATTTGTAATAAACTTTTCTATTCTAGATTTAGCAAGTGCATCACTAGAATAGTATGAGCCTGCCGATGCTGAACAGAAAAGCTCAATGAATTTATCAGCAAACATATCCTGACATTCATCATCTTTAAGTGTAACGTACATCTTCTTGTCAGCATCATAATAAGTCATATGTTCAACAGTATAAATATATGCTTCTCTAATACTATCCATTGTATCAGAACCTACACCAGCATATACCTCATTCATAGCCTGCTCTACATAGTAATAATTGTTTTTTGAATTTAGATCTTGAAACTTAAGCTTATATGCATATCCAGCTGCCGATAACAAGGAACCAACAATAATTGCCAAAAATGCTAAAGCTACAATTACCATTACAATACTAGAGCCGCTATTATTAAGTTTTCTTAGTTTTTTTCTTAATTTCTTCAACTAATTATCCCCCTTTGCTCCAGTAAGAATTACCTTGTAGCCATCCTTATCTTGATTTATCATCTCAACTCTAACAGCACTAAACTTAGCATCTCTACCCTCATCATCCTTTACTGTATGTAACCATGAAGAATCAACACTTGCCATATTGATATTACCAACACCCTTCTTGCTACTTGTTTGCTTGAATGCATCAGGTGCAGAAGATGTAGTCAAATCCACATTAAAAATATCATTACTGATATTTGTGTAAACATCAAATTGTTTACATTGTGAATCGCTACCTCTGCTTAAACAAATCCTAACCTTACCAGTGCTTGTAGCTTCTGATGACTGATAAAAATTAACACCTGTTCTTCCGTATGTGGAACTATCACCTCTAGCTCCAACTACCTTCATCTCATCACTTACAGGTTTATATAAATATACTCTTGCACCATCTACATAATTCTCAACCATTAAATAGTCATCTACTGCGTATGATACAACTTTGCCTGAAGCTTCATTCTTTACATCAACTGTAAATGGCTGATATTCAAGATATACAGCTGGACACTCATCCATCTTAAACACTTGATAATATGGTTCATACTCAACAAGTGGATTCATACTCTTAAAATAATCGTATCCACTATAATAATATACATCAACAGCTACTTCATAAGCCTTTTTACCATCAACAGTAATCTCATTAATGTAAACCTTAGTAAGCTTCTTTAATGAATTAACAAAGTTAACACTATTCAAAACGTTATCATTTTCTTTATGTAACATTGCCTGTTTCCAAGTTTCGTAAGCGTTAGTTTTTAAATACTCCATAGCCATAGAGTAATACTTTGCTTCAGCTTCTTTATCAAAGTTTGAAGCAATACCTGGAATAATAGCAACTCTACTTGAATCTAAATCTGTCATATTACCAATTTTTAATTCATTAGGGTTATTAATTGTTTCAGTAGCACTTTGACATACAATACTAGTTGGAAATCCATCTGCATCATATTTTACAATACTTCCATCATCAGCTAAAGAATAACCCGACAAGACGTCTGCCGATGTTGCATCATATTTTACACGATAACAATTACCGGAAAATGTCTTACTAGATACAACATATGGCAAATCATCTAAATATGCAACCTTAGTATATCTTTCTTTATCTGAGCCAAGTGAAACAACACCTGCATCATATTTACTAGCATGATATGTTACATTAGCTATTGCTGTGCCTGATTCATCAACAAGTGAACATGTTTTTGTATATGCTGTCTTACTATAGCTTGCATCTAACTCTGTTGCAGTTTTGCTCTTAACATCTTCCATAAACTTCGAAGCATTGTCATTTACATACTGTTGAAGCTTCGATCTACGATTTACTTTAACTGTTTGAGCTAATTGATTAATAATTGGAGTAACAAGTAAAGTTAATATTGCAATGGCAACTACTATTTCGATTAAACTAAAACCTTTATTGTTTTTTTTGGCCATGCGTTTCACCCTCTCTTAGTATACTTTTACAATACCTGACTTGCTACCTAATGAAAATCTTGGTGAAGCTTCATCATCTCCGCTTACCTTAATGAATACTGGAATATCAGTTGAGTTATCAATATTTAATTTAATTCCATTAGTATCATCTGAATCTACTCTAGCAGAAGATTCTACATAAATTGCAAATTCTTTTCCAGTTATTTCACCTTCAAATGTATTTCCTTCTACAGTATACGAAGCAACAACCTTTCCATCCTTTTCTTCGATTTTAATATCTACACTCTGAACCTCGTTAAGCTTGCTTGAAGCATTTGATCCAGCAGCAGTAACTGTAACACCTGCATTTGAATCGCCGTTTGCATTGTTAAGATCAATCTTTGCATCGTATGAAGTTGCAATAGAATCACCATTATCTGAATCATGAGCTCCTGAGATTACACTATTTCCACCATCAGCATCATGGAATGGATTGCTCTTTCCTTCTTTTTCGTTAACATCAGCTTTTTCATCTGGTCTACCAGCACCGTTTACGCTGAAAGCATCAAACTCAATCTCACCTGAATAAACTTCTGAAACTGGATCATAATTAATTACTAAATGTGTACAATTCATTCTATATTTGTAATTCATTACAAAATCAATTATACTCTTAATTCCTTCATAATCACCATTGTACTGAATTGGATAAGCAACTCTGTAGCAGTCATACTGAGCATTACCGTTCTCATCATTAGCTGGAGCCTGTAATGTATAGAATAATTCAGGTCTTGAAAGCTGTACCTTATCTAATAAGAACTTAGAATTAGTCTTATCAGTTTCAATACCCTTCATGAACATTACTGCAACATCTTGATTAAGATTTCCTGGGTACTCGCTAATCACTTCATAGAACTTTTCATAGTTTGCAGCGATCTCTGCTTCATACTCTGCTTTGTGCTTGTTCTTTTCTTCTAAATCATCTCTTGTTGCTCTTAAAGTAACTAATTCACTTTCAATTGATTCCTTTGCTTGTGTCTTTGGCTTATATACATAATTATAAGAACCAAATAATGCTATAACACTAAATAAAATTAGTATAACTGTTATTCCTGTTTTATTACTCATATCCGTTTCCCCCTTATACTACTCAGTAGCTTCTTCTGTTGCTTCTTCAGTAGTTTCTTCTGATGTTTCTTCAACTACTTCATCAACTATGTATTTATTGTTATCTACAAAAACAGCATTATAGTTAAACTTATATATTGTCTGTCCGTTTTCTTCTTCTTTAACCCAACCATCAATGTATACATCATCAACACAATCAATAGTTTTAATCTGAAGCACAAAATCTGCTAATGCATCATAAGAATAAGAATATGCTGGAATACTCATTCCATCTGCACTAGACTCAAATCCTAAAATAGTTACATCCTGAGGAATTTTCTCTTCAAACTGTGAAATAAAGCTTCTAACATTTTCATTTCTATTATATGTAGTTGCTGACATGTTTATTGCATCATTCTTAATTCCAATAGAAGCATCTCTTTCTTCAATAACCTGCTGAATTGGTTGTAATCTTGCAATATCAGCTTCTACAGCAGCCTTTTCATTTTCTGCATCTTCAAGACCTTTAATTGAAGAAAATGCTAATCCTGCAGCTCCAATTAAACATCCAACGAATACAACAGCTGCAACAGCCAATCCTATATTTTCACTATTACCAGATGAAGCTTTAGATTTCTTTGAAGCAAACAAATCAAATCCCATCGGATTAAATGCAGCACCGATTGGAGTAACAAGATATACTGGGTTATATACTTTAAGATCAATTGATGGATCGAATTTAATGTTAATTAAATTATCCATAATCTTTGTATTAATATTAAGCTGAATCTTAAATAAACCATCAATACCCTTAATAAGAGCACCGTCACCAGTCAAGCAAATATCCTCGATTGGTCTTGTAGGATTCTTAGAAGCATAATAGTCCATTACACGACCTATATTGTTAATAAGGTACTTGAATGCGCCTGTTGCTTCATTATCTGAGAAATCAACTGTAATGAGTTTCTCATTCTGAAGAAGTGTCATAGCTGTTGTAGCATCAACATTCTTCTCATCCATTACTACATTAACTACTGAGTTTGTTCCATAAGGAACAGTTCTCTGAAGTAATAAATTCTCACCTTGAACAATGTTCAATACTGTAGCTTCGCTACCTAATTGAACAACCATTGTTGTTGTATCTGCAACTGTCTGAGTTTTAATAAGCTCAAGCATTGCATTTCCTATATAATCAATATCAACAATATTAAGTCCTGCTACATTAGCCAACTCATGGTATGACTTAATGATATTGAAAGGAGCTGCAACAGCTAAAACTCTAAGCTGCTTTGTTCCAGCTTCTTCTACTGTTTCAAGAACAGTGTGAGAAACTGAATAGTCCTCTATGTTAACAGGGAAATAATCTGATGAATTATTGTTAATAACATCCCCTATTTTTTTCGCATTTGAATAGTATGGAATAACAACCTCTCTGTTTACGATTTTTGTAGAAGATAAAACAAAGATAACATTTTTATTAGTTATTCCTCTACTTGATAATTGCTCTCTTATTGCATAAGCAATTCTGTCCGGAGCCTTAATCATACCATCTTCGTATGAATCCTCTGGAGTTTCAAAAATGATAACGTTATGAACGTTAGTTTGCTTCTTTTGTGAAGCAGTGATTTCAATAATTGTAATGCTTTCATTTGTGATATCAATAGATAACACTTTTCCACTCTTTGCCATTATAATAGCCTCCCTCGCTAATCAGTGATTTTGTAGGACTATACGGTAGTCCACATACTTAGGTACCAGCTTACAAGCTGCTCTCCCCATATCATTGCTATATAAATGCCCATAGATAAATATGGACCAAAAGCCAACACTCTGCCTGCCTTTTTGGCAGCCATTAACGTAAGATGTATAACAGATCCTATTATACACCCTAAGAAAAATGCTAAAATATTAAGTTTCCAGCCTATTAGTAAGCCTGATGCCGCCATAAGCTTCATGTCACCGCCTCCCATTCCTTTAAGTAAAACTAAAAGATATAGAAAACCGCTGACTGCAAACAAACCAATTACATATTTACTCCAATGACTTAAATCTGTAAATAATCTAATTAGTCCAAGAAAAAAGATAAACCAATTAAATCCAACTGGTATCTCCTGTGTTCTCCAATCTACAACGCTAAGCGCAAGCAATACCGACGAACACAAACAATACAAAATAGCATCCAAGCATAGTCCTCTTGCAAGATAAATCCCTATATATAATAGACCATTTACCGCTTCAACTATAGGATACTGAATAGATATGTGTTTTTTACAATATCTACATTTGCCACCTAAAAACAGATAGCTAAACAAAGGAAATAAATCGTACCATGCTAATGTATGGCCACAACTCATACAATGAGATCTTTCTATGGTAACACTTTCTTTTAATGGAACCCTCAATATCAGCACGTTAACAAAGCTGCCAATTACTATTCCATATAAGCCAAACAATATGCACATTATTAAAGTTTCCATA
>JAQYAV010000170.1 GCA_029338675.1 Lachnospiraceae bacterium
TAGAAAGGTGGTATACTTTATATCTTTATCTTTCGCAAAGGCAATTTTAGTAATGGTACTATCAGAAGTTATTCTATTGTAATATTCTTCGCATACATTAATCTTATAGGCAATATCATAATTTGGTGTTCTCATTTAAGACTATTCTCCTTTTACTAATATTTGCCTATAGGATACAAAGAATAATGATTAATTAGTAGAGGGGAATAAATTGGTGCTTACATTAGGAGTATTTTAAAGCTTACTTTGGGGCTTACCAAAAACGAAATCACAATCAATAAATAATAAATAATATCTCTTAATCACAATGAAAACATCATAATAGATATACTGTTTATTATAATGTTTTTTTCTAAATGATTATTTTCCTTTTTTTGATAATCACTAATTCAGGTTCTCTGATTCAGGAACTACTACCTCTTCGGAGTATTCATAATTAGAAATCTCTTCCTCAATCTCAAACACTTCATCTTCCGGCAGAACTAATGCGTCCATTGAATAAGCATCTTTAAGTTCTCTCAACATCATCAAGGATAAATCATCGATAGAATCTTCATTGAAATTTAATTCAAAGATTATTGTTGAATTTTCGATGTCAACAAGATACAAAAAAGAAACATAGTTAGCATCTAAATCTTTGATATATCTCATGCAAGAATTGTTCGCTACAACAATACCACTATCATAACAATTCTCTGTGAATGGTTCAAAGCTATCTAATAGATCACTAGCTTCCCTTTTCTCGGAAACCGAAAAATTCCAAGAACAATTGAATATATCCATAGACATAAAACCATTATATGTTCGAGAATATTCACTAGGAACAAGAAGAGCAAATTCCTCTTGTTCCTTGGTTTCAATTCTTATAATGGTTAAAGTTGGGTATGAATATGACGGTTCTTCAGATTTTATCATAAACGCATATTCATCTGAAATATTATCTGAAGAATTAAAATCTTCTTTTTTAGAACATCCTGTCAAGAATGTCAGCACGATTAGAATAACAATAACCTTTTTTATCATAGTCTTCCTCGCTTAAATCTCATAAAGATTATGCTTACAGATGTAACAACACATATTACCATTATTGCAATAAAGACAGTTTTTATTACACTAGAAGAATTATTCACAACGCCCGTGCTACCAACAATACCATTTGATAAACCAGGAATATTATTTTCCTTTGCTAGCTCATCAATCTCATCTTGTAGTTCGCGGTCAATTCTTTCCTTTTTATTTCCCGAACCAGTTCCATTACCATTTGCATGGCCTGTGGATACTCCACTACCTCCAACAAGATTATGTCCTTCGGATTTAGCGATTATGAATTCTTCATTTTCAGTATCAAATACTAGTTTAACTTTAGTATCATGAATGTTATATCCAGGACCATCACTACCACCTTCTTTATCTGATTCAGGAGCTAACGAGAATAATTCAATAACGTCCGCATTTTCGCTAGCATCCAATGCCGAAATATTCGAAACAGCTATCGCATAAGAACCTTGTAAAGCACTAGATCTACTTACTTTAAACATACTAGTAAATGTACTTGCAACATAATCGAAGAAGCCGTATTCAATTTCAGAGAATAATTCAAGTTGTTCCCCGGTTGTGTAATCAAAACCAACTAATGAACCATTATTGTATCTCACAAGAACGATAGGCTCATTAGATTCAATGCTACAAGTGATTTCTCTTATATCCATATTAGAGAATTCATCAGGGGTTTTAATGTTGTGATACCAATTGATTAATTCATCATTATAGATACTGCTTACGAAAATCTTATTTTGATACTCATCAATAATAAATCCTTTTGCCCTATTAGACATATTTGGATCTAAACCATAGTATTCACCATTTTCAATGATAGCTTGTTGTTCAACACTCATATCACCATAGGTACTATATGCATAGAATGTCTTTAAAACATCGCCTTCATAGTCAAATGTAAATATTGGCTTTGTACTCAAAATATTCCATAATCCATTAGCGCTTCTTACTTCTAAAGTATCGATATTTACAATTTCATTTTGATATGTAATTACCTCATTTTGATAGATATGGCTTGCCATAGTATCAAAATCTCCAATATTTGAACTAATTCCATTATTGGTTAAGTAATAATAATTGTTGCCATATGTACTTATAGAATTTCTTATATCAATCGCATCAACACTTAAGTAACTGGTGTTTTTGCCATCACTCCATGTAACCATAAATGGTGTCTTGTAGTCATAACCAAATGTAATCGTCTGATTGCTTGTTGTTGTCTCAAGTACCGTTTGCCCATCGACACTAATCTTTACATTTAAATTATCTGGTTTATTAGAGAAATCGATATTTATAGTATCAACACCAGAGCTATAAACATATGCAAGTGGTAATTCATCACTTTGAATATTAACATCCATATGCATTGTGCTCATCAAACTTGCCGATGCAGCATTAATAAATTCCTTCATTCTAATACCGCCGTTGACAAGTTTATCGTCAACAGGGTTCCAATCACCAGCATCATTCCTAAGTTCA
>JAQYAV010000171.1 GCA_029338675.1 Lachnospiraceae bacterium
TATATGGATATGCTTGGTCGTCAATATGTGCTTATTGATAAAAAAGCGGATATAGCGAGTATAGATAAAAAAGTTATTTCTATTGAGAATTTCAAAACTTCTCTGGATATTGTTGTTGTGTGTGCTCAGGATAAAGAAGTAAAGGAGGAAATTAAGGAACATATAAATAAAAATATGACACTTGCAAAGGTGATGGATTATGAAGAAGTATATGTTGATTGAGAGGAACGGAAATGACAGATATTGAAAGAATTTTAGGGAAATATGAAAACGAGAAAATATGGGTATGCGATTTTTGGGGGACTAGGATAAATCTTCAGGAACCATTTTTAAGTTTGTGCCATGATGCATATGTGGGTCAACAGGTGATTGGATGTTTAGAAAATTATTCTCCTGATAAGTATTATTCGAGACTTGCAGAAATTGTTGAAGAAAACAATGAGTCTGCTGATTCTCACTGTAGAAAATGTGAAAAGTGTAAATTACAAACATTCAATTATAAGAAACTAAATTGGGTAACAATTAATACTGCTTGGTATTGTAATAGTAGCTGTATTTATTGTGCTGGTCATTATGCATCAGAAGATGATGGTCATGAGGTGTTATCGGTAATTAAGAAATTTCACGAACAAAAACTATTTGAATCTGAATGTCTTTTTGATTGGGGGGGTGGAGAACCAACTTTAAATCCTATATTTGATGAAACATCAAAGTGGTTGACCGAACATAAATATGTTCAGCGTATTAACACTAATGGAATCGTATACTCGGAAGTTGTGGAAGATGCATTAAAAAAGGGATATGCAATATTAAGATTAAGTTTGGATTCGGGTACATCAAACTGTTTTGAAAAGGTAAAAGGTCACTCTGCGTATGAGCAAGTGTGGAATAATATAGCGAGATACAGAAAGGTTAGTTCAAGAATATATTTGAAATATAATGTATTTAATTATAACTCTGATTTGTCTGAGATAGATGTTTTTTTGAAAAAATGCAAAGAGATTCAAATTGAAAATATTATTATTGATGGAGAAGTTACTTCGTACCAACCTAATAAAAATGCTGGGCCTTTTTACTATACCTATAAAGAATTTAAGGCAATGCATTATTTACATGATGAGGCAGAAAGACTTGGCTTTAATGTAATAATAAGTGACTACGCATTCTCATATAGAGCAGAATATGATGAAAATGGTAAGATAACACTACCAACATCATTCGTTGATAATACAGATCGAGAAATTATTTGTAATAATATATATGTTTCGACGGAGCCTTCGGTAAATGCCTTGGTTGAAAGAGTTAAAAATACAAGAAAAAAAATAATAATTCGTGGATTTGGAACTGATGGAAAAAGATTGTTAAAAATAATGGAGTCGCAAGGGATAAAGGTAGATTATATAGTTGATAAGAATAATGAAAATAACAGCGTAATAGAAAGTCGTAGTGTTAATGAATATTTAGAAGATGAAGATGAGTGTTTGGTTTTATTAGGTAGTACATCCTGCTGGAAAGAGTTCCTGAAAGAAATTAACAAAGCAAATAAATATAATTTCGAACCTGTTTATATGATGGGAATTTACTATGATAAATACCTAGAGGAGAAAGGAATATTATGAAAATATTAGCAATGTATTTGCCCCAATTTCATTGTGTGAAGGAAAATGATGAATGGTGGGGTGAAGGATTTACAGAATGGGTTACAGTTAAAAAAGCCAAAAGTCTTTACGAGGGACATAAACAACCTAATATTCCTCATAATGAGAATTATTATAATCTATTAGAAAAGAGTGTGTTTGAGTGGCAAGCAGATTTGGTAAAAAAATCAGGAATAGATGGCGTATGTATATATCATTATTGGTTTGAAAAAGGAAGACAGATATTAGAAAAGCCAGCAGAATTGTTGTTACAGTGGAATGACATTGAATTACCATTTTGTTTTTCATGGGCTAATGAAACATGGGCCAGAACATGGAGTAACCTAACTGACAAGAATGTATGGGCTTCAAGTTTTGAAAATGTCAAAAAGTCAAAGGAATCAGGAATTCTCTTAAATCAAAAATATGGGGATGTAGATGACTGGAAGATGCATTTTGAGTATTTATTATCATTTTTTAAAGATTCTAGGTATATTAAAATTGATAATAAGCCAGTGATTGTTATTCATAAAGCAAATGATATGCATTGTCTGGAAAATATGGTGGAAGTTTGGAACACTTTGGCTATTCGTAATGGATTCTCTGGAATTTATGTTGTTGGAAATGCTTTAAGGGATTCACAAAAAAACTCATGTGATTCTATTTTTATTTGTCAGCCAGGAGCCGCGATGCAAATTTGTCCTTCTACTGAAAAAAATGGAGTTCAGTGTTACGATTATGACGAGGTATGGAAAAATATATTATCACAAACTATGAGTGAAAAGACCACAATGGGAGCTTTTGTTGGTTATGATGATACCCCTCGACATGGCACATTTGGTTCGGTTATTGAAAATGCTTCGCCAGAGAAGTTTGAAAAATATATGGGGTTATTAGTTGAAAAAAACAAGAAAAATGGTTCTGATTTGATGTTTATAAATGCATGGAATGAATGGGGGGA